>NZ_JBICUR010000005.1:0-507271 GCF_043198355.1 Streptomyces sp. NPDC048825
GAGCCGGAGGGCCGTATGCCCACCCTGCGACGGGCTGACGCACCGGCCCACGGCCCCGACCCACCACCCACCCAGGGGCGCGGGGAACTGCGCGAGCAACCACCCACCAACCCGCACCCGACAACGAACCCAACCGCCCACCCGCCCAACCGCCGGAGGCAACCCCACCGGAGTAAGAAACATGATCGAATCCTCCGGTTAACGACGATGGTCTTGCCCAGCGCAGCGGCTCGGCTTACTTTCGGGGCTCCAGCGTCTACGGGCGTAGAGACGTAGACGCTGACGCCCGGTCGAAGGAGCAAGCTCATGGCCAACGTCGTACGTGCCGCCCTGGTCCAGGCCACCTGGACCGGCGACTCCGCATCCATGGTCGCCAAGCACGAGGAACACGCCCGCGAAGCGGCCCGCCAGGGCGCGAAGGTCATCGGATTCCAGGAAGTCTTCAACGCCCCGTACTTCTGCCAGGTCCAGGAGCCGGAACACTACAAGTGGGCCGAGCCCGTACCGGACGGCCCGACCGTGACGCGTATGCAGGAGCTCGCGCGCGAAACCGGCATGGTCATCGTCGTCCCGGTCTTCGAGGTCGAACAGTCCGGCTTCTACTTCAACACCGCCGCCGTGATCGACGCCGACGGCACCTACCTCGGCAAGTACCGCAAGCACCACATCCCCCAGGTCAAGGGTTTCTGGGAGAAGTACTACTTCAAACCGGGCAACCTGGGCTGGCCCGTCTTCGACACGGCCGTGGGCAAGGTTGGCGTCTACATCTGCTACGACCGCCACTTCCCGGAAGGCTGGCGGCAACTCGGCCTCAACGGAGCCCAGTTGGTCTACAACCCCTCCGCCACCTCCCGTGGGCTCTCCGGCTACCTCTGGCAGCTGGAGCAGCCCGCCGCCGCCGTCGCCAACGAGTACTTCATCGCCGCGATCAACCGCGTCGGCCAGGAGGAGTACGGCGACAACGACTTCTACGGGACGAGTTACTTCGTCGACCCCCGTGGGCAGTTCGTCGGCGAGACCGCGAGCGACAAGTCCGAGGAACTCGTCGTACGCGACCTCGACTTCGACGTGATCGAAGAGGTGCGGCAGCAATGGGCCTTCTATCGGGACCGCCGCCCCGACGCCTACGAGGGACTGGTGCAGCCATGAGTGACCTGTACGCCCGCCACAAAGCAGTCCTCCCCGACTGGCTCGCCCTCTACTACGCCGACCCCCTCGAGATCACCCACGGCGAGGGCCGCCACGTCTGGGACGCCGCCGGGAAGAAGTACCTCGACTTCTTCGGCGGGATTCTGACCACCATGACCGCGCACGCGCTCCCCGAGGTGACGAAGGCCGTCAGCGAGCAGGCCGGGCGGATCATCCACACCTCGACCCTCTACCTCGACCGGCCGATGGTCGAACTCGCCGAGCGCGTCGCCCAGTTGTCCGGCATTCCGGACGCCCGCGTCTTCTTCACGACGTCCGGCACGGAGGCCAACGACACCGCGCTGCTGCTGGCGACCGCGTACCGGCAGAGCAACCAGATCCTGGCGATGCGCAACAGCTACCACGGCCGTTCGTTCAGCGCGGTCGGCATCACCGGCAACAAAGGCTGGTCACCGACCAGCCTCTCGCCCCTCCAGACGCTGTACGTCCACGGCGGCGTCCGCACCCGCGGCCCGTACGCAGACCTCGACGACGCCGGCTTCATCGCGGCCTGCGTCGCCGACCTGGAGGACCTGCTGGGCCATGTCCGCGCGCCCGCGGCCCTGATCGCCGAGCCGATTCAGGGCGTCGGCGGCTTCACCGCACCGCCGGACGGACTGTACGCGGCCTTCCGTGAGGTGCTCCAGAAGCGCGGCATCCTGTGGATCGCCGACGAGGTGCAGACCGGCTGGGGCCGGACCGGCGACCACTTCTGGGGCTGGCAGGCCCACGGCGCCTCAGGACCGCCGGACATGCTGACCTTCGCCAAGGGCATCGGCAACGGCATGTCGATCGGCGGGGTCGTCGCCCGGGCCGACGTCATGAACTGCCTTGACTCCAACTCCATTTCGACCTTCGGCGGCTCTCCGGTCACGATGGCCGCCGGGAACGCCAACCTCACGTACCTCCTCGAACACGACCTCCAGGGCAACGCCCGCCGCGTCGGCGGCATGCTCATCGAGCGGCTGCGGGCCATCGCCGCACAGCATCCGGGCGTACGCGAGATCCGTGGCCGCGGACTGATGATCGGCGTCGAGCTGGTGAAACCCGGCACCGACGAGGCCGACCCGGACGCGGCCGCCGCCGTACTCGAAGCGGCCCGCGAGGAAGGCCTGCTGATCGGCAAGGGCGGCGGTCACAACACCAGCGTCCTGCGCATCGCCCCACCGCTCTCGCTCACCGTCGCGGAGGCCGAAGAGGGCGCCGCGATCCTCGAGCGGGCGCTGAGGAGCGCCCCGTAGTACACCAGTGACCGTCGTCCCGGCGTCGTCCACCGATCCGGACGACGCCGGGCGCATCCGTACGTCAGCAGCGCCCACCACCGCAGGACCAGGAGAGGGACCATGAGCAGTCGTACCGTCATCCGCGGTGGCCTCGTCATCACCGCGTCCGACGAGATCCACGCCGACGTCCTGATCGAGGACGGCCGCATCGCCGCCCTCGCCGCCTCCGGCACCCCGGCCGCCGAGGCCTGGACCGCCGAGCGCACCATCGACGCCACCGGGAAGTACGTGATTCCGGGCGGCGTCGACGCCCATACGCACATGGAGCTGCCGTTCGGCGGCACCTTCGCCTCCGACACCTTCGAGACCGGCACCCGGGCCGCGGCCTGGGGCGGCACCACGACGATCGTCGACTTCGCCGTGCAGACCGTGGGCCGCTCGCTGCGCGAGGGCCTGGACGCCTGGAACGCCAAGGCCGACGGCAAGTGCGCCATCGACTACGGATTCCACATGATCGTCTCCGACGTCAACCAGGAGACGCTCAAGGAGATGGACCTGCTCGTGGAGGAGGGGGTCACCTCCTTCAAGCAGTTCATGGCGTACCCCGGCGTCTTCTACAGCGACGACGGCCAGATCCTGCGCGCCATGCAGCGCTCCGCCGAGAACGGCGGACTGATCATGATGCACGCCGAGAACGGCATAGCGATCGATGTCCTGGTCGAGCAGGCGCTGGCTCGCGGTGAGACCGACCCCAGGTATCACGGAGAGGTGCGGAAGGCGCTCCTTGAGGCCGAGGCCACCCACCGCGCCATCAAGCTCGCACAGGTCGCGGGCGCCCCGCTGTATGTCGTGCACGTCTCGGCGATGGAGGCAGTCGCCGAGCTGGCAAGGGCGCGTGACGAAGGTCTGAACGTCTTCGGCGAGACCTGCCCGCAGTATCTGTTCCTGTCCACGGACAACCTCGCGGAGCCGGACTTCGAGGGGTCCAAGTATGTGTGCTCCACGCCGCTGCGCCCCAAGGAGCACCAGAAGTACCTGTGGCGGGGCCTCAGGACGAACGACCTCCAGGTCGTCTCCACCGACCACTGCCCCTTCTGCTTCGTCGGCCAGAAGGAGCTCGGCCGCGGTGACTTCTCCAAGATCCCCAACGGTCTGCCGGGCGTCGAGAACCGTATGGACCTCCTCCACCAGGCCGTCGTCGACGGGCACATCACCCGCCGCCGCTGGATCGAGATCGCCTGCGCCACTCCGGCCCGGATGTTCGGCCTGTACCCGAAGAAGGGCACCATCGCTCCGGGCGCCGACGCCGACGTCGTCATCTACGACCCGGGGGCCGAGCAGGTCATGTCCGCCGACACGCACCACATGAACGTCGACTACTCGGCGTACGAGGGCAAGAGCGTCACCGGCCGCGTCGAGACGGTCCTCTCGCGGGGCGAACTCGTCATCACCGAGCGGGAGTTCACCGGACGTGCCGGGCACGGCGTCTACACCCCCCGCTCCACCTGTCAGTACCTCAACTAGGAGCGGCGCACATGGACTTCGGACTCGTCCTGCAGACCGACCCCCCAGCCTCCCGCGTCATCAGCCTGATGAAGCGGGCCGAGCGCAACGGCTTCACGTACGGCTGGACCTTCGACTCCGCCGTGCTGTGGCAGGAGCCGTTCGTGATCTACAGCCAGATCCTGTCGAACACGTCGAAGCTGAAGGTCGGCCCGATGGTCACCAACCCGGGCACCCGCACCTGGGAGGTCACCGCCTCGACCTTCGCCACGCTCAACGACATGTTCGGCAACCGCACGATCTGCGGCATCGGCCGCGGTGACTCCGCGATGCGGGTCGCGGGCCGCAAGCCCAACACCCTGGCCCGTATCAGCGAGGCCATGAAGGTGATCCGGGCACTGGGCAGCGGCGAGGAGGCGGACCTCGGCGGCGGCACCGTCATCCGGTTCCCGTGGATCAAGCCCGGAGCCGAACTCCCGGTCTGGATGGCCGCGTACGGTCCGAAGGCCCTGAAGATGACCGGCGAGGAGGCCGACGGCTTCATCCTCCAGCTGTCCGACCTGTACTTGACCGAGTACATGGTGAAGGCGGTCAAGGACGCGGCGGTCGCCGCCGGTCGTGACCCGTCCGACGTCAAGATCTGTGTGGCCGCCCCGGCGTACGTCACCGAGGACGACTCGCCCGAGGCGCTCGCTCACGCGCGTGAGCAGTGCCGCTGGTTCGGCGGGATGGTCGGCAACCATGTCGCGGACCTGGTGTCCAAGTACGGTTCCGACGGCGCCGTGGTCCCGCAGACGCTCACCGACTACATCAAGGCCCGCGAGGGATACGACTACTCGCACCACGGGCGCAGCGGCAACCCGGACACCCAGTTCGTGCCCGACGAGATCGTCGACCGGTTCTGCGTCATCGGCCCGGTCGAGAAGCACATCGAGAAGCTGAACATGCTGCGTGAGCTGGGCGTCGACCAGTTCGCCGTGTACGACATGCATGACGCGCAGGAGGCCGTGATCGACGCGTACGGCAAGAAGGTCATCCCCGCCCTGAACTCCTGATCCATCCGTACCCACCGCTCCTCGCTGCCCCCACACCTTGTCCCCCCTCCCTGCCGTCCCGGGGAGGGGTGGGCGACGCCGGGAATGGGCAGGCACGTCCCACGCCGCCCTGCCCCGGCGCCGCCCTGGCCCCGCACGGCCTTTCCGTCCCGCCTCCTTGATTGGCCTGCCCATGACCGAAACCGTCCCCACGGGTCCGCCGCCGATTCAGACCACTGACGACGCCGGCCGGATCGAACTCGCCCCCGGCGCCTTCCCCTCCGACAGTCCCTTCGCCAACGAGGACCTGCGTCCCGTTCCGGTCTCCGAGCGCAAGTGGACGACGTACAACTTCGCGGCCCTGTGGATATCCATGGCCCACTGCATCCCCAGCTGGACCCTGGCCTCCGGCCTGGTCGCCCTCGGCATGGACTGGAAGCAGGCCGTCTTCACCATCGCCCTGGCCAACGTCATCGTGCTGCTGCCGATGCTGGCCACCGGTCATGCCGGACCCAAGTACGGCATCCCGTTCCCGGTGCTCGCCCGCGCCTCGTTCGGGCTGCGCGGAGCCAACATCCCGGCGCTGATCCGCGCGGCCGTGGCCTGCGGCTGGTTCGGCATCCAGACCTGGATCGGCGGCAGCGGCATCTTCGCGCTGGGCTCCAAGCTCACCGGAGGTGAGTGGGAGAACGCGAGCAAGATCGCGGGCAATCCATGGCCGCTGTGGCTCTGCTTCCTCCTCTTCTGGGCGGTGCAGATCGCGATCATCTACCGCGGCATGGACTTCCTGCGGCACTTCGAGAACTGGGCTGCGCCTTTCGTGATCGTCGGCGCCTTCGTGCTGCTGATCTGGATCGCCGTCAAGGCGGACGGCTTCGGGCAGCTGCTGTCACAGCCCTCGCAGCTCGGCTGGGGTGCCGACTTCTGGCCGGTCTTCTTCCCGTCCCTGATGGGCATGATCGGCTTCTGGGCCACCCTGTCCCTCAACATCCCCGACTTCACCCGCTTCGGCGCCAGCCAGAAGGCGCAGACCTGGGGCCAGTCGCTCGGCCTGCCCACGACGATGACGCTGTTCGCGATCCTCGCCGTGCTGGTCACCGCCGGCTCCGAGGTCGTCTACGGCGAGGCGATCTGGGACCCGGTGGAACTCGCCGCCAAGGCGGACAACACCTTCGGCCTGCTCTTCGCCCTGATCACCGTGCTGGTCGCGACGATCTCCGTGAACATCGCGGCGAACGTGGTCTCCCCGGCGTACGACCTGGCCAACCTGGCCCCGAAGTTCATCAACTTCCGTACGGGCGCGCTGATCACGGGTGTCATCGGCATCCTGATCTTCCCGTGGAAGCTGATCTCCACGCCCGAGTTCTACATCTTCACCTGGCTCGGGGTGGTCGGCGGTCTGCTCGGCACGGTCGCGGGCATCCTGATCGCCGACTACTGGATCATCCGCCGTACGGTCCTGCATCTCGCGGACCTGTACACGCCCGGCGGGCGCTACTGGTACTCGGCCGGCTGGAACTGGAAGGCCGTGGCGGCCTTCGTGGTCGGCGGCGTGCTTGCCGTCGGCGGCTCGTACTCGACGGTGAACGCCGAGGGCCAGAAGAACGGGCCGTTCCCGGTCGACGGACTGATCCCGTTCCTGAAGCCGCTGGCCGACTACGGCTGGGCGGTGGGCCTGGCCACGTCGCTGCTGCTGTACGTGGTGCTGATGGGCGGCAGGGAGCGCGATTCCCAGTCTCAAGACGCCGCCCGACCCTGACGCGCTGGTGCGGGCCGCGCCGGAGAAATGGCTCTACTGAGCCTTCTCCAGCGCGGCCACCGCCTCCTTGGCCGCCTTGATGGCGCCCTTGTTGATCTCGTCCGTACCGGGCGCCTTCTTCGACTCGAAGTCACTGCCGTTGTACGTCACGACCACCATCGCGTTGGACACGCGGACGATCACCATGCCTTCGCGCGTCTGCTGCTTGTCCTCGGTGGTGAGGTTCACCACCGAGTACGCCTCGTCGCCGAGACCGGGGACCGCCCCTCCGCCGCTGTGCTTCGCGACGCGCTCCTTGTAGGCGGCCGTGGCGGTCTGGTCGGTCTTCTTGATCTCGTACGAGATGTCGAGCCAGCGGTAGTCGAACCCCTTGAGCGCGTTCCAGGAGCAGGTGCGGCGCACCGACTCGTCGGTCGACGGAATCTCCTTGCCGACCGCCTTGGCGCCCGGCACCAGTGAGGTCACCGTCTTCACCCCGATCCCTTGGCAGGGCTTGGGCGAGACGCGGTACGTCTGGCTCGCCGCCGCCGTGGACGGCGCGGACGGCGACGCGCTGGGCCTGTCCGAGGACGCCTTGTTGTCCGCGTCCCCGGCCGGAGACGCGGCGAACGGCCCGGACGCCAGCGCCCAGCCGGCTGAGGCGAGCACGGCGACCGGCAGTAGACGCGCGGTAAGGGCGAGCGGCAGAGGAAGAGAACGCACGGCGCACTTCTCGTGGGGGATGGGTGCGGAGGGGGCCACACTGCGGACGGGACGCCAGTGTCACATGCCTCCCTGTGAGGCGGTAGTGCGAACTCGCTCCGTGGCCGTGCGGTCACAGCGGCTAGGCGGTCCTGGTCACGCGGTCTCCTCGTGGATGCGCAGGGGCAGCGCCCGCTCGATGCGGTCGACGGCGGCGAACGCGCCGTACGCGATCAGATGGACCAGGCAGTGGTCCGTGAACGGCGGCTTCTTCCAGGCCGCCACGTCCTCGTCGGTGATGCGGTACGGCGCCAGCGCGGCCAGCAGCGCCAGACGTGCGCCCGGCCTGTCCTCGCGGTCCGGCAGGGTCGGCCAGGCGAGCGGGGGGTGCGTGCCGTCCCACGCCTCGACGGCCTCCCGTACGAGCGTCTGGTCGGCCTCGGTGAGGAGGCCGGCGCCCGCTGTGGCGGCCGTCCGGAGCGCCGCGTACGCCGGGCCGACCGTTGTCCCGGCCGTCCAGGAGGGGGCGGGACTCGTTTCGTCTTCGTCGAGGAGCGCGAGACTCGCACCCGGAACGAAGCGTCGGCGCACGGTCTTGGCCAGCGAACGGCCTCCCAGGCTGCGCACCACCCGGAAGCGCTGGACGTTGCCCGGGAGAAGGTTCTCGGTCACCAGGGACGAGACGATCCGGTTGATGAAGTGGAAGGAGAGGGCGGTACCCACGTACCCGGGAGTGTGTTCGGCAGGGAAGGGGAGCGTCGAGACGTCCGGGCTGCCAGGGGTGCGGGTCGCCTCGCCCCAGGCGAGCACGCGCGCGTGCTGCTCGTCTTCCGGCGGCTTCCCGTGCGCCAGGCGCTCGGCGAGGGCGTGGTCGCCGGTGGCGTGCAGCAGCATGGTGTGCGCGTCCACGCAGAACGGGCACTTGTTGGCGCGCGACACTCCCACGGCGGCCAACTCCTTGCCGGTGCGGCTGCCTTTGCCCGCAATCAGGGACTCACGCATCAAGGCCCAGGTGGGAGCGAGGAGTTCGGGCGCCGAGGAGAGGGCGACGAAGGGAGAGGCGTCCTCGATGCCGAAATCCGCGGCGAGCTGCTCGTAGACGGCGGCGGTGCGGCCGGTGGCGGCCTTGGGCGGGATGGGTTCGGTGTACCGGAAGGGTGAAGTCATGAGGAGAACCCTGGCTCCGGCGGGTGCCTTCGGGCGTCGTACGGGCGAAGGCAGTTGAGGCTGCGTCGACGAGGTCGCCCGGTCGGCGGACTACTGCGCCGGGAGTAGTCGCGGGGTTGTCCACAGGGCGGACGCCGTTGTCGGTGCGGCGGTTTACTGTGCGGACATGAACGGGGACCAGGTGTTACGCGCGCACGTCGTCGACGCGGTACTCGCTGTCGTGATCGGCGCGATCGTCGTGGCCGCGGCGGCCTTCGACGCGGACACGACCCCGCTCGACCATGCGTTGATCGTGACCGGTTCGCTGGTGCTGGCAGCGTACCGGCGGGCGCCGTGCGTGGTGCTCGCTGTGACCACGGTCGCGCTGACCGGCTATGTGCTGCACGCTCACCCAGGACCCGTGTCCGCCCTCCCGGTGGTGGCCGCCGTCCATGCGGCGGCTCAGGCGGGGCATCGAGGCGTGGGTGCGATCGCGAGCGCCGTGTTCCTCGGGGGGTATCTCGCAACTGACCCCACGTCCCAGGCCGCCGTCGAGCGGACCGCGCTGCTCGCGGGCTGGTTCCTGTGCGCCGTCGTCACCGGTCTCGCAGGGCGCAACTGGCAGGCGTATCTGCGCCAGACCGAACAGCGCGCGCTGGAGGCCGAACGCACCCGAGAGGAGGCCGCCCTGCGCCGGGCCGGAGAGGAACGCCTGCGTATAGCCAGGGAGTTGCACGACTCCCTCACGCACAGCATCTCGATCGTCAAGCTCCAGGCGGGCGTCGCCGTGCACCTCGCCCGTAAGCGTGGCGAGGAGGTGCCGCCCGCGCTGCTCGCCATCCAGGAGGCCGGCGGCGAGGCGATGCGCGAACTGCGCGCCACACTCGACGTGTTGCGCACCGACGAGCCCACCGGTACCCCGGCCCTGCTCGTGGAGCGCGCCCGCGCGGCAGGCCTGGCCGTCGACCTGACCGTGAGCGGCGCTGAGCGTCCGCTGACGGCGACCGTGGACCGCGCGGCGTACCGCATCGTCCAGGAGGCCCTCACCAACGCCGCCCGGCACGCGGGACCCGCCAAAGTCATGGTCCAACTGGACTACCGAGAGGGCGAATTGGAGATACGGATCGACGACGACGGCTCCGCAGACCCGGCCCGGCCGCCCACCGAGGGCATCGGCCTCACCGGCATGCGCGAACGCATCACGGCGCTGGGCGGCGCGCTGCACGCCGGCCCGCGCGCGGAGGGCGGTTTCTCCGTGCGGGCCCGACTGCCGCTGGACGCCTCGTGATCCGGGTCGCACTCATCGACGACCAGGCGCTGATGCGGGCCGGGTTCCGGGCACTCCTGGACGCCGAGGACGGCATCGAGGTGGTCGGCGAGGCCGCCGACGGGGAGCAGGGGCTGGAGCTGGTGCGCACCCATGTCCCCGACGTCGCCCTCGTCGACGTTCAGATGCCGGTGATGTCGGGCATCGAGGCCACCCGCCGCATCGCCGCCGATCCCGAACTGTCCGGTGTACGCGTGGTCATCCTCACCAACTACGGCCTGGACGAGTATGTCTTCGAGGCGCTGCGCGCCGGGGCCAGCGGGTTCCTGCTCAAGGACACCGAGCCCGCCGATCTGCTCCAGGCCATCGAGGTCGTGGCGCGCGGCGAAGCGCTGCTGTCGCCGTCGGTCACGCGCACGCTGATCGGCGAGTTCGTGTCCCGGCCACCGGACCGGGCCACCGCTCCCGGTCTGGAGTGCCTGACCCGCCGCGAGCGCGAGGTCACCGCACTCGCCGCCCGCGGGCTCACCAACGAGGAGATCGCCGCCCACATGGTCATCAGCCCCTTCACGGCCAAGACCCACATCAGCCGCGCGATGACCAAGCTCGGCGCCCGCGACCGGGCCCAACTCGTCGTCTTCGCCTATGAGTCGGGGCTGGTGGCGGCGCGCGGTCACGCGGAGTGAATCCTTCCGTCGAGGGTGCGTGCGATGATCGGCGCGTGATCGCGATACGCCGCAGGTCGTCCTCGTATGCCGTGCTCGCCTGCCTGCTGGCGCTGAGTGCGAGCGGCTGCGGGCTCTCCGCCGAACTGGAGCGTGAGCGCGATCCGGACCCCAAACTCCCGCCGTCACCGTCGGCGACGCTTCCCGTGGAGCTGCCCCCGGCCGTCACTCCCGAGGCGTCGCCGAGCGTGCCGGTCCAGCAGGACTCCGGCTGTCCGGCGTCCGGTGTGCGCCTCGGCACCGAAGTCGTCCAGGGGGCCATGGGACTGCGCGCCACGAGCCTCACGCTGGCCAACTGCGGTTCACGGCCGTACGAGTTGAACGGCTACCCGTCCATCACTGTGCTCGACGAGGCGGGCGCGCCCCTCACGGGAGTGCGCGCCGTCGAGGGCACGGACGAGGTGTCCATGGCCCCGGAGGACCCCGGCCCCGAGCCGCTGACCCTCGCTCCTGGCGAGAGCGCGTACGCGAGCCTGTACTGGCGGACGAACAACCAGAAGGGCATCTATCTGCGCGTCGCACCTGCGAAGGGACGCGAGGTCACGACCGTACGCGCCGAGGACTACCTCGACATCGGCCCCGACAACGTCTTGGGGACGTCCCCCTGGAAGCCGTTGGAGTAGCGGGTACTCGCGGCCGCGGACGGGTACGTACGATCTTCGGATGCCCGCCCGGCAGTGAGGAGTCGCCCGTGTTCACGACCCGTCCCACGCTCCAGGGCACCTTCGGCATGGTGTCCTCCACGCACTGGCTGGCCTCGCAGTCGGCGATGGCCGTGCTGGAGGACGGCGGCAACGCGTACGACGCCGCTGTCGCCGCGGGTTTCGTACTGCACGTCGTCGAGCCCCACCTGAACGGGCCCGGGGGCGAGGTGCCGATCATCCTGGCCCCGGCGGGCGGCGAGGTCCGGGTGCTGTGCGGACAGGGCGTGGCGCCGGCCGGGGCGGAAATCGCCCACTACAGGGGACTCGGTTTGGATCTCGTACCCGGTACGGGACCGCTCGCCGCCGCCGTTCCCGGTGCCTTCGACGCCTGGATGCTGCTCCTGCGGGACCACGGCACGAAGACTTTGACGGACGTCCTGAAGTACGCCATCGGATACGCGGAAGACGGGCACGCGCCCGTGGAGCGCGTCGGCGAGACCGTCGACACCGTACGGGAGCTCTTCGAGACCGAGTGGACCTCGTCGGCCGAGGTGTATCTGCCGGACGGCCGAGCCCCGCGGCCGGGCGAGCTGTTCCGGAATCCGGCGCTGGCCGCGACCTGGAGGCGGTTGATCACGGAGGCCACTCGGGCGGGCGGTGACCGGGTCGCGCAGATCGAGGCCGCGCGGCGGATCTGGCGCGAGGGCTTCATCGCCGAGGCCCTGGTGCGGCAGGCGGCGCGGCCGGCCATGGACACCAGCGGCGAACGCCACGCGGGCACGCTGACGGCAGCCGACCTGGCCTCCTGGTCGGCGTCCTACGAGGCTCCGGTGACGTACGACTGGCGCGGCTGGACCCTGTGCAAGGCGGGCTCCTGGAGCCAAGGGCCGGTCCTCCTCCAGCAGTTGGCCCTGCTGCCGCCCGAACTGCCGCGGTACGGCTCCGCGGAGTACGTCCATCTGCTGATCGAGGGCTGCAAGCTCGCGATGGCCGACCGGGAGGCCTGGTACGGGGACGCGGCCGACGTACCGGTGGGGGAGCTGCTGTCGGAGGAGTACAACGCGGGGCGGCGGGCGCTCGTCGGGGAGAAGGCCTCGTACGAGCTGCGGCCCGGGAGCCCTGGGGGACGTACTCCGCGGCTCAGTGGGCACGCGCGCGTGGTGGCCTCCGGGGAGGCGGGGTTCGATCCGCTCGCGGCGCCGGGCGCGGGCGAGCCGACCGTGGCCAAGAGCCCGAGGTCGCCGGTGCCCGGGGAGCCCGACGTCTCGGCGGACGGCGGTACTCGGGGCGACACCTGCCACCTCGATGTCGTCGACCGCTGGGGCAACATGGTCGCCGCCACGCCCAGCGGCGGCTGGCTGCAGTCCAACCCGGTCGTGCCGGAGCTGGGCTTCCCGCTCGGCACCCGGCTCCAGATGGCCTGGCTGGAGGAAGGGTTGCCCAATTCCCTTACGCCTGGGCGCCGTCCGCGTACGACACTCACCCCCTCGCTCGCGCTGCGGGGCGGGGTGCCGGTCATGGCGTTCGGCACACCCGGCGGCGACCAGCAGGACCAGTGGCAACTGCACTTCTTCCTGGCCGTCGCCCTGCGCTCCGAGGTGCGCGGCGGACTCGATCTCCAGGGCGCGATCGACGCCCCGAACTGGCACAACGACAGCTTCCCCGGCTCCTTCTACCCGCGCGGCATGCGCCCCGGCAGCGTCACCGTCGAGGCCCGCATGGACCCGGCCGTCGCCCACGAACTGCGTCGCCGGGGTCACGACGTACAGGTCGGACCGCCCTGGTCCGAAGGGCGGCTGTGCGCGGTCGCGCGGGACCCGGAGAGCGGGGTGCTGTCGGCGGCGGCTAATCCGCGGGGGATGCAGGGGTACGCGGTCGGACGCTGACTCCTGAAACTGCTGACACCCCCGGCGTGGTGAGTTCATGCCGATTCCACCCGGAGTGCACCGGCCGGGCGGGGATTGTCAGTGCCGCGTGCTCTCATGGAGTGGTGATCGAAGACAGCGAAACCATCGAAGAGTTTCTCGCGCACGGCACGTCCGACGTGGAGGAAGCGGTCCGCAAGGCGGCGGCGACAGAGATCATGCCGCGTTTCCGGCAGCTCGCCGCGCACGAGGTGGACGAGAAGACAGGCCCTCACGACCTGGTGACAGATGCCGACCGCAAGGCCGAGGAGTACCTCACGGTCACGCTCGGCGCCCTGCTGCCCGGCTCGGTCGTGGTCGGCGAGGAGGCGGTGCACGCCAACCCGCTGACGTACGAGGCGATCCGAGGCGAGGCACCGGTGTGGATCGTCGACCCGGTCGACGGGACACGGCAGTTCGTGCACGGCAACCCCGGCTTCTGCACCCTGGTCGCGCTCGCGCTGGGCGGCGAGGTGCTCGCCTCCTGGACGTACGCCCCGGCGCTCGACCTGTTCGCCACGGCGATACGGGGCGGGGGCGCGGCACTCGACGGAGTGCCCCTGCGCTCCGGTTCGCCCGCGCCGGACCGTCCGCTCGAAGTGGCCACGTCCCACCCGGACTTCACGACCGACGACGAGAAGCGCGCTCTGCTCGGCCTGCGCACGGAGGGCGTGCGGACCCGGCCGTGCGGCTCCGCCGGCCTCGAGTATCTGGCCGTCGCCCGCGGCAAGTTGGACGCCACCGGCTTCTCCTGGGAAGCGGCCTGGGACCACGCGGCCGGCCTGCTGCTGGTCGAGGAGGCGGGCGGTGCGCACCTGACCCGCGCGGGCGAGCCGTTCCGTATAACGGGCGGTAACGCCCTCCCCTTCACCGCGGCGCGGGACGCGGCCACGGCTCACCGGGTGGCGGGCCTGCTGGCGGGCGGAGCCTGACCCTCAGGCGGCTGCGCCGCACTCGGGCCGGAGGCCGCAGCGGATGGCCGGAGACGACCACCCGCGCCCGGGGACTGTCACCCGCCCGGCATATCCTGAACCCGAATGGCCACCGGCTGACAAAGGAGTCCGAAGGTGCCGTCGATGCTCGATGCGGTCGTGGTGGGTGCGGGGCCGAACGGACTGACGGCTGCCGTGGAGCTGGCCCGTCGCGGCTTCAGCGTGGCCGTCTTCGAGGCACGCGAGACGGTCGGCGGAGGCGCCCGCACCGAGGAGCTGACACTGCCCGGCTTCCGGCACGACCCGTGCTCGGCCGCGCACCCGCTGGGGGCCAACTCGCCCGCCTTCAAGGCGATGCCACTCGGGCGGTACGGCCTGGAGTGGCTGCACCACGACCTGCCCATGGCGCACCCCTTCCTGGACGGAACCGCGTCCGTGCTGTCACGGTCCGTGGCCGAGACAGCCGCGTCCTTCGGGCCGCGAGACGCGGGGGCGTACCGCAGGCTGGTCGAGCCCTTCACCGGCAGATGGGACACGCTCGCCCGGGACTTCATGTCGCTGCCGCTCACCGCGCTGCCCCGCCACCCGATCACTCTCGCCCGCTTCGGTCTCGTCGGTCTGCCGCCCTCGACCTGGCTGATGCGCAGATTCCGCGACGATCGGGCCAAGACGCTGTTCGCGGGTCTGGTCGCGCATGTCATGGCCCCGCTCGACGGCTTCGCCACGGGCGCCGTCGGCCTCGTCTTCGCGCTGGCCGCGCACGCAGGCGGCTGGCCCGTCGCACGTGGCGGCTCACAGTCGATCTCCGACGCGCTCACCGCGTATCTCAAGGACCTCGGCGGCACCGTCCACACCGACTACGAGGTCAAGCGCCTCGACGACCTGCCGCCCGCGCGCGCGTACGTCTTCGACACCTCGCCCGCCGCCCTCAGCCGGATCGCGGGCTTCGGCCGGTACTACGAGCGATACCGCTACGGGCCGGGCGTCTTCAAGATCGACTACGCCCTGGACGGACCTGTGCCCTGGGCCGCGAAGGAGGCCCGCCGCGCCGGGACGGTGCAGATCGGCGCAAACACGGCCGAGATCGGCACCGCCCTGCACGCGGCCTCGCGGGAAGGCCGGGCGCCGGACGCACCGTTCCTGATCACCGTGCAGCCCAGCGTCGTCGACCCGTCCCGTGCGCCGGACGGAAAGCAGGTCTTCTGGGCGTACGGCCATGTGCCGAACGGCTGGACCGGAGACCTCACGGACGCCATCGAGCGCCAGCTGGAGCGGTTCGCGCCGGGCTTCCGCGACCGCGTCCTGGCCCGCGCCACGGCGGGCCCGCCCGAGATGGCCGCTCGCAACGCCAACTACGTGGGTGGGGACATCGCCTGCGGCGCGGCCTCCGGACTGCAACTGATGCTGCGGCCCAAGCTGTCCCTGTTCCCGTACAGCACACCGCATCCGGCCGTGTTCATCTGCTCCTCGGCCACCCCACCGGGGCCGGGCGTGCACGGCATGTCCGGACACAACGCCGCCAAGGCCGTATGGAGGATGCTGCGCCAGTCATGACCGCCATGACCGCCATCGAACTCGTCCGGGGCGACATCACCCGGCAGAGCGTCGACGCCATCGTGAACGCCGCGAACTCCTCACTGCTCGGCGGCGGAGGCGTAGACGGAGCCATCCACCGGCGCGGCGGACCGGCCATCCTCGACGAGTGCCGCAAGCTCCGCGCCGCCCGGTACGGCAAGGGCCTGCCGACCGGGCAAGCGGTCGCCACGACCGCGGGCGAACTCGACGCCCGCTGGGTGATCCACACGGTGGGCCCGGTCTACAGCCAGAGCGAGGACCGCTCCGGCCTGCTCGCCTCCTGCTACCGGGAGTCCTTGCGGGTCGCCGCCGAACTCGGTGCCCGTACGATCGCGTTCCCCGCGATCTCCACCGGCATCTACGGCTGGCCGATCGACGACGGCGCCCGTATCGCCGTGGAGACGGTGCGGGCAGCACATGCATCGGTCGAGGAAGCCAGGTTCGTCCTCTTCGACGAGCGGGCCTACGAGGCGTTCGCCGCGCAGCTCCGCTGACGGAACCACGGTTCGGTTTACCCGTCCCGCCTGTGCCCCCAAGTCCTGGATCAGCCGCTGCTGGACGCCCTCGACCCGGTGCCGTCCGGTCACCGCGGGTGTGGAACCTCACGAAACGTGACTCGTATTCCTAATGCCCGTATTCTCGTCAATGCTGCGGTATTTCCCAATAGTGGATTGTTGAAGGCGGGAGCGAGGTGAAGCGTGGTTCCGGCCGACGGGGAATCGATGCGGACGTGGCGTGCGACAGGCGGCGCAGTGCCCGCCAGTCTCCGTGAGCGTTTTCTGCAGGGCGAGCCGGTTGAGGGAGGCGTAAGAACGCCGATCTTGCATTCATGGCAGCGCTGCAGGTCCCTGGGTCTCTCGCCGGACCAGTCCGACCTTCCCTTCCGGGAGGACTTCGACCGGGACGGTCGGCTCGTCCGCGCGTCAGATCCGGTACTCGACCGGCTGCAGTCCACGTTCGCGGGCACCAAGATGAACATCTCCGTCGCGGATGCGAGCGGGACGGTCCTTCTGCGGCGTTTCGGAGATGCGGCCCTGGCCAGAAGTCTCCCGGCGATCCAGCGCGTCCCGGGATTCGTGTTCGCCGAGCAGTTCGCCGCCACCAACGGCATCGGTCTCGCATTGGCGGAGCGGCAACTCATCCGGGTCCACGGTGCCGAGCACTTCGCCGAGCGCTCCCAGGCGAGCGCCTGCCGCGCGATTCCCGTTCGCGACCCGCTCAGCGGGCGCATCGAAGGCGTTCTGTGCCTCGGCTATCCGCGCAGCGCCGAGGATCCGGCGCTCGTCACCGTGATACGCAAGGCGGCCGAAGCCATCGAGCGTCGGCTGCTGGAGCAGAGTTCCGCGCGTGAGCGCGCTCTGTTGCGGGCGTACGTGGGCACCGGCGCCGGTGCCGCCGTCGGCCTTCACCATGGCGTCGGGGTGGACGAACTGGCCCGTGAGCTGCGCCCCCGTGACCGGGCCATCCTCCTGGAGAAGGCCACCGAGCTGATCTCCTCCGCGCAGCGGGCCGCCGTCGACGTGTCCCTGCCCGACGGCCGGAGGGTGACGCTGGTGAGCCGTCCGATGACGAGTGGCTCCGGGGTGGAAGGCATGGCGATCGAGGTCCTCCTCCCCGGCCCTTCATCGCAACAGGGCCTGCCCGTCCCGCGCCAGGTCGACGAGCTGCTCGGCTTCCCCGCCGAGCACGCCGGCCTCCCTGTCGTCCCGCCGTCCGGGTACGTTCCCGTCGCCCCGGCGCCTGGGCGTCACTCCGTCACTCCGCCGTCCGGTCTCCTTCCCGGCGCCGCATCCGGCCAGGGCGCCGCATCCGGCCAGGGCGCCACGGACGGTCAGGGCGCCATGGACGGTCAGGGCGCGACAACCGTCGGTGGCTCCGGTGCGACGGACGATCACCCCGACTCCCCGCCTCCCGCGAGAGGGCTTGTGCTGGTGGGGGAGCCGGAGGTGGGGAAGTACGCCTTGGCGGCGCGACGCCGCCTGGAGCTGTTGTCCGAGGCCAGCGCCCGTATAGGCACCACCCTGGACGTGCGCCGCACCGCCCAGGAACTCGCCGAGATGGCGGTTCCGCGACTGGCCGACTTCGCCACGATCGACCTGCCCGAGGCCGTACTGCGCGGCGAGGAGTCCGCCGACCCCAGCAGTGACCTGCGCCGTGCGGTGGTCCACGGCATCCGCGATGTCGGTCACTTCAGCCCGGTCGGCAAGCGGGTCGCCTTCGGCCCGACCGCGCCCCAGCTGCGCTGTCTGACCAGCGGGCAGGCGGTGCTGGAGCCAGACTTGACGGCTGCCGCGGGCTGGCTCGCCCAGGACCCCGAGCACACCGAGCAGCTGCTGACCCATGTCCGCTCCCTCATAGCGGTCCCTCTGGTCGCCCGCGGCGTAGTCCTGGGCGTCGCCAGCTTCTACCGCTCGCAGGACGCCGTCCCCTTCGGAGACGACGACCGCTCCCTGGCCCACGAGCTCGCCACCCGTGCCGCTCTGTCCATGGACAATGCCCGGCGCTTCACGCGTGAACGCAACATGGTCCTGGCCCTGCAGCGGAGCCTGCTCCCGCAGGGTCTGCCCGATCAGGAAGCCGTCGAGGTCGCCCATCGCTATCTGCCCGCCGAATCCGATGTGGGCGGTGACTGGTACGACGTGATCCCTCTCTCCGGCACCCGTGTCGGCCTTTTCGTCGGCGACGTCGTCGGTCACGGCATGCACTCCGCCGCCACCATGGGCCGGCTGCGCACCGCCGCACGCAGCTTCGCCGAACTCGACTTCCCTCCGGACGAAGTCCTCACCCACCTCGACAATGTCGTGGGGCGCTTGGACCGAGAGGATCCCGCCGCCGACGGCGTCGGCATCATCGGCGCGACCTGCTTGTACGCCATCTATGACCCGACCTCCCAGCAGTGCGTCATGGCTCGCGCCGGTCACCCTCCGCCCGCGCTGGTCCGTCCCGACGGCACCGTGTCATTCCTCGACCTGCCCGCCGGGCCGCCTCTCGGCCTCGGCGGTCTGCCCTTCGAAACCGCCGAGATCCACCTCCCCGAGCACAGTCAGCTGGTCCTCTACACCGACGGACTCATCGAGGACCGGCACCGCGATATCGACGTCTCCCTCGAAATCCTGCGCGGAACCCTGGCCCACCCCGAGCGCACACCCGAGGAGACCTGTGAGGCGGTCCTGGACAGGGTGGCACCCGCCCATCCCAGTGACGACCTCGCACTGCTCGTCGCCCGCACCCACGCGCTGGACCCCCGCCGGATCGCCAGCTGGGACCTGCCCGCCGACCCGGCCCTCGTCGGCGACGTCCGCGCCGCCGCTGTCCGGCAGTTGGCCGACTGGGGACTCGACGAGGCCGCGTTCGTCGCGGAACTACTGCTCAGCGAGCTGGTCACCAATGCCATCCGCCACGGTGCCGGGCCTATCCGGGTACGGCTGCTCCATGGCCCCACCCTGATCTGCGAGGTCTATGACACCAGCAACACCGCCCCGCACCTGCGCCGGGCGGCCGCCACCGACGAGGGGGGCCGTGGCCTGTTCCTCGTCGCGCAGATGGCGCAGAGCTGGGGTACCCGCTACAACACCCCGGAGGGCAAGGTCATCTGGGCCGAATGCGGGCTCGACGGCACCTGAGGGCCTGCGCACGGCGCTCTGGCGGCCCCCTGACTCGTTCGGGGGCGCAGATGCTGTCAAATGTCTAAAATGCTGCTATTTGCCCCGCTAGTATCCCTATGAAAGTCGGGAAGAACTCGCAAGGCCGACCCCCGGGAGATGTCCGTGCACGATGCTCCCGACACCTCTGCGGAGGCCATCCAGCCCTCCGGAGCGGAACCTCTGGTCCGCATCCGCGGGCTCGACAAGCGGTTCGGCGGAACCCTCGCGCTGGCCGGGGTCGACCTCGACGTCCACGCCGGCAGCGTCCTGGCCCTTCTCGGCCCCAATGGCGCCGGAAAGTCCACGCTCATCAAAGTGCTCGCCGGCGTCCACCGCGCCGATGCGGGGGAGATCACCGTGGCCGGGCACCCGCTCGGGACCCACGCGGCCTCCCGCAGCATGTCCTTCATCCACCAGGACCTCGGTCTGGTGGAGTGGATGACGGTGGCCGAGAACATCGCCCTGAGCACCGGGTATCCGCGCCGCGCCGGACTGATCTCCTGGCGGCGGACCCGGGAGCGCTGCGCCGACGCCCTGCGGATCGTCGCCGGACATCTCGACCCCGACGCGCCGATCGCCCGGCTCGCCCCCGCAGAGCGTTCGCTGGTCGCCATCGCCCGAGCCCTGGCGGGACGGGCGAAGCTCATCGTCCTCGACGAGCCGACCGCCCGCCTCCCCGCCGCGGACTGCGCCCGGCTCTTCCACGTACTGCACGCCCTGCGCGACCGGGGGCACGGCATCCTCTACGTCAGCCATCGCCTGGACGAGGTGTACGAGGTCGCCGACACCTTCGCCGTCCTGCGCGACGGTCACCTCATCAGCCATGGCGCGCTGGCCGGACACAGCCCCGCCCGTCTGGTGCACGACATCGTCGGCGAGGAACTGACCGACTACCGCCCCGCCACGGCCCTCGGGGCCGCCCCGGCCGTACTGACCCTCGACGGCGTACGGACCGCCGGCGCGGGCCCGGTCAGCCTGGAACTGGAGGCCGGGGAAGTCCTGGGTCTGGTCGGCCTCTCGGGCGCCGGGCACATGGACCTGGGCCGGGCCCTCGTCGGCTCCCGGCCCATCCTCGACGGTCGCGTACTCCTCTGCGGCCGGCGGTACAGCCCCCACAAGGTCGCCGACGCCGTCGGCCTCGGCGTGGGCTTCGTGACCGGCGACAGACAACAGGAGGGATGCGCCACCGAGCTGACCGTACGGGAGAACCTCCTGGCCAACCCCCGCGTGGGAGGCCTGCCGGCGCTGCGCTGGATCAGGCCCCGCCGCGAACGCGCCGAGGCCGCCACCCTGATCGAACGGTTCTCGGTGCGTCCCCGCGACAGCGAGGCCCCCATCGCCACCCTGTCCGGCGGAAACCAGCAGAAGGTCATGATCGGCCGGTGGCTGCGGGTGGGCCTGCGCCTGCTGGTCCTCGAGGAGCCGACGGCGAGCGTGGACATCGGCGCCAAGGCCGCGATCTACGGCCTGCTCGACGAGGCGCTGGCCGCCGGCCTCGCGGTACTGCTCATCTCCACCGATTTCGAGGAGGTCGCGGGCGTGTGCCGACGAGCCCTGGTCTTCGTCCGCGGGGCTGTGACGGCCGAGCTGAGCGGTCCGGACCTCACCATCGCCGGGCTCACCCGGGCAGCTTCGGCCATGCCCCCCTCCGGAAGCGCGACGACCCCATGACCGCCTCGCCCTCTCCCTCCTCGCCCCCGTCCCCACGGCACCGACCGGGCCCGCTGAGCCGATTGGAGAGGCAGGGCGGGCACCTCATCGGCACTTACGGCCTTCTGGCCCTCACCGCCCTGCTCTTCCTGATCTTCTCCCTCACGCTGCCGCGTACCTTTCCCACTGCGGACACCATCGACTCGATCCTGTCCACCCAGTCGATCCCGGCCATCCTCGCGCTCGCCGCCATGGTGCCGATCGTGACAGGCGCGTTCGACCTCTCCATCGGCTACGGCCTCGGCCTGGCGCACGTCATGGTGATGCAGCTCGTCGTCAACGACGGGTGGCCATGGCCTCTCGCCTGCCTCGCGGTGATCATCGGAGGGGCGGTGGTAGGCGTCCTCAACGGTGTCATTGTCGAGTTCGGCCGGATCGACTCCTTCATCGCCACTCTCGGGACCGGCAGCATGATGTACGCCGCGACCGGCTGGATCACCAACGGCGGCCGGATCGTCCCGGGCCCGCAAGGCCTCCCGGCCGCCTTCACCGACATCTACGACTCCACGTTCCTCGGCCTTCCGGTCCCCGCCTTCTACGTGCTCGCCCTCGCGGTCGTGCTCTGGCTGGTGCTGGAGCGGCTGCCGCTCGGCCGGTGCCTGTACGTCATCGGCTCCAACCCCCGCGCCGCCGACCTCGTCGGCATCCCGACCCGCAAGTACTCGGTCTATGCCTTCGCCGCATCGGGGCTGATCGTCGGCTTCGCCGGGGTGCTGCTCGCGGCCCAGCAGCAGATCGGCAATCCGAGCGTCGGCCTCGACTATTTGCTGCCCGCATTCGCCGGTGCTCTCCTCGGCTCCACCGCGATCAAACCCGGCCGCCCCAACGCCATGGGCACGGTAGTCGCCGTCGCCGTCCTCGCCGTCGGCCTCACCGGCATCGGTCAGATGGGCGCCGACTTCTGGACGATCCCGCTGTTCTACGGCGGCACCCTGCTGATCGCCGTCGGCCTGGCCGGCTACTCCGCCCGCCGCCTGCGCACCGGCGCCGTCGCGGCCCGCGATTCACCCGTCGTGCCGCCTTCACCGCCGTATCCCCCGACGCAGGACGGTGGCACAGCCGGTACCGCTCCATGACCGACGCCCGGCACCACCTCCGTGACCCCGGCCCGCGCCTCCGCTCATCCCTCCATGAGGAGCTCCCGTGCAGTGCAACCGCAAGGCCGCCTCCGGCGTCTTCACGGCTCGGTTCGCTTCCGCGGCCCTGTTGGCAGCGGTAACCGTCCTTGCAGGCTGTGAACGCGGCTCGTCGACAGGCCAGGGGGACTCCGCAACGGGCCCGAGCGGCTGCCCGGCGGCCCACGCCAGGGCCCAGGCCGCCGTCAGGCAGGCAGAGAAGACCGACGCCCCCTGGGACGGACCGACCAGCGGCCCCACAGCGGTGTCCGGCAAGACCATCGTCTACGTCGCCCAGACCATGACCAATCCCGGAGTCGCGGGCGCCGCGGACGGAGTGAGGGAAGCCGCGCGGGTCATCGGCTGGAACGTCCGGGTGATCGACGGCGGGGGCACGCCCGCCGGCATCCAGGCGGCAATGAGCGCAGCCGTGGCCCTCAGGCCCTCGGGCATCGTCATCGGCGGCTTCGACCCCGACTCGACGTCGCAGCAGGTCGCGCGGGCCGACGCGACGGGTATCCCGCTCATCGGCTGGCACGCGGTCGCTTCGCCCGGCCCCAGTCAGAGGCCGAAGCTCTTCACCAACGTCACCACCCGGGTCGAGGACGTGGCCGGAATCAGCGCTCAGTGGATCATCTCGCGTTCCAACGGCCGCGCCGGGGTCGTGCTCATCACCGACGCTTCGATTCCCTTCGCCAGGAACAAGTCCGACCTGATCAGGAAGGAGCTGGCCACCTGCTCGGGTGTGAAGCTGCTGGCGCAGGAGAACATCCCGATCCCGGACGCCAGCAGCCGCACCCCACGGGAGATTTCCTCCCTCCTCTCCCGCTTCCAGAGCAAGTGGACCTACTCCGTTGCCATCAACGACCTGTACTTCGCCGACGCCGCCCCCGCCTTCCGGGCGGCCGGCAACAAAGGCTCTGGTCCACCCTTCAACATCGGCGCCGGCGACGGCGACCCCTCCGCCTTCCAGCGCATCAACAGCGAGCAGTACCAGGCCGCTACCGTCCCCGAACCGCTGTCGCTGCAGGGCTGGCAGATCGTCGACGAGTTCAACCGGGCCTTCTCCAGCCGACCCGCCAGCGGATATGTAGCCCCCGTCCACCTCACCACGGCCGCCAACAGCGCCGGGGACACGACCTGGGACCCGTCGGGTTACCGGGAGGCGTACCGAAAGATCTGGGGCAAGTAGCAGCGGCATCGGAGTGCCGCCCACTCACCCTCCCGCCGACGGGCTCGGCTCAGCGCGCGCGGATGGTCGCTCCATGGCCGTCTGTGGGGGCGGGGGAGGGGCGTACTCGGTGAGCAGGAGCGCGATGTCGTCCGCCCTGTCGGCGGACTGGCTGGCATCTCGCAGCAGCCCGTCGGCCAGATCCTTCAGGCGCTCCCCGCCCGTGTGGGCCAGTGAGGCCCGGAGCCGCTCGATGCCGGAACCGATGTCCGAGCCGCGCCTCTCGACCAGCCCGTCGGTGTACAGGGCCAGGACCGATCCGGGCGCGAGGCGCAACTCCGACTCCGGATACTCGGCAGTGTCGACGACGCCGAGCAGTGGACCGCCCGGCACATCCAGGATTTCGGCGCGTCCGTCGGGCAGGCGCAGCAGAGGTGGGCAGTGGCCCGCGCGGACGATGGCCACGACCCCCGAGCGGGGGTGGAAGCGGGCGTAGCAGCAGCTCGCGAGCAGAGCCGGGCCGAGGTCGTCGAGGAGGAGCCGGTTGGTGTCGGCGACGACGTCGCCAGGTCGGTGGCCGGCGGTGACGAAGGCCCGTACCGCGCTGCGCAGCTGGCCCATTGCGGCCGCGGCGGGGACGTTGTGCCCCTCGACGTCCCCGACGATCAGCGCGACCTCGTCGCCGGTGGGGATGACGTCGTACCAGTCCCCGCCGATGTCCATCCCCCTGGTGCCCGGAAGATAGCGTCCGGTGACGCGAAGGTCCGGCAGCGTGGGCAGCCGGTGCGGCAGCAACGCGTTCTGCAGGCCGCGGGCGAGGGCGAATTCGGCGTCGTAGAGCCTGGCACGTTCGAGGGCCTGGGCGATCAGGCCTCCCAGCGCGGTGAGCAGTCCGCGCTCCTCGCCGGGGAACCGATGGACGTCGTCGAAGCCGAGCATGCAGGCGCCGACCGGGCGGTTGGAGGCGATCAACGGCAGGAACGCCCAGGAGTTGGAGTCGCCGAGGGGGATCCCGGGGTACGTCCCGAGGAGTTCCTGCCGAGACTCGACGAACAGCGGGGCCCCGGAGGTCAGCGCGTCCGTCATGGGCAGTCGGGCATGCAGCGGGGTGCCTTCGAACCGGGCGAGAAAGCGTTCCGGGTAGCCACGCTGTGAGAGCAGGTGCAGGCGCCGCTCCTCCACCACGCAGATCGCCAGCTTCTGGCCGCCGAAAGCGGGCAGCAACTGCTCGGCGACGGCGTCGCACACCTCGCGCGCGGTGACCGCCTCGGTGAGGGCGCTGCCCAACTGGAGTACGCGGTAGAGGGCACCCAGACGGGGGGCCGCGGGTGACAGGGAGAGGGGCGGTCCCTCCTCCGCGACGGCTGTCCCGGGCCCGGCCCCGGCCGGAACCGGCTGCCTCACGAGTGCCGCCCATCCCGTCATGCCCTGCGCGCCCGGGTGGAGGGAGAACACGAGCCACTCGTCGGGCGGTCGGCGGACCAGGAACGAGACCGGCTGCTGGGAGACCACGGCGGCCCGGTAGCGATCCTCGTAGACGGGATCGGCCAGCCAGGGCAGGACGTCCCACGGGCGTTGGCCGAGCAGTTCGTCCTGGCGGGCCCGCAGCAGCTTCTCCAGGCTGTGGTTGGCATAGGTGAGACGCCCGTCCGGAGAGAGCGCGAAGAAGCCGTCTGCGAGTCGCTCGATCGCCGCCACGGCGGCCATACCGCTCCCGGAGTCGAGTACGGCGCCGACCAGATGGGGCGACGCCTGCGAGTTGCCCCGGTTCTCGGGCACCCGCCCCCACAGCTCGACCGTCCGGCCGCCCCCGCCGCCGTCGCGGATGCGCAGGCAGTGCGCGAGCATACGCCCCTCCTGGGCCGCGGCACGGGCGGCGGACCGGAAGCCGGGCAGATCCGCGGGCTCGATCCTGGCCGCCAGGGTGGCCGCACGTCCGTCGAACTCGCGGGGAGGGATCCCGAAGATCGCGCACAGCTCGTCGTCTGCCGTAAGGGCTCCGGTGTCGAGGTTCCAGTCGAACAGGCCCACCCGTGTCGCCGGAGCGGACGGTGGGGGAACCACCACAGGATCGGCACGCTCGTCGCATTCGCCGAGCGCCTGGCGGCCGCTCAGCCTGGCGAGGGCGGTGCCCAGACGGTCGGCCGCGGAGCGCAGCTGCCGCCGCTGCACTCTCGACAGCCCGGCCCCGTCCGGTTTGGGCGTCCACAGCACGGCCATCGCTCCGAAGGTCCGCTCACCCGCTCGGACAGGCACTGAGGCAGAGCCGAAGGGGTAGGGCATGGCGACCGAGAGCTGGGGGAAGCGCCGCATCGTCTCCTCGGCGTCGGCCAGGTGGACGCATTGCCCGGAGCGGTAGGCCTCCGCCACCGGGATACGGCTGTTCACCGGGATCCGGCGCCACCCGCCCAGCAGGGACGGCGGTGCCCCGCACGCCGCCGTCAGTACGAGCGAGCGATGGTCGCCGGAAAGCAGGAACACACTTCCGGCATGCGCTCCGGTCGCCTTCGTGGCGCTGAGGACGGCACTGACCAGGGCGTCGTCGCGCTCGAGCGCTTCGCCGACACTCGCGGCGCCGAACGGGTTCGAACTCGATGCCTCACCACTGGCCGACACGCTACCTCGATTATTTTGAGTATTTGTTCCATTTTAGAGCGAATTTCGGTTTTTGATGGGCATACGTCTGGCCGGAAGCTAGGGCGGAAGCGCCGTGGAGACGGTGCCAGCATCCCCGGTGCGCCTCGGCCGGTGTTCTGCCTGTTGCGTGTGGTGCTCCTGGGTCGGGGTACTCGACGCAGACCCACCCGTTCCAGAGCGGGGCAGGGGGCGTGATGCTGAACAGAAGACGTCCGTCGTGCGGCGTGCTACTGATCGCCCTGATCTCGGTCGGCGGTTGCGCCACCACCGGTGAGCGCAGCGACGGCGCCTCCGCTGCCGCGATCGCCTTCACGGACGCGCTGCGCCGGGGCGATGCGCGGGAGGCGTGTTCGCTCCTGGCGCCGCGGACGCGCATGGAGCTCGCGGAGTCCGAGAAGGCTCCGTGCGGTCAGGCGATGACCAAGCAGCACCTGCCTGCTGACGGACGTGTGAAGGAGACGGATGTCTACGGCCGGCAGGCCATGGTCACCCTCACCGACGACACGTTGTTCCTGGCGCGCTTCTCCTCGGGCTGGAGGGTGATCGCCGCCGGTTGCCTCCCCCGTCCGGGACAGCCCTATCAATGCCAGGTCAAAGGCGAGTGACCAGCGATGAAGACCTTGTTCGCGCTGTGCCTGCTGCTCGTCCTGAGTGGTACGGCCTACGTCATCACCGTGGGGCTGATGCACCGATGAAGCCCGGTTGCCGTAGAGCGCGCGGCCACGGAGCGCGCCCCCGATGCAAACGGGGGAGGTGAGGACGTATGCGTCGCTTCCTGCGGGAGAACGGGCTCTCCCTGGCCTTCGGCGTCGGTTTCCTGCTCGCTCTGGTCGGGCAAGCGATCGCCGGCCACGCGGACTTCAACAACCAGCTCGTCAGTGACGGCTTGGAGCCGGTCGGCTTCGGCTCCTACGTGTCGTCCTCGGACTTCGGCGTCGACGTCATGGAGAACTGGCAGTCGGAGTACTTGCAGTTCTTCCTCTACGTCTTCGTCACCGTGTGGCTGCTGCAGCGCGGATCGCCGGAGTCCAAGGAACTGCACAAGGCCGGTCCCGAATCCGACCGGGACCAACTGGTCGGTGAA
Organism: Streptomyces sp. NPDC048825; assembly: GCF_043198355.1. Classification (NCBI taxonomy): domain Bacteria; kingdom Bacillati; phylum Actinomycetota; class Actinomycetes; order Kitasatosporales; family Streptomycetaceae; genus Streptomyces; species Streptomyces sp. NPDC048825. The sequence continues at coordinate 26,943 of NZ_JBICUR010000005.1, forward strand.
CACGCACCGGCCGGCGCACCGGCCTGGGTGAGGGCAGGCGGGTGGCGCCGGGCGGTCTACTCCCGCTCCTTGGGCCTGGTCATGGGCGCCCTGTTCCTCTTGTCGTGGCTGGCCCAGTCCGTCGCCGGTGCGGCCGCCTACAACGAACAGCAACTGCGTCGGCTTCAGGCCCCGATCAGCTACGGCCAGTACCTGGGTTCCGCCGACTTCTGGAGCCGTTCCCTGCAGAACTGGCAGTCCGAGCTGCTCGCGGTGGCCTCGATGGTCATCCTGTCGATCTTCCTGCGCCAGCGCGGCTCCCCGGAATCCAAGCCCGTCGGCGCATCCCACACCGCGACCGGTGTCGAAGGCTGAGACCAGGCCGCCGGTTCGGCGGCTACCGCACGCCCATCTGCTGATAGGCGGTGAGACACCGCTGTGCGCACGCGTCCCAGGTGAACCGCTCCAGCACCAGCTGCCGGGCGTTCTCTCCGAGCCGCCGGGCCAGCGGCCGGTCGGCAACGAGTGTGCGGATGCGGTCCCGCAGCTGGGCCACGTCGCCGGGATCGACCAGGAAGCCCGTCTCCCCGTCCCGTACCACCTCCGGCAGACCGCCGACCCGGCTGCACACCACGGCTGTGCCGCTGGCCATGGCCTCGATCACCGCCAGACCCAGCAGCTCGCTGATGGCGACTCGGCGGCCGTAACAGGTCTCGGGCACCGAAGGCAGGCAGAAGACTGCGGCCCGGCGATACAGTGCGGCGACTTCGGCGTCGTCCGCCTGATGGACGAAGCGGACCTGTTTGCCACTGGCGAGGCGGGACAGCAGTTGCGGGTAGCCCGATTCGGGCGGCCGCGGATCGTGGCCGGTGGTGCCCACCACCGTGAGCGGTACATCCGGCGACAGTGCACGCAGCAGCCGGTCGACGCCCTTGTGAGGCGTCAGCCGTCCGACGAACAGCACACCCGCACAATCCTCCGCGGCCCCGGCGCCGGGGAAGTACCGTGCCGGGTCTGCACCCCCGTAGACCACCGTCGTCCGGTCGGGCGGCGCCTCGAGGGTTTGCGCCGAGAAACGGGAGACCGTCAGGAAGCGATCGAACAGCCCGGGCAGCAGCCCGGCCCAGCCGCCGCCGCCCAGGCCGTGATCGGTCACGGCCAGCGCCTGCCCGCGGGCTGTCCCGACCAGTGCCGCCGTCCGGCCGGGGGCGCTGCGCATGTGGTGGACGTGGACCGCGTCGGCGCCGGACACCGCCGACGGCAGCAGGGGACTGACCGGGTGGGCGGGATGGCCGTGCAGCCGCACCCAAGGCCGGAGTACCCGGACCCGTAGCCCGCCCTGCTCCCGCACGCGACGCGGATGCCGTCCGAACGTCACCAGCTCGCAGTCGACCTCGCGGGCCAGTGCCCGGGCCAGCTCGACCGGGTAGCGCTCACCGCCGCCGAACAGACCGTCCACTCCGAAACAGGTCGGAGCAACGTGGGTGATCCGCACTGACGCGAACCCCCTGTTCCTCTCGGTTCCTCTCGCTGGTCACGTCCCGATCCGCCGTTCCCTCTCCCGGCCGGGCTACACATCCTCAGCTGTACGGTCTGTTCGTCGGCCACGACACCGATGCCGATTTCGTGCCGCTGAAGACGGCGGACGACTGGCTGCACTTGGCTGCACTCCGTCCCGGGCGTCGGCATGATCGCCTTGGGCGTCCTGCGGTCACCGCTGGCCACCGAGGCGCAGGGGCTGCCGTTTCTTCCAAGGTGAGCCGGGCACTCGTTTCTCTCTCCGCCCGCACCGGAGAAGGGGAGGTGAGTCCCGTGCCGGGACAGCAGGAACTGCCGTCGACTCTGGATCGGTCGCCCAAGGACGCGCAGCGCACCTGGGTCAAGGCGCATGATTCCGCCGTCGAGCAGTACGGCGAGGGGGAGCGGGCGCACCGGGTTGCCTACTCAGCACTCAAGCACAAGTACGAGAAGGTCGGCGATCACTGGGAGCGCAAGGAGAAGCGGCGCAAAGGCCCGTCCGATCCGCTGGCCGCACGCCCGCGGCAGCGGGGCGGGCGCAGCGGCGAAGGGGTGGACGAGCAGGCCTCCAAGCAGCATCTCTACGACGTGGCCAAGCGACTCGGTGTCGAGGGACGGTCCCGTATGACGAAGTCCGAGTTGCTGGACGCCGTACGCAAGGCAAATCGTTCCAAGACCCGCAAGGCCCGAAGCTGAACCGGCCCGCGGCCCCTGAGGCGGTCGGCAGCGAGCGCCGGAACGTCGAAGGAGCCGGCGCCGGTTTACGACTTCGTGTCGGGCTCATTCCGGCGGGACTCGAAGCCGGTATGGCCGTTCGGGCAACGGGGAATCTTGTCCCCTTGCTTCACGTGGACCTTCTCGCTGCACTTGGCGCAGTAGAAGTCCCCGGTCTTCTGGGCCTTCTCCCCGGCGTGAGCTGTCACCGTCTCCACCTCCTCCACAGAGCAGGGATACGGACCGGACTGACCGAGATCCACGCAGCAGCGCCATCGTTGTCACGCCGCCTCACCGGCCGTGGTCCGGGGGCCGGGGAACGGGATTCGGCTTGGGCGAAGGGCCGGGCGGAGGCTCAGGCACGGGACGCGGCGGCGGAGGGCCGGGCGGCGGGTCGGGGCGGCCGGGCCCCGGCGGGGACGGCGTCGGCCGGGGAGGCACAGGAACGGGCGGCTCGACCACAGTCGCCTCCTCCCCGCACGGAAAACATCGAACCCGCAGCGATGCTGGGGGCGGCACTGCCTTCTGCGGAGTTCTGAACGCCGGGACCCGGCAGACTCCACACGCCGAACGTCCGCAAGGATCGATGGCAGCAAGCCCGCCGATGCTCCACCATGCCGTGCGGCGCCCTGCGGCGGCGCTGTCAGCCGCTCCCGCTGTTCTCGGCCTCGTGTACCGCCCGGGACAGTTCTTCCTTGTTCATCGTGGACCGGCCCTCGATGTCGAGTTCCCGGGCCTTCTCGTACAGCTCCGTCCGGGTCTCGCCTTCGGTCTCCTGCTGGCGCCCGGTGTCGGTGCCGCCGCCGACTGCCGCGAGAGGCTGCCCCGCCAGTTTCCGGGATCGCCGTTCTGCGAACTCCAGGCCCAGTTCGTGCAGCCGGTCGGAGCCGACGGCCTCGCTCAGCGCGGGCAGGATTTCGTTCTCCTCCTCCTCGACGTGCTGGAGCACAGCGCCGACCCAGTCCTCCAGAGCTCGGTCGAACTCCTTGCTCTCCCAGTCCATCTCCAGCAGGTGCTTGCCGAGGCTCTCGGCCTGGTGGTGCTCCTCGGCGGCATGCTCGGCCTCTGCTCTCTCGTCGGCCTCCCGGGCCACAACCGGATACACCCGGTCCTCCTCGGCCTCGCTGTGAGCCTCCAGCATGGCCACGGCCAGGGGGAGCGCCAGCGGCCGGGAGTTCCTGTCCGTCTTCATCATGTCGAACAGGCGCTTCAGCTCCCGGTGGTCGGTGGTGAGCATGGTGATGATGTCGTCAGCCATGGCAGCCCCTTCGTCTCTGACCTGAGCGTTCCGCTGGCGCCCTTCTTCCGCCCACGGGTTTCCCTGCCGGGTGGCCTTATGCGTAGAAAGGCACTTGAAGACCGGTATCGGTGCATATGGTCGAGCTCCGTCAGGCGGTAGCCCCGGCTGTATGAGCATGGGTGAACCGTTCAACACCGTGGGCCCGGTTTTCAGCCAGAACGTCGGCGTCGGGGAAGGCGGTTATGGTTCCGGCCGGTTCAGGTCACCGGGCGGCGACTCCGCGGATGGAGCTGCCGTCGCCGCCGTCGAGGAGGGCGACGTGCACGGGCTCGGTACGAGTCACGGCGCCACCAGCACCACCTTTCCTGTGACGGTGCCGGACTCCGCCAGCCGCATGGCCTCGGCGACACGGGTCAGCGGCAGCTCCGCCGCTATCTGGGCCGTGACCTCGCCGCGTTCCAGAGCGGCGAACACCTGGCTGAGATCGGCGCGCAGGCGGGCGCGGAAGCGGTCCTTGGCGAAGGCCCGCCCGGCCCAGACGTTGAAGAAGTACGCGCGACGGCCGTTGGGCAGGCCGTTCCACAGCCACACCCGGCAAAGGATCTTCAGTACGGGCCACTGCTTGGATCCCGAGTCGTCCCGGGTCGCGGCGCTGCCGTACGAGACGAGCGTGCCGCCGGGCGCGAGCAGCCGCCACGAGTCGATCACGCTGCGCCCGCCGATGTGGTCGAACACGGCATCCACCCCGCCGGGGACGAGTTCCCGGACGCGTGCGGGTACGTCCTCGGACCGGTAGTCGACCGGGACCACGTCCAGCTTCCGCAGCGCGCCGTGGTGGCGCGCGGACGCCGTACCGATCACTCGTACTCCCGCGATGCGTGCCAGCTGGACCAGTAGCGAGCCGACACCGCCGTTGGCGCCGTGGACGAGGATGGTCTGCCCGGCGCGCACCCGTGCCTTGCGGTGCAGCATCTGCCAGGCGGTGATGCCGTTGACCACTGCGGTCTCCGCCTCCGCCGCGCCCACACCGGCGGGCACCTCCACGACGTCCGCCGCGTCGAGGGCGACGTGGCTCGCCCAGCCGCCGACCTTCGTCAGCGCGGCGACCCGCTTGCCGACCAGGCTGGGCTGCACACCCGCGCCGGCCGCCAGAACCGTCCCGACGAGGTCGTAGCCGGGCACGAAGGGGAATGGCGGCTGGTCGTAGTACCGGCCGCGGCGCATCTGTTGCTCGGCGAAGGACACTCCGGTCGCCTCCATGCGGATCAGGACCTGTCCCGCGCCCGCCGTCGGCACGGATCCGTGCCGGATTTCGAGCCCGTCCGGCTCGACCTTGCCCGGCAGGACCACCTCGACGAGTTCTCCGACGCTCATGACGACCTCCGTTGAATGCGGTGGGATGTGATGTGGGTGTTAGAAGCTGTTATCTACGTTAGAAGCTGTAACTAGCTTGCGAGAGGTGTGCCGGGTCCGTCAAGGCCTGGCGTGAAATTTAATTAGAGGCCATGGCGGCAGTGATAGGTTCTAACTCCAGAAGGGGCTGCAAGCATGCAAGCAACAGAGAGGCGGCCATGACGGGAACCTCGAAGACCCCCCGCGAGCGGTACCGGACGCAGGTGCGCGAGGAAGTGAAGGAGCGGGCGTGGGAGCAGATCGCCACCGCTGGGGCGTCCGCGCTGTCCCTCAACGCGATCGCCAAGAGGATGGGCATGAGCGGCCCGGCGCTCTACCGGTACTTCGGCAGTCGCGACGAACTGATCACCGAGCTCATCAGGGACGCGTACCGCAGCCAGGCCACGGCGTTCCGCGCCGCCGGCGAGGAGGGCGCCGACCTGGCCGGACTCGCGCACACGCTGCGCCGGTGGGCCCTCGAAGATCCCCAGAGGTACTTCCTGATCTACGGCACGCCCGTCCCCGGCTATCACGCTCCCGACGACGTGACCGCGCTCGCGTCGGAGATCATGTCGACCCTGCTCGACGCATGCGCGGCAGCGTCCGCGGACTCGGAGGACTCGGCGGGCACGGGCACGGCGACGGCTTTCGGCGACCACCTCGAGCACCACCGCCAGTGGGCACGCGGGCACTCCGCCCCGCCCGCCGCACTGCACCGGGCCCTCTCCTTCTGGACCCGGCTGCACGGCGTGCTGTCCCTGGAACTCGCCGGCCACTTCACGGGGATGGGCTTCGACCCCTCCCTGCTGTTCACGGCCGAGCTGGACGGCCTGCTGCCCCGCTGACCGAACCCGGCACGCGCGCGGTGCACAGTCCCGCGATGCTTGCGCCGATCACACAGCCGGTCCGGTTCAGGGTGCCGACTTTGGTGACGTCCATCCCTGCTCGCCGCGCAGCAGCGTCAGCCGAACCGGGCCGCGAGACGCCGGTACAGCGCCGGTGCCGCGCCGTGCAGCCGGCCGGGCAGACGGAGCCAGCCAGGCACGTACACCTCGTCGCGGTTGTGGGTGATGGCCTGCCAGACGGCCTCGGCGACTCGTTCGGCCGGTACCGGTCTGGGGCGCGAGCGTATGTACGGAACGCCGCGTCGTTCGAAGAACGGGGTGTCCACGACCCCGGGCATGACATGGCTGATGCCCACGCCTGTGCCGCGCAACTCGTAGCGGAGCGCCTCGGCGAAGGTGCCGAGGGCGGCCTTGGCGGCGGAGTAGACGGCCTCGTCACGGACCCCGAGGCAGCCGGCGACGGAGCCGATGAGCACCACCCGGCCGGTGCCCTGGCTGACCATGCCCGGCAGCAGGAGCCGTACCAGGTGCACCGGCGCCAGGACGTCGACGGAGAACACCTCGTCGATGGCCCCCGGCGGCATGGTGTCGAACGGCCCCGCCCAGCCGATGCCGGCCCCGGCCACCAGCAGATCAACCCGGCCTGCGGAGTCCAGGACATACTCGGCGAGCCGTCGGTCCGCCCCTGGCTCGGCCAGATCCGTGGGGAAGGCGGCGGCCGAGGTGTCGTTGGCGCTCTGGTCGAGGTCCTGGGCGACTCGCTCGAGCCGCGCCCGGTCGCGCCCGTTGAGTACGAGGTGCCAGTTGCCCTCCGCCGCCAGGCGCCGTGCGACGGCGGCGCCGATGCCCGAGGAGGCGCCCGTCACCAGGGCCACGCTCGTTCTGGGTGCCGCCGCATCGGCCAGGTGCGGGTGGGTGTCCGGGTCCGTCCCGGCCGTGGTGCCGATGGGCGCGGTGGCTTCGGAGTCGGTGGGGGATGAGTTGTGGGGCACGGTAGTCGTCCTCTGCAACCGGTGAAGCCATATGTCGGTTGGTGACGGGGTACTCCGGGCTCAGTGTACGAAGAGACCGCCCTGCCCGCCCGGCCCGTGCACGGGCAGTCGTACGTCGCCGCTCGCGCCCCCTGCCCCAATCCCTGGTAGGAAGCGCAGGCCGAGGGGTACTACGAGTGCCATGGGTGATTCACTTTCCGGGCTTTCGGGACCTTCCGGACTTTCCTTCGCCGAGGCGTACGGGCTTCCGGGTACCGGCCGGGCGCACCACCCTGTCCCCTCCGTCGCTGTCCTCGTGGAACTGCTCAGGAACGGCGCGTCCGGTGGTCACGTCAAGTGCTGGGAGCACTTCGCCGAAGCCGCGGCCGGGCACACCGGGCCCGGCGCCGGTATCGACCTGACCGTGTACGTCCTCGGCGAGCGGGAGGGCGTGGAGCCGCTGTCGCCCCGCGTACGGTTCGTCAGCCTGCGGCCGGTGCTCAGCACGGCGGCCCTGATGCCCGCGATCGGCGGAGTCGACATCGTCGATCTCGCGCCCTTCCACCCCGGGCTGTCCAGGCTGCTGCCCCGTCACGACGTCTGGCACCTCACGCACACCTTCGCCTTCGCCTCGACGGCGGCCCTCCTGGTCCGTCGCGCGGACCGGGGCAGGACACCGGCACGACCGGGTGTGGTGGGGTCGCTCCACACGGACGTCCCTGCCCTGGCGTCCGTGTACCTGAAGCAGATGCTCGGCAGGACCCCGGCCCTGGCCTGGATGGACGGGCGGTTCCCCGGCGGGGGCGCGCCGGAGGCGGTCGCCTGGCTGGCCCGGCGGCGGCGCGACCGGCTGATCCGGATGTGCGACCGGGTGCTGGTCGCCTCGCCGAACGACCGCGCCGAGATCACCGCGCTGACGGACCCCGACCGGGTCTCCCAGCTGCGGCGCGGCATCGACCGCGAGCGGTTCCGGCCCGATCCCTGGGCCCGCGGCGCCCTCGCCCGGGCCCACGGCGTACCCGTGGACCGGCCGCTCATCCTGTTCGTGGGCCGCGTGGACGCCTCCAAGCGTGCCCCGCTGCTCGCCGAGGCGGTGGACCGGCTGAGACGTCAGGGGCATGCCGTACATCTGCTGATGGTCGGCACGGGTGCCGACCGGGGCCGGGTCGCGGAACTGCTCGGCCCCGACGTGACGCTGCTCGGGCCGCAGCCCCAGGAGTGGCTGGCCCGGGTGTACGCCGGATGCGATGTGTTCGCCTTCCCGTCCCGGACGGAGACCGTCGGCAATGTCGTCGCCGAGGCGATGGCCTGCCGCCTCCCCGTGGTGCTGCCCGCGGGTGCCCGGACCACGCAGTGGCTGGCCGGGCCGGGGCGGGACGGCCTGGTCGTACGGCACGACGACGCGGAGGGCTGGGCGCAGGTGCTGACCGAGCTGGTGACGCGACCGGAGCTGCGCGGTGTGGTGGGGGAGCGGGCGGTCGCCACGGCCCGGCACCGGCACCCCACCTGGGCTCAGGTGTTCGCCGAGGACCTGCTGCCGGTCTGGCACGAGGCGGCGGCCATCGGATCGGCCACACGCCGCATGTGAGCCCGACCTGGTGGCCGTCGACGCCCACCACGACGGGAGGAGGGTGCGCGCTACGGCCGGAAGTCCGTCGTGTGCTCGGCAGCGGCGCGCCCGCCGCCGGAACCGTCAGCAGGCGAGGAACGGTGCGTCCCGCGTGGATGCAGCGCGGCGATCAAGGGCGACGAGTTGAGCCGTACGATCCCGAAGACCGTGAGGCACACACCCAGGACCGTAAAAGCTGACGTGGGCCATCCGTGGTTCAGTGACTCCCCGAACAACGTCGTGCCGGTCGCGATGGCCACGGCCGGTTCCGTCGCGTCGATCACCGTCATCGTGGCGGCCAGCGGCCCCGCCTGGAAAGCGCTCTGGATCAGCAGCAGCCCGGTGAAACTGGCGATGACCAGCAGATACGTCTGCCAGGCCGTGAACAGCGCGAGCAGGCCCCGTTCCACGTGCGCGACGGTGATGGTCAGCAGCACGGACTGGAAACCCATCACCGCTCCGCCGGCCAGGGCCACGAGAGACGCCCGCCACGTACCGCTCACGAACCGGCGCGCCACCAGCGCGCAGATCGTCACCCCGCAGACCGAGCCCAGCGTCATCAGCCAGGGGCCGAGATCCGCGTCCGTCGAGCTGCCGCCGTGCGGCCGTGCGGTGGACAGGGCGAGCGCCAGACCGGCCGCCACCGCGAATGTGCCGATCCACTCCCGAACGCCCAGCCGCTTGCGGCTGAGCCGCGCGGACAGCGGCACCGCGAAGATCAGCTCGCAGACGATCAGCGGCTGCACCAGGCTGAGCGGTGCCGAGGACAGGGCCAGGGCCTGGAACCCGTAGGCGATGAAGGCGAAGGCGATCCCGGACAGCCACAGCGGCCGCCGGACCAGATGGCTGAGCAGGGTCCAGGAGAGCGCCTCCTCGGCGGGCCGGGCGCTGGCCGCCCGCTGCTGGAGCACTCCTGCCAGGGCGAAGCAGGCGCCCGCGGCGAGTGAGGCGAGGACGGCGACCGGCATACCGGACCCTGTTCCGGGACTCGCGGCCGGTCAGTGCTGCGGCCCGGGCGGCTTGGCGTGGGCGGCAGGCCGGGTGTGGACGTACAGCTGGCGGCGGTCGCCGAGGGCGGTGTGCGGGGGCAGGGGCAGTTCGTAGCGGACCGGGCGGGCGTGGTCGGCGAGTTGTCGCTGCGGGTTGTAGACCCGGTTGAACTTCCACAGCATGCGGGCGAAGTTCGTCTGGCCGTGGGCGAGGTTGCGGCCGAGGACGCGTGCCGCGCCGAAGGCGGTGCGCAGACCGAGGTGCTTCTGGTGCAGTACGGCCTGGGTGCGGACCAGCTCCCGGTAGAAGACGTCGAGCGGCAGTGCCGTGGGCACGACGGCGTGCTGGATGTCGAAGAGCCGGTAGTCGCGGGTGGTCAGCCGGCGCGACTCGGTGTGCCAGATCTCCGTACCCGGATACGGCGTCATCACGGTGAGGTGGACGATCTCCGGTACGGACAGCGCGAACTCGCGGACGACCCGGAAGCGTTCCTCGTCCCAGGCCGGGTCCACGATCAGGTTGATGGCGACGCTGATGCCGAGTTTGCGGGCGGTCTCCAGGGCGTGGAAGTTCTCGTCCGGGCTGACCCGTTTGCGATACAGCTCAAGGCCCTCCTCGTCGAGCGCCTCCATGCCGAGGAACATGTAGCTCAGCCCCAGCCGGGCCCAGCGCTCGAAGACCTCCGTGTGGCGCAGCAGCACGTCGCTACGGGTCTCCAGGTAGTAGCGCTTACGGATCCCCCGGCGTTCCACCTGCGCGGCGATGGCATCGCCGTGCTCGGGGCGGATGAAGGCGACGTCGTCGACGATGAACACGTTCGGCTCCTTGATGGAGGCGAGCTCGTCGGCCGCCGCTTCCGGGGACGCCTTGCGGTAGCTGCGGCCGTAGAAGGTCCACGCCGAGCAGAACGAGCAGTCCCAGGGGCAGCCGCGGGTGAACTCGATGGAGGCGCACGGGTCGAGTTCCCCGATGAAGTACCGGCGGCGGTGACGCATGAGGTCGCGGGCCGGTCGCGGCGTGTCGATGCCGTGCAGAAGCTGCGGGGCGGGCCCGTGGCCGTCCGCGGTGACCACGCCCGGGACGCCGTCCACACCGCCGTCACGGACCGCTTCGAGCAGCGGGGCCACGGCCGGTTCGCCCTCCCCGCGGACCACCGCGTCGACAGCGCCCTCCGCCTGGGCGAGCACGTCCTCGGCGACGAAGGAGACGCTGTGGCCGCCGAAGAAGACGAAACAGCCGGGCACGGCCCGTTTCGTCCACTCGGCGATCTCGATGGCCTCCGGAATGTTGGCGAGGTAGTTCAGCGAGATGCCGAGCGCTTCCGGCTGGAAGGACGCCAGTTCCGACCGCAGATCCGCGTGGTCGAGCACCTGGAGGTCCACCACTCGTACCTGATGACCTGCGTCGCGGGCGGCGCCGGCCACTCGTTCAAGACCGAGTGGTTCCAGCCTCAGGAAGATCTCCGAGTACAGCAGGGCGCTGGGGTGGACGAGCAGTAGGCGCATGGGTCACCTCGGGACGAGACGGCTGCCGCTGTTCAAACAATGCCAGCGCCTCCGGCTTTCGGCTTCTTGGGCGGGTTGCCTCCGGCGGTTGAGCGGGGCGCCTACAGGGGTGGTGGATTGCGGTTCGTTTGCGGGTGCGGGTTCCTCGTGGCTTGTCGCGCAGTTCCCCGCGCCCCTAAAAACCTGCGCCTTGGCCACAACCCGGACTACGACGCACCTAAGGGGCGCGGGGCGTGACACTGTGCGGCTCCGCCGCGTGGGCGCGAGCAACCACAATGCACCCGCACCCGACAACGAACCCACCCGCTCAACCGCCGGAGGCAGGGCGCACGAGCCCGGACTGGTAGGCGATGACGACCAGTTGGGCGCGATCTCGGGCATCCAGCTTCGTCATGGCGCGCTGCACGTGGGTGCGGACGGTCAGCGGGCTGAGGACGAGGACGTCGGCGATCTCCGCGTTCGACTTGCCCTCGGCGGCCAGAGCCATCACCTCGCGTTCGCGGACGGTCAGTGCGGCGAGGCGTTCGGGCGGAGCCAGATGGGGGCCGGCCTCCGGGGTGGTGAGGAAACGCGTGATGAGGCTGCGGGTGGCCACGGGCGACAGGAGTGACTCGCCGGCGGCCACGGTGCGGATGCCGTCGAGGAGCGCGTCCGCCGTGACGTCCTTGCCGAGAAAACCGCTCGCTCCGGCGCGCAGGGCCTGGGCGACGTACTTGTCGGTCTCGAAGGTGGTGAGGATGAGCACGCGGGTCGCGGACAGGTCCGGGTCGGCGCAGAGGGCGGCTGTCGCGGCCAGACCGTCCATGCCGGGCATACGGATGTCCATGAGGACGACGTCGGGGCGGTGGACGCGGGTGAGGTCGAGGGCTTCGCTGCCGTCGGTGGCCTCGGCGGCCACCTCCATGTCCTCGCAGGAGTCGATCAGGATCCTGAACGTCGCCCGCAGCAGGGCCTGGTCGTCGGCGAGCAGTACGCGGATGGTCATGTGGTCTGTTCCTTCGGTGCTGCGTCGCGGGTGTCCCGGGCGTTCTGGGCGTTCTGGGCGTCCTGGGGATGCAGGGGCAGTGTGGTGGTGACCTCGAAACCGCCTTCGGGGCGAGGGCCGGCACAGAGCTCGCCCCCGACGGACTGGGCCCGCTCTCGCATGCCGACGAGGCCGAAGCCGCGCCCGGCGGCCGGGGCGTCGGCGGCTGCGGGAGCCGTGGCCGTTCCGTTGTCGGTGACGGTGAGGGTCAGCCGGTCCCGGGCGTACTCGAGCTGTATGGACGCCGCTTTCGCGGAGGCGTGTTTCGTGACGTTGGTGAGAGCTTCCTGCACGATGCGGAAGGCAGTCAGGTCCACTCCCGGTGACAGCGGCCGGGGAATGCCCTCGGTGGTGACCGTGACCTTGATGCCGGCGGTCTGGCAGGCGGCGGTCAGTTCGGGGAGCCGGGCGAGTCCGGGGGCCGGTTCCAGCGAACCATCGGAGTCGTTGGCCTGGCGCAGCAGGCCGACGGTCGCCTTGAGTTCGCGCAGGGCCGAGGACGTCGTACCGGCAAGGTCGTCGAGGATCTTCTGGACCTGGTCGGGGTGGCTGCGCGCGAGGTGGGCGGCGGTCCCGGCCTGGGCGTTGGCCAGCGCCATGTGGTGGGCGACGACGTCATGCAGCTCACGCGCGATACGCATGCGCTCCTCTGCGACCCTCAGGCGGGCCTCCTCCTCGCGGCTGCGTTCGGCGTAGTCGGCACGGGCCTGCACGGCATCCAGATAGGCACGGCGGATCCGGGCCCCGCTGCCGGCCGCCACCGGCAGCAGCACCCAGATGGTGGGGGCGAGCGTCTGCAGGACCAGCGGCATGTCGGCGCGGTTGGCGACCACCACCGTGATCTGCAGCAGTGCGATGGCGACGAAAAGGTAGACGCGTGTGGTCCTGCGGTCGGTGAGGGCGGCCAGCCAGTAGAGCGCCGCCATCACCGGTGCCATCAAGAGGGGGTTGAGCATGTAGCCAAGACCACCGGCGGTCATGACACAGACCATGGCGACGACGACGGCGGTGCGGGGGTGAGAGCGATGCCACAGCAGGACGACACAGGTCACGACCGCGAGCAGTGCGACGGGCGTCAGCTCGTCCGGCTGGTCGTGCTCCGGAAGGCTGAGCGTGCCGCCGAGGACGGTGAAGCAGAACAGCGCGGTGGATGCCACCAGGTCGGCGGCACGCGGATGGCGCTCGATGTACCGCTCCAGGTCCAAGTCGATGCTCATCGGATCTCCGGTCAGAGGGTTGGGGACCATCGTGGACGATGTCGCGTCGGAGCGGCCGGCGAGGGCCGCGCGCGTCCACTGCGGGCGGCCCTCGGGCGCGGGTCCGGGGGATCAGACGCGCGCCGCTTCCCGGTCGGCCGGTTCGGCCGGGACCGAAGTGAGGGCGGGGGACCGGAGGGTGAGGGCCTCGCCCTCCACGTCGATGTCGGGCAGCAGCCGGTCCAGCCGGCGGGGCAGGTACCAGGCCTTGTCCTCGAGAAGGGCAAGGACGGCGGGGACGAAGGCCATGCGGACGACGAACGCGTCGAACAGGACGGCGATGGCCAGCCCGAACCCGATCATCTTGATCATGGATTCGCCGGCCCCGATGAATCCGGAGAACACCGCGATCATGATCAGCGCGGCGGCCACGACCACACGGGCGCTGTAGCGGAATCCGGAGACGACCGCCTGCGCGGGCCGGTCCCCGTGGACGTACGCCTCTCGCATCCGGGAGACCAGGAAGACCTCGTAGTCCATGGCGAGACCGAAGACGATGCCCACCAGGAAGATCGGCATCAGGCTCATGATCGGACCCGTCTCGGTGACCCCGAGGAGCTCGGCACCCCAGCCCCACTGGAAGACCGCGACGACTGCGCCGAGAGCCGCGAGAACCGACAACAGAAAGCCCAGGGCCGCCTTGAGGGGCACCAGGATGGACCGGAAGACCACCAGCAGCAGCACGATGGCCAGGCCCACCACGACCACGAGGTACGGGATCAGCGCGTCCTGCACCTTCTGGGCGACGTCGATGTTCACCGCGGTGGTGCCGGTGACCTGGAAGGAAGCCCCGTCGCCCGCGGTCTCGATACCAGGGCGCTCGTCGCGCAGCGACTGGACGAGATCCTTGGTCGCCTTGTCGCTGGGCCCGGTGCTCGGGACGGCGGAGAAAACCGCGGTGTCGCCCGCGGGGTTGAACTGGGCCGGCGAGATGGAGACGACCCCCTTCGTGGCACCGACCCGCTCGGAGATCGTCGTCACCGCGGCCTTGGGATCATCGGCCCCCTTGGCGTCCACGACGAAGGTCAGCGGCCCGTTGAAGCCGGGACCGAAGCCGTCGGCGAGGGCGTCATACGCGCGGCGCTCGGTGGTCGACGTGGACTTGACCTCGGCTCCGGGCATACCCAGCTGCAGCCCCGTCACCGGTATCGCGACCGCACCGAGGCCCACGACGCTCAGGAGCAGCACCGTGACGGGACGGCGCAGGACGAAGCGGGCCCAGCGGCTGCCTCCGTTGTGCTCGCCACCCTCCTTGGTCTTTCCGCTCTTGCGGGTGCCACGCGAGAGCACGGCGTTCGGCCAGAAGCCGAGCAGCGTGGGGACGATGGTCAGCGAGATCAGTACGGCGACGACGACGGCGCCCGCCGCGGCCAGGCCCATCTTGGTGAGCATCGGGATACCGACCACGGACAGCCCGGCCAGCGCGATCACCACGGTGAGGCCGGCGAAGACGACCGCCGAACCCGCGGTGCCGGTGGCAAGGCCCGTCGCCTCCTGCGGCGCATGGCCCTTGGCGCGCTCCTCGCGATAGCGGGAGACGACGAACATGGCGTAGTCGATGCCGACCGCGAGCCCCAGCATCATCGCCAGCGTGCCGGTCGTCCCGGACAGACCGAAGGTGCCGGCCAGGGCCGTGATCGCGGCCATGCTGACGCCGACCCCGAGCACCGCCGTCAGCAGCGGAAGCCCGGCGGCGGCCATCGAGGCGAAGGTCAGCATCAGTACGAGGGCCGCGATGGCGATACCGATCGCCTCGGCCGCCGCGCCCGCTGCCGGCTGGCCGGCCAGCGCGTCGCCGCCGACCTCGACGGTCAGGCCCGCGTCCCGGACCTCGTCGATCGCGTCCTCGACGGACTTCTTGTCGGCGTCACCGAGTTTGTCGGCGCTCACCTTGAAGTTGACGGTCGAGTACGCCGTCGTGGCGTCCTTGCTGACCGCCTGCGCCTTGAAGGGGTTCGCCGCGCTCGCGACCTCGCGGCCGGCGGACGCCTCGTCCACGAACTCCTCGATCGCGGACCGGTTCTCGGCCGCGGTGACCTTCTGCCCGTCCGGGGCGACGAAGACGATCCGGGCCGTCGCACCGTCGGCGGTGGAGCCGGGGAACCTCTCCTCCATCAAGTCGAACGCCTGCTGGGACTCGATGCCGGGCATCGACATGCCCTCGTCGGGAGCGGCGGGTGCCTTGGCAGCACCGAGGCCGAGGGCGCCCAGGACCGCCACCCACAGCAGGGCGACGTACCAGCGTCGCCGGAAGGCCATGCGGCCCAGTCGATAGAGGAAGGTAGCCATGGGGTCAGGGGTCTCCACATCTGGTCTCGGGAACGTCCCCAAGACTCCTGGGATACGGCCCTTCCTGTCGTCGTGCGCCTGCCGACAATGCCGTGTACTGAGAACGCAGTACGCGCTCACCTGCCCGTAGTCCTGGATGAGGAGGAGGCCTGGGGGACGGCCGCCATGGCGCAGGCACCGCGGACGCGTCGAGCCTGGCGGCAGCCCCAACCACATGTCGCATTCTCGCCAGCCACCGCCATGACCATGGCCGATGCTGGAGGCATGCAGAACGGGACGTACAACGGGACACGGAACGCCATGCACACCGACACCGAGCGCTGCGTACGGGCCGTCCAGTCGAAGGACGCCCGCTTCGACGGCTGGTTCTACACCGCGGTGCTGACGACCCGGATCTACTGCCGGCCCAGCTGCCCGGTCGTGCCGCCGAAGCCGGAGAACATGACGTTCTACCCGAGCGCGGCAGCCTGCCAGCAGGCGGGATTCCGGGCCTGCAAGCGCTGCCGCCCCGACACCAGCCCCGGCTCGCCCGAATGGAACCAGCGCGCCGACCTGGTCGCCCGCGCGATGCGGCTGATCGGTGACGGAGTCGTGGACCGCGAGGGCGTCCCAGGTCTCGCGACGCGGCTCGGCTACAGCACCCGGCAGATCGAACGCCAGCTCCTCGCCGAACTGGGCGCAGGCCCGCTCGCCCTCGCCCGAGCCCAGCGCGCCCACACAGCCCGCCTCCTCATCGAGACGACCCCGGTCCCGATGGCCGAGATCGCCTTCGCGGCGGGCTTCTCCTCCATCCGCACCTTCAACGACACGGTCCGCGAGGTCTTCGCCCTCGCACCGAGCGAACTGCGCGCCCGGGTACCCAAGAACCGCGCCAACTCGCCCGGTACGCCAGGGGTATTGGCACTACGCCTCCCCTTCCGGGCCCCGCTCAACCCCGACAACCTCTTCGGTCATCTCGTCGCCACCGCCGTACCCGGCGTCGAGGAATGGCGCGACGGCGCATACCGCCGCACCCTGCGCCTGCCCTACGGCCACGGCGTCGTCGCGCTCACCCCCAAGTCCGACCACATCGGCTGCCGGCTCAGCCTCAGCGACATGCGCGACCTGACCGTCGCCATCAGCCGCTGCCGCCGCATGCTCGACCTCGACGCCGACCCGGTCGCGGTCGACGACCAGTTGCGTACGGATCCACTGCTCGCTCCGCTCGTCGACAAGGCGCCGGGCCGCCGGGTGCCGCGTACGGTCGACGAGGCCGAGTTCGCGATCCGCGCGGTGCTCGGCCAGCAGGTGTCCACAGCCGCCGCCCGTACGCACGCCGCACGCCTGGTCACGGCGCACGGAGAGGCGGTCGACGACCCCGAAGGCGGCCTCACCCACCTCTTCCCCTCCGCCGAGGCACTGGCCGCGCTCGACCCCGCCTCGCTCGCGATGCCGGCCACACGGCGCACCACCTTCACCACGCTCGTACGCCAACTCGCCGACGAATCCCTCCACTTGGGTGTCGAGAGCGATTGGGAGGAGACCCGCGCCCGGCTGCTCGCCCTGCCCGGCTTCGGCCCGTGGACCGTCGACGTCATCGCGATGCGCGCCCTCGGTGATCCCGACGCCTTCCTGCCCACCGACCTCGGAGTCCGGCGCGCGGCCGAGGAGTTGGGCCTGCCGTCCACGCCCGCCGCACTCACGGCCCGCGCCGCGGCCTGGCAGCCCTGGCGGGCGTACGCCGTCCAGTATCTCTGGGCGACCGGCGACCACCCGATCAACTTCCTTCCCGTATAAGCCATTACAGACCAGCAGAAGCCACTACAAGCATGCATAAGTCACCAAAGGACATTCAGTGAAACAGCACACTGTGATCGACAGCCCCTACGGCGCCCTCACCCTCGTCGCCACCGACGGCGTCCTGTCCGGCCTCTACATGACCGACCAGCGCCACCGCCCACCGGAGGAGACCTTCGGCGCACCCGACGACACGCCCTTCGGCGAGACGACCGACCAGTTGAAGGCCTATTTCGCGGGCGAGTTGAAGGAATTCGACCTGCCCCTGCGCCTCGACGGCACACCGTTCCAGCGCACGGTCTGGGAACAGCTCCGCCGCATCCCCTACGGCGAGACCCGCTCGTACGGCGAACTCGCCGACGCCCTCGGCAACGCCAAGGCCTCCCGCGCGGTGGGCCTCGCCAACGGCAGGAACCCGGTCGGCATCATCGTGCCCTGCCACCGGGTGGTCGGCGCGAACGGCAGCCTCACGGGCTACGGCGGCGGCCTGGACCGCAAGAAGCGACTGCTGGACTTCGAACGGGGCGCCGGGCTTTTCTAGTCGGCCGGCCGCTACGCCCGCCCTGACCGCTTCGTCAACCAGAGGTCAGGGCGGCAATCAAGCGGAGATCTTGCGCAGCAGCTCCGGCAGGGCCGTCCCGATCGGCTCCCGTACGACTTCGTCGGCCTGGTCGTCGTACGGCGTCGGCTCGGCGTTGACGATGATCAGCCGCGCCCCGTGCTCGGCGGCGAGACCGGCGAGCCCCGCCGCGGGCTGGACCTGGAGGCTGGTCCCGACCGCGATGAACACCTGGCAGGCCTTGGTGATGGCGACCGCCTCACCGAGGACCACGGGGTCGAGCCGCTCGCCGAACATCACCGTCGCCGACTTCAGGACCCCGCCGCACTCCAGGCACGGCGGATCGTCCTCACCCGCCGCGACCCGCGCCAGGGCGTCCTCCATCGGGGCTTTCGCCTGACAGCCCGTGCACACCACGGTCCGTGCGGTTCCGTGCAGTTCGAGCACCTTGCGGGCGGGCAGGCCGGCCAGCTGATGCAACCCGTCCACGTTCTGCGTGATCACCCGCACCGGCACTCCTGCCTGCTCCAGCTCGGCCACCGCCCGGTGTGCGGCGTTCGGCTCGGCCTGGAGCGTCCGGTTCTTCCGCCGCATCTGCCACGACCGCCGCCGGATCTCCGGATCGCCCATGTAGTACTCGTACGTCACGAGCTTCTGGGCCTCCGGGTCCCGCTGCCACAGTCCGTTCGGGCCGCGGTAGTCGGGGATGCCGGAGTCGGTGCTGATTCCGGCCCCGCTGAGAATCGCGACGAGAGGCTTGTCCATAAGTCGAGGGTAGGCAGCCCCGTCCGAGCGGAGCCAACGGATATCGCCATGGCGCCGTCAGGGAGTCGGCACGCCGTACGTCCGGTCGTAATGGTGGGCCACCAGGTGCCCGGCGCCGTCGCTGGCGAGTTGCCAGTCGTGGACGCCGGTCTCCACGCCGTCGGTGAAGTTCCACAGGAGCGTGCCCCGAGCGGCGTCGATCGCATAGAAGCCGTTGCCGTTCCGGAAGGCCGGGACGTAGACCTCACGGGGGCCCGCGACGATCGGGTGGTCGGTGTTGAGGCGCGGGGTCGGGCAGAACCAGCGCTTGGAGCCGTTCGCCGCGTTGAAGGCGTACACCCCGGAGGGGGCCGTGCCGGTTGCGTAGACCGTGTTGCCGGCGACGCCGAGGGAGGCGAACTGGCCGCGTTCGGCGCGCACATTCCAGCGGAGCCGGCCGGTGGCGAGGTGGAGTGCCATGAGTTCCCGGCCGACGGCGAAGACCGTTCGGCCCAGCACCGCCAGACCCGGCCGGAGTTCGTAGCCGACGGGATGCCTCCACCGAACACCGCTGTCGTCGGTGTTCCGGGCCGTCACGTTGCGAAACCCGTCGGCATAGATGAAATTGTCGGGAAACACGACCGGTTCCAACGGGATACCGACGTCCTCGGGGCTGATGGGCGTGATTTCGGCCCGGCCGGCCTCGAGGTCGATGCCGAAGACCGTGTTCGTGGACGTCGCGACACCCTGCTCATCGGACTGGCGCTGGAGTCGGAGACCGAAGACGGTGATGACACGGTCACTGATCTTGCCGAACAGCGTGTCGAACCGGAAATCCGCTCCGAAGTCGTACGTGAAGCGCTCCGTGCCCTTGTCCGGATCGACACCGATCACCGTCGCGCCCTCGCCCAGCGCGACCGCGGCGCCGAGGGCCTTGACGACCGGGGTGGGCGACTGGCTGATGCCCCGGTAGACCCACTTGGGCCGCGTTCCGTCCTTGAGATCGAGGCAGACCATGTTCCCCGGGCGGGTCTTCAGCAAAGCCGACCCGCCCTGAAACACGGCCGGTGCCTGAACCAGCGGATCGCTGCGGTACGTCCAGAGCGGCCGCGGAGCCGGGCCGAGCGGTTCCGCGGCTTTTTGCCCGTCCGCCTCGTCCTTCCGCGTGATCAGCAGGGCGGTGCTGACGACGGCGGCGGTGGTGGTGGCCGCCGACGCGGTGAGAATCGTGCGCCGGGAGAGGCGGCGTCGCGCAGGGGTCTGGCGATGGGCGGGGGAGGCGGCGGGTTCTGGTTCCCGGGGCCGGGGGATGGCGGGAGCCTCGGCCACGTGGCCGGAGTCGTAGGTGTGGTGTGGAGGCGGAGTGGACGGGGTGGAGGGCGCCCCATACCGGTCGTACGCGCGCGGCGCAGGGCCGTTGCGGTGGGCGGAGACCGGGATCCGGTTGCGCGATGGAGTGCGCGACGGGGTGTCGAGAACCCTCAAGGCTGCCGTACGTCGGGCGATCGACGACGCCACCGGCGCGGGCAGCCAGCCGCGCCCCACTATCTGCTCCACTCCGCCGGGCGCACAGCCCGCGTACAGCTGGTCGGCAGTGATCCGGTGACGTGGATCTTTGGCGAGACACAGGCTGATGATCTCGTCCAGCGGCTTGGGTACGCCCGTCAGGTCGGGCGCGTCGTGCACCACCTGGTAGAGAAGGGTGGCCGCCGCGGAGCCGATGAACGGGGCGTGACCGGACGCGGCGTACGTGAGCACCGATCCGAGGGAGAAGATGTCCCCGGCCGGCCCGGTCGGAGCACCGGTGGCCTGCTCGGGACACATGTACTCGAGGGACCCGAAAATGGTTCCGGCGCTGGTGAGGTCATAGCCGTCGTTCGCCCGGACGATACCGAAGTCGATGACGCGCGGACCGTCGGCAGCAAGCAGCACGTTGGACGGCTTGAGGTCGCGGTGCACAAGTCCCGCCGAGTGCACGTCGAGCAGTGCCTCCGCGGCGCAGGCTCCCAGCGCGAGCACCGATGGCACCGGTAACGGCCCGTGCTCGGCGACCGCCTCTTCCAGGGTCGGCCCGGGTATGTAGGGGGTGGCCAGCCAGGGCGTCGCGGCATCCGGATCGGCGTCCACCAAGGGCACCGTGTATCTGCCGCCGACTGCCTGCGCGGCCGCCACCTCACGACGGAAACGGATACGGAAGGTCCGGTCCGCAAGCTTCTCGGGGCGGATGACCTTGACCGCGACCGCCCGTCCGTACGAGGACGTGGCCAGATAGACCTGTCCCATGCCCCCCGCGCCGAGCCGCGCCAGAAGGTGGTAGGGACCTAGCTCCTCGGGATCGTCTGGGCCGAGTGGTTCCATGACCTCAGCTGCCTGTTCTCGGGGCATGCGCAGGGGTGCCCCAGCTCTGGGACGAGGTGTGCGGGGCAGGATCACCCGGGCGCACTTGAAAGTTAGAATAGGTGCCTGAGTGACAACTGGGGACCATTTTCAGGAAGTTGTTTGGCCGAAACGGTCAACACCCGTCGTCAGGCCACCCGGTGGCCGTTCTCCAGCTCGGCCGTTCCCGCTCCCTCCGCGAGTGCGTCGAGGGCGACCAGGACCCGCCGCCCCGTGGCGCTCGGCAGGTACTCGCCGACCTGGTCGCGCGCCACGAGACGCCAGGACAGCAGTTCCTCCTCCTGGAGGCGGATCGCCTTGAACTGGTCCTCGCGCAGAACACCGCCGTCGTACAGGTACGCGACGATCGGCGGACGTCCGGCACCCGGCACCCAGTCCACTGCGAGCAGCCGGCCGATCTCCAGATCCAGGCCGATCTCCTCCGCGGTCTCCCGGCGGGCGCCCTGCCGAGGAGTCTCCCCGTCGTCGGACTCGACGGTCCCGCCGGGCAGCGCCCACCCCTCGCGGTAGTTGGGCTCCACGAGCAGCACACGGCCCTCGGCGTCGCGGATGAGCGCGGCGGCACCGACGAGGACACGGGGGAGACCGGCGATGTACGTGGCGTAGTCAGGAGGAAGGGTCATTGGGGCAGCGTAACGAGGTGCTCACGCGCCCAGCTCCGCCAACCGCACCGTCCGCTCGGCCAGTTCACTGATCCGTACGCCGTCGAAGCCGAACACCGCGCTGCGGACCCTGTTCTCCAGGGGGTCCTTCCACTGCGGGGGGATCGCGGTGGCGCCGCCCAGGACGCCCGTGACGGAGCCCGCGGTGGCGCCGTTCGAGTCGGTGTCGAGGCCGCCTCGTACGGTCAGGGTGATCGTGCGGGTGAAGTCGCCGTCTCCGTACAGCAGTCCGGCGGTCAGCACCGCGGCGTTCGGGATGGTGTGGATCCAGCCGAGGCCGGAGGTCTCCTCGGCGAGGGTGGTGAGTGTGTCCTCCCAGGACAGCTGGGACTCGTGGAGCGAAAGCACGCGGCGTACGGTCCGGGACAGGCGGCTGCTCGCCGGGATCACCGTCAGCGCGGTGTCCAGGGCCGACCGTACGGTCGGCGCGGTGAACGCGGCGGCCACCAGCGCCGCCGCCCACATCGCGCCGTACACGCTAAAACCCCGTTCTTGTCGCTACCCTGGAAGGGGTCAGGAAGTGACCGATGACCACAGCCACAGCGACGCTCACCACCCGCGAGTACCTGCGCGTCAGCGTCGACAAGTCGGGGTCGAGCATTGAGCGGCTGGTGCCGGACGAGTTGTGGGAGTTGTTCCAGCGGGTCGTGCCGGAGGCTCCGTCGCGTCCCCAGGGTGGCGGCCGGCGCCGGCACGGCGACCGTGAAGTGCTGGCCGCGATCGTGTTCGTGGCGACATCGGGCTGCACGTGGCAGCAACTGCCCGCAGCATCCTTCGGACCGTCCGGGGCAACGGCTCACCGCCGGTTCACCGAATAAACGAAGGCACGGGTGTGGGCCAAGCTGCACCGCCTGGTCCTGGACGAACTCGGTTCCCGCGGTGACCTGGACTGGTCTCGTTGCGCGATCGACTCGGTGAACGTGCGGGCCCTGAAAACAATGCCACGTAGTTAAGCCCTGGTCGGGTTCGTCAACTCCTGTCGCCATGGCTGGGGATGGGCGGCGATGAACAAACGGGGCCTCTGGTAGAGCAGGGAGACCGACCAAGATCTTCCGCTTACGAGAGGCCCCGTGTCCTGTCAGTCTGCCACCATGGTGCTCACCCGTACCGTCACAGTCGCCGCAGGCGTCTACGCTCCCGGCCATCTCGGCGAGTTGACTCCGTACATCCCCTTCGAGCTCGTCGATGACGTGCTGGCGCGGACGCGTAGGGTCCAGCAACGGCTGCGGCAGCTCTCCCCTCGCGGGTCGGGGTGTACTTCCTCCTGGCCCTGGGCTTGTTCCCCACCCTTGGATACGCCCGGGTGTGGGACAAGCTCACCGCCGGTCTGCACGGACTCCCTCTGCGACGCCCGTCGGAAAAGAGCCTTCGGGACCTGCGCCGCCGTCTGGGACCTGCGCCGATGAAAGAGCTGTTCGAGGTGCTGGCCGGCCCCCTGGCCCAGCCCACGACACCCGGCGTGTGCTACCGGCGGTGGCGGACCGTCGCCTTCGACGGCTGCAGCTCCCTCAAGGCCCCCGACCAGCCCCAGATCCGTGGCCTTCTGGACAAGGTCCGCCGTCACCGAGGTACGGCTGGTTACCCGGCCCTGCGCCTGATGGCCCTGTGCGAAACAGGGACCCGCGGCCTGCTCGGCGCGGTCTTCGGCCCGGCTGTCACCGGCGAGATGGCTTACGCCACGAGGCTGATGCCACTGCTGACGCCCAAGATGCTGTTGCTGGCCGACCGCGGCTTCGACGCCGACGCGTTCCTCGCCTCCGTCTCCGACACCGGCGCCCAACTCCTGGTCCGTCTCAACCCCCGCCGCCGCCCAGCCGTGCTGGCCACCCTGCCCGACGGGTCGTTCCTGACCCGATTCAACGGACTCAAGCTCCGCATCATCGAAGCCCACATCACCGTCACCACCAGCGACGGACAGCACATCGGCGACCACTACTGGCTGGCCACCACCCTGCTCGACCACCGCACCGACCCCGCCGAGGCCCTGGCGCGCCTCTACCACGAACGCTGGGAAGTCGAATCGGCCTTCTACGCCCTACGCCACACCCTGCTCACCGGCCGAGTACTGCGTTCTTGCGACCCATCCGGACTCGAACAGGAGGTCTGGGCACTCCTCACGCTCTACCAGGTACTGCGCAGGGCCATGGTGGACGCCACGGAATCCGCCCCGGGCACGGACCCGGACCGGGCAAGTTTCACCGTTGCCCTCCAAACCGCCCGCGATCAGGTGATCACCGCTGCCGGCGTCCTGCCCGCCGACGAGACTGCCGACACGGCCGGCGTCCTCGCGAGCGCCGTCCTGACCGCCTTGCTCCCCAGGCGCCGCCCGCGCATGAGCGCCCGCAGGGTGAAGTGCCCGCTGTCTCGCTACCCCCTCAGCCCAACCGAATGCCGACCGTTGAACAGCCAGAGCATCACGCATCTGGCGATCAGCATCCACCGCCCCCACGACACGCACACCGCTTCCGGAGGCGGGGACACAGCTTCGCGGGCTCCCAGCGCCGCACTGGCCAGGACCGGCACCAAAGACCGCACGCTCCAGCTCTTGCGCACCGACCCATACCGGACCTGGCGCGTGCGCGAGATCGCCCACGCCCTTCAATACCCCAACTTCCACAGCCTCTGCGCTCAGTTGAGCCGGTGGGCTCGAGAAGGGCTCCTCCATAAACCGGATCACGGCACCTACATGCTCACAGCCTCGTGGATCCACCACGACCAGCCCCAACCGCCAGCGCCAACACTGTTGACGAACCCGACCAGGGCTTAACTACGTGGCATTGGCCCTGAAAAGGGGGAGCTGACAGGTCCGAATCCTGCCGACCGGGGCAAGTACGGCTCGAAGATCCACTTGATCACCGAGCGGACCGGTCTGCCCCTGTCCGTCGGAATCTCGGGCGCCAACCTCCACGACAGTCAGGCGCTGGTCCTTCTCGTGAAGGGCATACCTCCGGTCCGCTCGCGCCGAGGTCCCCGTCGGCGCAAGCCCGGCAAACTCCACGCCGACAAGGGTTACGACTACACCCACCTGCGGCGATGGTTATCCAATCGGGGCATCCGACACCGCATCGCCCGCAAGGGCATCGAGACCTCGCAGCGTCTGGGACGCCACCGCTGGACCATTGAACGCACGATGGCCTGGCTCGCAGGCTGCCGCCGCCTCCACCGCCGCTACGAGCGCAAAGCCGAGCACTTCCTCGCCTTCACGAGCATTGCCTGCACCCTCATCTGCTACCGCAGACTCACCAATTGAGATGAACTCTCAGAGCTGCTCGGAGCCCAGGTCACGGACACCACGGGACAAAATCGCTGACGGATACCGAGCGGTGTGCTGTTCACTGGCCGCACGTCGGCAGTACGAACTGCGCGTACGCCGCCTCGACGACCCCGACAAGGCATTCCCGGCGATGACGACCGCGATCGGCGCCGAACGCGGCTTCTACTGGGGTACGACCATCGACGGCGTGCCCCATCACGAATGCGAGGAGTTGTTCACCGCTCTGGAGGGCAATGCCGAGGCCGTCCTCAAGGTGATCCTCGACGACAAGGACTGGGCCCTGACACCGAACTGGCCGCTCACGCCCGAGCAACGCGGCGCTCTTTCCTGGTGGATGGCCGCGCAGATCCTTCGCACGACGCGCCAGCGCAAGCGCCTCGCCCATACTCAGCCGCCGTCCGTGCAAGAGGCGGATGTCCCTGACAACATCGCCTGGATCACCGCGAACAACCCCCACCTTCGCTACATCGTCGAGAACATCGCCATCCTGGCGCTCGTGCTGTACAACCGCCCCTGGGGGCTGGGCTTCAGCGACATGTGCTTGCTCACCAGCGACGTCCCTGTGGTCGTATGGAACCGTCCCGACGCGGACGATCAGGTTCTCGCCGTGGCCCAGAGCGACATCATGCTGCCCCTGGACCCGCACCGGCTCCTGTTCCTTCCCAGCCCGGCCGAGCAGTTGACCGACCCGCGCAAGCGCACGGACCACCTCCTGCATGTCGAGGGAGCCGTCGGCATGGCCCTGGTTGAGGTCGCCTATGACGTGGCGGACCAGTTCGTCATCCACCATCCCCGCCACGACCCGTGGCTGCACTGGAAGCCGAACAGCCCTCGCCAGCCGAGGCCTTGGGCCGGAGAAGAGCACTCGGCCCCCCAGTACGCGCTTCAGTACCCGGTGTTCCCGCCGGACCGGAACATCGAGCGCCGGTGGACGATTGAGCATCCGCCGCCCCGCGCTGCGGCTTCGTGACCGGGCTCAGTCCCGTCAGGGGCGTGCGTCCGTGGTCTCAGCGCGGACACATCCAACAGTTCCTGACCATGCCCAAGGGCGCCGAGTGCTGCGGCCCCATCATCACGCGAGATCGGGTCTTGATCGCGCCGCAGCACCCGGGCGAGATGAGCGGGGCCACCGCCGAGAACCCGGGCTCCGCAAGCCGGACGGGGCGGGCAACGTGCCGTGGCCGTCGGTTGTGACGGCGTGGAAAAACGAGCGCCACTAAACCCCGTTGAACGCAATGCGGCGCTGCCTGGGCTGTGGTCGACAGCCCGGGCAGCGCCCTATCCAGCCTGGGACTCGGTAAAACGCCTGGTGGAGGGTCGAGGCGCTTCTGAGGCTTTCGCTTCGGGGTGACGTTATGGCGGTGTACAGGTGAGGCCGGTCTCGGCGATGAAGCCGTCGAGGAGTTCGGGCCGGTACTGCATCTTCTTCAGCCGGGTGCGGGTGAGGTCGGCGAGGGCGTCGACGGTGCAGGCGGCGAGGTTGCCCAGGTCGTTCTTCAGGTTCGCCCACACGCCTTCGGCCGGGTTCAGCTCCGGGGCGTAGGCCGGCAGGCGGAAGACGGTCAGCCACCGTTGCCGGGCGGCCAGTAACTCGCGCATCAGCGCGTTCTTGTGCTGGGTGGAGTTGTCCCAGACCAGCACGATCTTCCCGCCGAGCTGCCGGTGGGCGGCGTCCAGCAGTTCGGCGAAGTCCTGCTCCCTGAAGCCGTTCTTCTCACCGCGCCGGCCGGAGTGATGGACGAGCATCCGGTAGATCAGGCGGGTCCGCTCGCCCGGCTTCGCGCAGACCATCCCGGCGACCGACACCCGCCCCGATCCCTTCCCCGAGACTTTGACCTGCGGCGGCACTCCGATGCGGGACCAGGTGCGGGCCTTGGGCGGGCGCAGCGCCTTGGCCCGACTCGTCCTCGAACACCAGCCATGCGTCCTGCTCCCTCACCCCTTCTTTCCACGCGCGCCCAGGTCTCCTCCCGCCACTGCCGCACCTGCTCCTCGTCCCGTTCGGCGGCCCGGTGCACCGGAACCTGGACGGAAAAGCCCATCTGCCGCAGGATCCTGGACAGTTGCGGCTGGCTGAAGCGCACGTGGAAGCGGCGGGCGATGAGCACCGAGATCCTCGCCAGCGTCCACCGCTGGTCTTCCGTCCAGCCATGCGCGGCCGGGCCCTGCTCCAGCGCACGCGCCAGCCAGGCCCGCCAGCCCGGCTGCATCCGCGACGCCACCCCCGAGGGCCCTCTGGAGCGCAGGGCGTCCCTAGCCCGGTACGGGCGCTTCGCCGGGGAGCCGTCGGTCCAGGAGCTGGAGGAGTTCTTCCGGCTGGACGCGACCGCGCTGGAGCAGGCAGCGTCCAAGCGGCGGGCCCACAACCGGCTTGGCTGGGCGGTGCAGTGGGGCACGGTGCGCATGCTCGGCACCTTCTTGTCGACGCCGGCCGATGTACCGCCGGGGGTGGCCGCGTTCGTCGCCGAACAGCTGGGGATCGACGACGCGTCCAGTCTGAAGCTGTATCCGGAACGACTGCCGACCCAGCACGAGCATGCCCGCGAGATCCGCAAGCTGCTGAAGATCCCAGATTTCGACGACGGAGACCTGCAGCTGCGCGAGCACATAGCCGGGCGGGTGTGGGTGTCGAACGACGGGCCGCGGGCCCTGTTCGACCGGGCGGTGACGTGGCTGCTGCGAAACCGGGTACTGCTACCGGGGCTCACGTCGCTGGGCTACCTGGTCGCCGAGGTCCGCAAGGGCGAACAGGCGTTGATCTACTCGGTGGTGGACGCCCCGGTGGAGCCGGAATTCCGGCGCGAGCTGCTGGAGATCCTCGACGTCCCCGAGAGGGCCTTCCGCTCGGCGCTGGAACGGTGGCGCAAGGGGCCGCGGGATGTGTCGGGCCAGGGGCAGAAGGAGGCGCTGGAGCGTACCCGGGACATTCGCGGGGTGAAGGCGGGTGAGGTGGATCTGTGGCGGGTGCCGCCGGTGAAGCTGGCGGAGCTGGCCCGGTACGGGATGGGCACGCACGCCCCGACCCTGCGGCGGCTGGCGGAGCCGCGCAGGACGGCGACGGTGCTGGCCACGATGCGGCACCTTGAGGGGGCGTCGGTCGACGACGCGCTCACCCTCTTCGACGTGCTGATGGCCACGAAGCTGCTGGCCCGCGCGGAGCGCCAGGACGTCAAGGAGAAGCTGAAGGGGCTGCCGAAGCTGCGCAAGGCCGCGGCAAAAGTGAGGAACGCGGTCGCCGTGTTCCTCGATGTTCCCATCGAGCACCAGGCCGACGGCGATGAGGAGACGGGTGCGGAGCCGCTGAGCGTGGCCGTGGAGATGGCCGAGGCGTGGGAGATCGTCGAGAAGATCGTCACCCGCGAGGAGCTCGTGAAGGCGGTCGTGGAGCTCGGCGAGTTACTGCCAGAGGGCTCGGATGAGGACGCGGACACCGCCTGGCGCAAGCAGCTGATCGACCGGTACGCGACGGCCCGCAGGTTCACGTCGCTGCTGGCCGAGGTGATCCCGTGGGGTGCGACCCAGGCCGGCACCCCCGTCATCGAGGCACTTGTCGAGCTGCCGAAGGTCCAGGCGCGGCGCAAGCCCGGCGTCGAGCACATCGACACACGTCTGCTGGACGGCAGCTGGCGGCGCCTGGTGCTCGGTGACCCGCTGCTCGCGGTGAACGGGATCATCGACAAGAAGGCGTGGACGTTCTGTGTCCTGGAGGCCCTGCACACCGCGCTCAAGCGCCGGGATGTGTACGCGAAGGGCGCCGACAACTGGGGTGATCCGCGCGCCCGTTTGCTGTCCGGGCCGGACTGGCAGGTCAACCGGCCCCGGGTGCTGACCGCTCTGGAGCTCTCAGGCAGCGCGAACGAGCACCTGGGTGAGCTGGAGGTGCTGCTGGACGAGATGTACGGGCACGTCGCCGACAACCTGCCCGGCAACGCGGCCGTCGACATCGTGGACGGCAAAATCCGCCTGGACCGCCTGGAGGCGGAGCCGGAACCGGCCGGGTACAAGCCGGTCCACGACGCGGTGCAGGCTATGCTGCCCAGGATCGACTATCCGGAACTGCTGCTGGAAGTCCACGCCCGGACCGGCATGTTCGACTGCTTCGAGCACATCGGTGGCAAGGTCGCCCGCCCCGAGGATCTGGACCTCACGCTCACCGCGCTGCTGGTGCACAAGTCGACGAACATCGGGCTGGAGCCGGTCATCAAGCCCGACTCGAAGGCGCTGAGCCGCTCACGGCTGGCGGCCGCGGACTCCGGCTACTTCCACCTGCCCGGCATCAGCGCCGGCTCCGGGCTCCTGGTGGGCAGCCAGGGCGACATCGACATCGCCTCCGACTGGGGCGGCGGACACGTCGCCTCCGCCGACGGGATGCGCTTCACCGTCCCCGTCAGATCCATACATTCCCGGCCGAACCGGAAGTACTTTTCGACCGGTCGCGGAGCGACCTGGCTCAACGTCGTCTCGGACCGCGTGATGGGCCTGGGCGGCATCGTCACGCCCGGCACCCTGCGCGACTCGCTCGGCATCCTGGACGCGATGTTCAACCTCGACGGCCCGGTGCGTCCGGAGATCGTGATCACCGACACCGGTTCGTACAGTGACCTGGTCTTCGGGCTGTTCGCGATCTGCGGCTATCAGTTCTCCCCGCGGATCGCGGACATCTCCGATGCCCGGCTGTGGCGCTTCGACCTGGACAAGGACTACGGGCCGCTGCAGCCCGTCTCGCGCCAGCGCGTCCAGGTCGAGCGGATCCGGCAGAACTGGGAGGACATGCTCCGCGTCGCCGGGTCCCTGCAGACCGGCAAGGTCCGCGCGTACGACCTGTTGCGGATGATGACCTCCGGCGACCGCATGACCGGCCTCGGCGACGCGTTCGCGCACTATGGCCGGATCTTCAAGACCCTGCACCTGCTGCAGTTCATCGACTCCGAGGCATACCGGCGCATGATCGGTGTCCAGCTCAACATCGGCGAGGGCCGCCACGCACTCGGGCGGCGGATCTTCTTCGGGCGCCTCGGCGAGCTCCGGCACGGCTACCGGGACGGGATGGAGGATCAGCTCGGAGCACTGGGTATGGCGATGAATTCGGTCGTGTGGTGGAACACCCTCTACATCGACGCCGCGGTCAAAGAGTTGGAGGCCGGCGGGCTGACCATCTCACCCGAGATCCGCTCCCGGCTCTCTCCGCTGGTCCACGAGCACATCAACTTCCACGGGCGCTACCCGATCGTCCGCAGCCACGGCGACGGGGCCCTTAGGGCGCTGCGGGACCCGAACGCCACCGAGGAATAGACGCAAGCGGCCCCGGTGCCGCCCCACGGAGGGAGGGGCGGCACCAAGGCCGTGCGTCTCTGAACCCGGGGTGGTGGGCGCCATGCCCACGAGCACGAAGGTCGGGAGCGGCCTGCCCGGCGGGATGCGCCCGCTGCGGGACAAGGACGCCACCGACGACGAGTAGGGCGGTCACCGGCCCGTCGTGGTCGCCACCACCTTGACCAAGGCGTCCGCGCTGGCCAGAGCCCCGGAAGGGGGATACGGGAGCCGTCACATCGGCCGGGGCCGTTACGGCTTCGCGGACCCGCTCGGCGGAGGTGGGGCTCGTCACCGATAACGGTGACGGCCCCGTCGAAGCCTGGCGGCGCAGGGCCTCGGCGGTCGCCAGTCCGCCCGCGGAGGCACCGACGACCACGACACGTGCGGTCACTTCTCCTCCAGCCGGATGGCCGCGGCGGGGCAGACGGCGGCGGACTCGCGTACCCCGTCGTGGAGTTCGGGCGCGGGGTGCTCGCCGAGGAGGACGGCCATGCCGTCCTCGTCCCGCTGGTCGAAGACCTCCGGAGCGATCAGGACACACTGACCCGAGGCCACACACTTAGGCGCCCTTGGCCTCCAGGGCCTTGGCCGTCGAAAAGTCGGCGTCAACAGGTCAGCGCACCGTGCGCCGCTGGATGGCCGCATCCAACGTCCGGCGGTCAGTCGGACGGCGGCAGCAGTCTCCTCATCAACGCCTCCTCAAGCTCGCGCAGGATGGTGTCGTCATCGACAAAGGAATGCGGCAGGGTGTGCCAGAGGGCGAACTGACCGTGCAGGCCGGTCCACAGCAGGACCCCCAGCGTCTCGGCCTCCTCGCGTTGCTCGGGACAGGCTGCGGCGAGGTACTGGTCAACGGCATCGGTCCACGCGATCAGCACCCGGTCGAGCGGATGCCCGGTGGCGCGCCGGTCCTCCGCCGAAGTCTGCTGCTCCAGGCTGAACATGAGCCGATAGCGGCGGGGATTGTCGACGGCGAACCCGCGGTAGGTGCCCACGATGGCGCGCAGGACACCCCATGCGTCGGCACCGGCCTCGGCGGCCGCGCTTCCGGCCTCGCGCATGGTCGACGCCAGCGCGGCGTACCGGGCATCGAGCACCGTCCGCACCAGGTCGGTCTTGTCGTTGAAGTGCAGGTAGATACTGGGCGCGGCGATGCCCAGCTCGCGGGCGATGCCACGCAGAGACAGGGCGTCCTCGCGACCGGACTCCTCCAGGATGCGGGTCGCCGTGTCCAGGATGTCCTGCCGGAGGCGCTCCCCTTCACCCTGCCGGTAGGGCACACGCCGCCTCTGGGCTGCCAAGTCCACGCTTCCTCCTCCGTACCCCGCCGGTTGCGACTGGGCTTTCATCATCGGCCATCCACGGCTTGCCACCCGTCTGGAACGGGCCTCGCCAAAACCACCTAACGGCGTTAGGCTCACCTCGACAACCACCTAACGGCGTTAGTCAACCTAACGCCGTTAGGTCGATGAGAGGAGCCCTCGTGCCCCCTGGCCCCACGCCCGAATTCGTCCTCGCCCGGCCGAGGACCGCACCCCTCGATCCGCCTCCCGCTTACTCCCGCCTGTGTGAGGAGGCACCGATCAGCCGCGTCACCATCTGGGACGGCCGGCGCGGCGCCTGGCTGGTGACCCGCTGGGAGGACGCCCGTGCGGTGCTCGGCCACCCCGCCTTCAGCAGCGACCCCTCACAGCCCGGCTACCCGGACGTGCAGCCGGATCAGCCGCCCCAGCCGCCCGGCTTCTTCGCCAACGTCGACGCACCCGTCCACACCACGATGCGGCGCACGCTCACCCGCGAGTTCATGGTCAAGAAGATCGACGCACTGCGTCCCACCATCACCGGCATCACGGGACAGCTGCTGGACGAGATAGCCCGGTCACAGGGGCCGGTGGACCTCGTGGAGCGTTTCGCCCTGCCGCTGCCCTCGCTGGTGATCTGCGAGCTGCTCGGCGTGCCGTACGAGGACCACGAGTACTTCCAGGAGCGCTCGAAGGTCTTCGTGGACATCACGGCCACAGGGGAACAGTTCACCCAGGCATGGGGGGAGCTCAATGCCTATCTGCTCGACCTGCTCGCCGCCAAGCGGAAGGCCCCCGGCGACGACGTCCTGTCCCGCCTCGTCGAGCAGGTCGACGCGGGCACCGTCACCGAGGGGGACGCCACCGACCTCGCGGTGTTCCTGCTGTTCGCCGGCCACGAGACCACCGCGAACATGATCGCACTCGGCACCGTCGCCCTGCTGCAGAACCCCGGCGAGATACCCCGGCTGCTCGCGGGACCGGCCGAGACCGCGCAGGCGGTGGAGGAACTGCTCCGTTACCTGTCCATCGTTCACATGGGCCTGCGCCGCCTTGCTCGCGAGGACGTCACGATCGGCGGTGTCACCATCTCGGCCGGGGACGGCGTGATAGTCCCCATCCATCTGGCCAACCGCGACCCGGAGGCCTTCACCGACCCCGACCGCCTTGACCTCGGCCGGGCCAACGCGCGCCAGCACGTGGCGTTCGGGTACGGCATCCACCAGTGTCTCGGCCAGCCCCTGGCCCGCGCCGAACTCCAGATCGCCCTGCCTGAACTCTTCCAGCGGCTCCCCGGACTGCGGCTCGACGCACCCCTCGAGGACCTCGCCTTCAAGCAGGAAACGGCCGTCTACGGAGTCAGCGAACTGCCCGTGACGTGGTGAACGGACCGCCCCACCGGGCCCGAACGCGCCCCCACTCTGCCGAACCCGTCACCACTCGGCTCGGAACCTCTCCACCGAGTCGAACGACATCCTCGAACCAAGCGGAGCACAACCCCATGAACATGAAGGTGGAAGTAGACGTCCCCAAGTGCGTCGCCGCCGGACAGTGCGTGCTGCTCGCCCCGGAGGTCTTCGATCAACGGGACGCCGACGGCATGGTCGTCCTGCTCGACGAGACCCCGGCGGCCGAACTGCACGACAGCGTCCGTGAGGCGGCGCTGGTCTGCCCGGCCGCGGCGATCCGGCTGGTGGAATCGTGAGTACCGCCGGGCACCCCCAACGCTCCCCTGGCCTCCCGGACCGTATCGTGATCGTCGGCGCGTCCGCGGGCGGCCTGGCCACGGCCGAAGCACTGCGCAGACAGGGCTACCGGGGATCAGTCACCCTGATCGGCGACGAGCCGCATCTGCCGTACGACCGTCCACCGCTGTCCAAGCAGTTCCTCAACGGGCAATGGCAGCCCGAGCGGCTCAGGCTGCGCCCACCGGCGGAGATCGACGCACTGGACCTCGACCTACGGCTGGGCAACGCGGCCACCGACGTGGACCGCGCGGAGCGGACCGTGGTGCTGTCGGACGGCCGGATCCTGCCCTACGACGCCCTGGTGGTCGCCACCGGCGTCCGGCCGCGGCGCTTTCCGGGTAGTACGGGCGTATCCGGGGTGCATGTACTGCGCACCCTGGAGGACGCGACAGCGCTGAAGGCACGGCTGGCTCCCGGGCAGCGCCTGGTCGTCGTCGGCGCAGGTTTCATCGGCGCCGAGGCCGCCGCGGCCGCCCGCAGGCTCGGCATCGACGTGACGATGATCGAACCGGCGCCCGTACCGCTGGCGCACGCCGTCGGCGAAGCTGTGGGCCGGGCCCTGACCCGGACCCACCTCGACCACGGCGTCGACCTCCGCACCGGTGTCACGGTCAGCGAGATCCTCTTGCACGACGGCCGGGCCACCGGCGTCGGCCTGGCCGACGGGACCGTCGTCCCGGCGGACGATGTGGTGGTGGGCATCGGCTCGCACCCGAACGTCGAATGGCTTCAAGGCAGTGGGCTGCGGCTGGACGACGGCCTGGTGTGCGACCAGTTCTGCCAGGCGGCGCCCGGCGTGCACGGGGTGGGCGACGTGGCCCGCTGGTACAACCCGCTGTTCGGGACGACCATGCGGATCGAGCACCGCACGAACGCAGCCGAGCAGGGCATGGCGGTCGCCCGCAACCTGCTGAACCCGGAGAATCCCCGGCCGTTCGCCCCCGTGCCGTACTTCTGGTCGGACCAGTACGACATGAAGATCCAGGCGTACGGACATCTGCGCGACCACGACGAAGCGGTGATCGTGGACGGCGACTTGGCGTCCCGTCGCTTCATCGCCGCCTACCGCAAGGGCGACCGCCTGACAGGCGCCCTGTCGGTCGGCATGCCACCGAAGGCGATCCGCGCCTGGCGATCCGCCATCGCCACCCGACAGGAATGGTCGAAAACGCTGAGCGACGCGCACGCCGCGTGACCTCATGACGCCCAGTGGCGACACCCGAGGCCGAACACATAGGCAGGCCGGCGGGATCGGACGGCCTCCTCGCCTCACCTGCCGACCCACTGCCACCAAGCCGTACTCACCTCACCCGAGGGGAAGCGCCATGAAACCACCCACCGGATCCACCGGTCTCTCGGGCAGGCCCCTCATCGTCACCGGCTGCGGACGCGCATCGACGGCTCCACCGAGGTGCACCTGATCGACTTCACCGGCGACCTGGATGACCAGGTGCGTGCGCTCACCCACGGCGGGGTCGACGTGATGATGCACCTGGCTGGCGACGGCGCACAGCTCACGGGCCTGTTGCGGCCGGGCAGGAGACTCGCTTCCACACTGGCTCCGGCCCCGACCCGTCGAAGGACAGGCTCGCCCTCACCTGCTCCTGAACTCCTCCCGCCCCCTCCACCTCTACGAAAAGAGATCTGATCGTGCCCTCTCTCGCCATCGTCGGCGCCGGCCCCGGCATGGGCCTGGCCATCGCCCGTACCTTCGGCAAGCGCGGCTTCGACGTCGCCCTCATCGCCCGCACCAAGGGGAAGCTGGACTCCCTCGTCGACCAGCTCGGCCAGGAAGGCATCACGGCCGCCGCGTTCCCCGCCGACGTACTGGACCGCCCCTCCCTCACCGAAGCCCTCGACGCGGCGAAGGCCCACTTCGGTGGCATCGACGTACTGGAGTACTCCCCGGCACCGCACTCGCTGGTGCCCGGCCTCACCATGGCCACCCCGAGCGAGTCCACGGTGGAAAACCTGCAGCCGCAGATCGAGTACAACTTCTACGGCGCCGTCACCGCCGCCCGCGCCGTATTGCCCGCCATGCGGGAGGCCGGAGCCGGGACCCTGCTGTTCACCACCGGCGGCGGCTCCATCAACCCCGTCCCCATGCTCGGCAACGTCAACGCCGCGGCCGGAGCACTGCGCAACTGGGTGCTCAACCTGCACAACGAACTGGCGGGGAGCGGCGTGTACGCCGCGCACGTGGCGATCAGCACCTGGATCGGTGACGACGGCCCCGAAGGCATCCCCGCAGCCACCCCCGACCAGATCGCACCCTTGTACTGGGACCTGCACGAGCGCCGCGACCAACCCGAGGCCGTCTTCACCGGCTGACTCACGCCGGCACTCCGTCCGCTGCCCACGGGCGGCGGACGTCGTTCTCGCGGTCGGCCCGAAGCTGCCGGTATGGGCTCGATATCCCAAGTCGGCGATGGTGGGCGGTTCGTGACGGTCGGAGGATACGCCTGCCGGCACGACTTCCGGTGATCATGGAGTGTCGAGTTCGCTGATCACCACAAACGGAAGACCGTGCCTGCTGCGCAGCGCAACGCGTCGGCCCCGCCCTACGGGCCGTACGACCCGCCGCCCGCCGGTTCAGCCCAGACCGTCGGCGCCGACCGGGACGGCGGATTCGTTCGAGCAGGGCGTCGGTGACGGTACGGCGCAGTCATAGACCGTATCTCGCTCGCCGAGGTCGCCCGCCGCATCCAGGACGGTGTCCCGCCGTCCCTGCGCGGCCGGGTGTTCGCGGCGACCGCCGACCTGGCGGCGCTCGCGGGGTGGGTCAGCCACGACTGCGGCCGGTACGCCATCGCCCAACGCTTCTGGAGTTACGGCACGTACGCGGCCGGGGAAGCGGGGCGGCGCGACCGCGGGGTGGAGATCGTCACCCGCATGTCGCACCAGATGATCTACCTCGGCCACCCGCAGGACGCCCTCGGTCTCCTCGGCGTCGCCGCGAAGAAGGCCACCCTGCCCGCGACGAGAGCGCTGGTCGCCTCGCAGACCGGCCGGGTGCACGCGGCCCTCGGCGACGAGCGGGAGGCCGACCGGTACCTCGGCGACGCCGACGGCCTCCTGGCGGACGGACTCGGCGACGACGTCCCCGAGTGGGTGAGCTACTTCGACGCGGCCGAGCATGCCGGCGCCCGCGCGGTCTCCGCCCGCGACCTCGCCGGACTCCACCGCGGCCGCCGAGTGGCGAGCGGCCATTTCGAGGACGCCCTGAAGCTGCGCAAGCCCGGCTCGACCGCGTGAAGGTCATGGACCGCGTCGGGCTCGCAGCCGCGCTGCTCGACGAGGGCGAGGCGGAGCGGGGAGCCGCCGCGGCGCACCAGGCGCTCGACGACGCGGCCCGCGTCGACTCCACCCTCGTGGCCTCCCGCCTCAACATGCTGCTGGAGGCGGCCCGGCCGTACGAGACCGCCGCGGTGCAGGACGTACGTACCAGGGCTCGGGATCTCGCCACCGCCCGTCCGACCACCATCGCGGCCTGAGACCATCGAGCGCATGGGTAAGCACTCCCGACCCGGACCCCTGAACCAGCCGTCGCGCGCCGTCCCGCGCGTCGACGACGGCGACCCGCTCGCCGCGTACGAGAAACGGCGCCGCCCACCCATGGACGTCCACCGGCGTCACCGGCCCCTGCACGGCGGCGCCGGAACACCTCCGCCCGGACGAGCCGCGGGCCCTGGAGGAGTGGAACGGATTTTCGTACGAACCGGCGGGCACGGCGCCGAACCTCGCGGAGGCTCAGCAGTGGGTGAACGAACAGGTGTCCGGTGAACGCGGTGACGAGTCGGCGTCCGCCGCGTGACGCTCGCATCGCTGCCGCGAACGGACATGTAGCGCAGTGTGACGGCAGTCACCGGCGGTCATTCTCATAAATGACCCTTTGCCCGAGCAGGATCAAGAACGGGACGCCGGACCCTTGATGATCTTGAATTGGTTCCCGGAACCCGTTCTCACTCAAAAGTGGGAGCGACCCCCTTCTGAGACTTGCATTGTGCGAAGATCCGGGGTCATGACGGACCCTCAAGACCCTTCCGCGTCCGGCCGGTCGGACGCGGACGACGTCGAACGCCGCCCCTGCCCGAAGTGCGACGCACAGCCGGGCTCGCCCTGCCGCTCGCGCTCCGGCGCGGTCGCCTCCGCTTACCACACCGGCCGCTTCACCAAGGTGCCCCGGCTCGCCAAGCTCCTGCGGGTGCCCACCCCGGCCGACCGTGGGCCCGGACAGCCGTGGCGGCCCGGCACCCCGCCGCCGGCCCCCATCGACCCGGCCCTGCCGGGCGCGGACATCCGCATCGGGTACGCGAGATGCTCGCACCGCAGCCAAGAACTCGACTCGCAGCTCGACGCGCTCACCCAGCACGGCATCCCGCGGGACAAAATCTTCAGCGAGAAGATCAGCACCCGCATCCGCGTACGCCCACAGTTCGAGGAGGCGCTCAAGACCGCGCGGGAGATCAAGGCCCACGCCCCCCACTGCCGCGTGATCTTCACGGTGTACGAGATGAAGCGACTGGGACGGGACGCGGCAGAGCTGACCGCCCTCGCGGACCATCTGACCGCGCACGGCCTGGTCCTGGAGATGCTCGCCGGACCGCTGCCGGGAATGTACGACCCCAGCGGCCCCGGCAAGCTGCTGTTCGCGTTCTTCGCAGCGATGGCTGAGACCGAGCGGGAGAACATCCGGGAGTCGACGCTCGAAGGGCTCGACACCGCCGCCCGCAAGGGCAAGCACGGCGGCCGGCCGCCGGTCATCACCGACGACATGCTGCACACCGTGCTGCGGCGCCGGGCACTCGGTGAGTCCGTCGAGCAGATCCAGCCCGACCTGATCATCCCCACAGGCAAGCGCAAGGGACAGAACCCTTCGGTGGCAAGCGTCTACCGGGCCCTGGCCGAGTACGCCAGGCGCGAGGCGTACCCCGAAGCCGTCGAGGCGGCCCACGCCGACTTCGCCGCCCTCCAAGCCAGCGAGTTCCCGGGCCCGCGGGCCGAGCCCGAGACCGTACGGTGAGCCCCGCACGGTTCCGGACAGCACAACAGCCCAGACCCGAGCATGATCATTCCTTAGCGTTCAATCCTGGAGCGTTACCGGCGGGACCCCTGGGACGACCGTCGGCCAATCGGCGAAGAGCACGACGGCACAGAGGGCCTGCGCTGACCTGAGCGCACACACGGAAACGCCCCAGTGAGCGTCAGGGAAGTCACAGGGGTCGTCTGGGCCTGGCAGGGCGATTGTCTGCAGGCTGGTTCCGCGCGGCCTGTGCGGGCCGGTGCAGACTACCTCGACGGCGTCTTGGGCGACTGACGCGTTCCTGAAGTGTGGCTGCTGCTGGTGCGTCGGTACAGGCGCTTCGCTGTGCGGTCGCGCAGCAGTGCTGGAACACCGGCCTGGTGGGGGCCGTTTCTAGGCGGCGATCGGCTTCGACTCGGTCGGTTTGCGCGGGAGCAGGGCTTTGAGACGGTCCCGCTGCTCGGGGGTGAGTGGGGGCGCCTGGTCGGCCAGTTTCTGGGCGTAGCGCCGAATGTCGGCGATCTCCGCAGCGGTCAACGCCATCAGTGATCTCCTCACCAAGGCGTACATCCTCGACGACGGCCTTGATGCTGGACCGCGGCGTCACTGGGCCGGGCAGTTCGCGGCATACATTCCGACGGGATCGGCCGGCAGGGGAGTGAGGCAGCTGCGGGGGCTCCGGCAGCGCCGGCCGGTCGTCCGGCTCCCCGGGGACCGAAGCGCCCTCTGGTGAGGGCATCGGTATCTGTGTGATGTGCGGCTGCAGTCTGGGGTGTGGGTTCGCAGCCGCAGTGGGTTGAGCGCGGTGCCTGCTCGGCACCGGCTGCCGCCTTGCGAGCGCGGCGTGCCAGGGCTGTCAGCCCTGCGTGGTGTGCGGCTATCGAAGCGGCAACGGCGCCCCCGGCCTGGATGGCCAGTAGGGGGATCGGACGGAGGGCGACAGCGGCCGCAGCTGCAGCCTGTGAGTTGCTGGGGCGCTCGGCAGGCGTCGCAGGGTCGGGACGGGAAACGGTCCTTGACGAACGCAGTGTGTGAAGGGCCGGAGCGTGGCTGCGGGGCCAGCCACGCATGGGCCGGTGGTGCCGAGAGTGTTGCCATGCTCCACGATTCTATCGCGGGGAGTCCCCTATGCACATTTCTTCCTGAATGCCTCTGATGAACTGTTCCGCTCGCTTTGTGTGAATATGTGTAATGCTCACCTGGAGCAGGGGACCTGCCCCCGAGTGGTGGTCCCGACCACGGTCGGCCGGTGCAGGGTTGCTCTCCTCGTGTGTCTCCCCCAACGCGCGATGTGCACCATGCCCGCGCATCCACGCCGGCGGAGGCATCACTCGCTGGCGAGTTAGCCATGGCGCAACCTTCGCCCGGCGCCCACGGCGGATGATCGTGCGCCCGCCACACGGCCGCGCGATCCCGTCAGCCAGCGCGGGGGCTCATCGACGGGCCCGCGCCTCTCCGCGAACGCCAACGAGATCTTCCGCGACCTGGCAGGGCTGACACTGGCTTCTGGCGAACCTGGCCACGATCAGCGGGGCTGCTGTGGGTGTGAGGGGGTCGGGTAGGGCCGTGCCAGCCCTGGCTGACCTGGCCGTGGGGGCAGGTGACATGCTGACGGTCGTAGTCGATGTGGAAGTGGTCCCCGGCGAAGCCCCCGCCCCGGCGGTGCTGACGGGTGGGGTTGCTCCGCGTCCCGTCGGGCCCGCTTGTATCCATTGGCCGCGTTCCTGGGCCTGTCCGGGCTCAGACCACCGGTGCGCCGGCGCAGGCCGCGTCAGTCACCGTCACCAACGCAGCCCAGTACGAGCCGACCTTGATCACGCTGCCCCGAGCTCGCGGGCGAGGGCCGGGGCGGCTCAGCGGGGTCGCTGCGGTGGGGGCAGTGCGCTCAGGGCCTGCGGTGGGACGGTGTGGTCGAGGAGGTGGAGGGGGGCGGGGCGGACTCCTGCGGCTTCGGCGGCGTCCCAGTGGGCGAGGGCCCGTGGCAGATCGACGAGACCGTGGATCAGGGGGAGTTGAGCTCCGCCGGGGCGCCGGTAGGTGAGGTGGGCGTGGAGGAGGGACTCCAGGCGGCAGGAGGCAAGGGTGCCGGGGAGGTGCAGGGTGGGATGGTGCTGGGTGCGGGCGGTGGCGTGGCCGGTGAGTGCGGCGGCCGGGAGGTCCGGTGCCAGGTGGGTCTCGGTGGCATCCAGGGCCAGCAGGCCGCCTCCGAGGATCAGTACGTCCCGGGCGTCACGCATACGGTGCAGGGCGCGCGCGGTGTCGAAGCAGTGGGGGAAGGAGTCGTCCACGACGATCGTGCCGGGTCGCAGCCGGTCCACGTCCAGCAGGGTCGTGGTGCTGCCGCTGACCGCCGCGACGATGACGTCGGCCGCCTCGTAGATCTCGGCGGGGAGGGTCCTGGAGACGTCTGCTTCGGCGACCCGCACGGCCGTCAGCGGGTGGTCGGCCGACAGTTCGGCGGCCAGCTCGCGCAGACGGGGCGCACTGCCGGGCAGGTCGCAGAGCAGCAGGCGGGCCGGCGGGTGGGGGCTGCGGGCCAGGAGCAGGCGTAGGGACGACGTGCCGATGGAACCGCAGCCGACGACGGCGAGGGCGAGTTCGCCGAGGTCGCGGCCGGTCGCGGCGAGGGCGGTGTGGACGGTTTTGACGACGGCGACGGTCGTCGTGGCGTGCCCGGTGGTGAGGGAGGCGGGCGTCGGCGTGGCGCCGGCCGCCGGGGTTTCGCGCAGTACGTCGTAGCCGTAGCCGGTCAGGGACGGGATCATGCCGGCCAGCGAGACACAGCGGGCGCCGAGGGACGCGGCGTGGTCGACGGCGCGCGCGGTGAGGCCGGCCAAGCCGGTCTGGTCACCGGTGCGGAGCGGGCCCGTGAGTTCGTCCGCGAACAGCGGGAGGGACACGAAACCGGATCTACCCAAGGGAGTGGTGAGGTGCTCCAGGAGTCTGGCCCTGCCGTCGGGGAACAGGAGGGTCCGGATGTCCTCGCGGCTGGGCGCCGCGTGTGCGGGGAGTCCGGCGAATGCGGCCAAGTGGTGGGGCGCGGGCAGGTATCCGATGAGCGCCGCGTCGAGCCTGCCGTCGAGGGAAGCGGAGGACGACGGGGCGGAGATCCTTTCGCGAGGGGCGGGTTCCGCCAGCTGACCTTGCAACTCGACCGCGAAGTCGGCGAGTTGCGCGGCGGTGAGGCCGGTCGCCGACGCGCGGGCCGTGACGCGCAGGCCCTCGCCGTCGTCGGAGGGGCGTACGGCCAGGAAGACGTCGGTGCCCAGGGGAGGCGGGGTGAGTTCGGTGTCGGCGTCGTCGGGTTGGAGGGTCAGGGCCGTGTCGGGGAGCGTGCCGAGAGCGGTGAAGTCGAGGAAGGTGAAGAAGAACTGGGCGGTGCGGGGGAGCCCTTGGGGTGTGCGCAGGTCCAGGGGGCCGGCGGCGCGGGCCGCGATCGACTCTGCGGCGACACGGCGCAGGTCCTCCTCGAAGCACGGGACGGGGGAGGGCGACTCCGCAGAGTCGAGTCCTGGGCGCAGGGCCACGGCCTCGCTGAACGGGCCGAAGACGCGGTGGGCGTCCTGCGTGGTGTCGTCCCGTCCGGTGACGGCCATG
This sequence comes from Streptomyces sp. NPDC048825, assembly GCF_043198355.1. Lineage (NCBI taxonomy): Bacteria > Bacillati > Actinomycetota > Actinomycetes > Kitasatosporales > Streptomycetaceae > Streptomyces > Streptomyces sp. NPDC048825. The sequence goes on from NZ_JBICUR010000005.1 coordinate 68,669, forward strand.
CCGAGAACCAGGTCGCGGCGTCCGGTGAGGGCGGCGAGGGCGCGGAAGTACGCGGTCAGGACCGGGGCGTGCAGCGTGGTGCCGCAGCTTTGGGCGAGGCCTCGCAGGGCTCGGGTGCGGTCCGCGCCGAGCGTGAAGGCGGCAGTGTGGAAGCCGGGGGTGGCGTCCTCGGGGCGGAGGGCGCGCAGGACGGGCGCGGTGTACGGCGTGTGGTGGCGGGTGCGGTACTCCTCGGTCTGGGGGTCGGGAGTCTGTGGGGTCGTCGACCGGCGCTGAGCGGTGCGATGCAGGACGTGGTCGCGGAAGGTCGAGCGCAGAGGCTCCAGCCCGTGGGGGAGGCCGCGTGTGAAACGGTCGTACATGGCGAGGAGTTCGCGGGTGAGGAGCGCCGCACTGAATCCGTCGCCGATGAGGTGGTGGGCGTGGACGAGGAGGACATGTTCGTCCGGTGCGACCGTGAAGAGGCGCAGCCGCAGCAGGGGCCATGCCCAGGGTTCGAAGCGGCGGCTTGTCTCCTCGGCCACGCGTCGCTCCAGCAGTGCGGAGTGGCCCAGTACCTCCGTCGCGACGGGGAGGCGCAGCGAGGCGGGGAGTTCCTGCTGCACGGGCGGGCGGGCGCCGGCCGGGAAGACCGTGCGGAGCATGGGGTGCCGCGCCACGAGCACGTCGACGGCGCGCTGGAACATCTCCGGGTCGAGGGGGCCGCGGATACGGAAACGGGCAGACCAGGCGGGGTTGCTGCCGGAGGCGCCGGACGGATCGGCGGTACCAGGTGTGCCGGAGGTGAGGGCGTCGGCGAGGAGGAAGCCCTGTTGTGAGGGGGTGAGGGGGTAGGGAGTGAGGAGGTCCGTGGCGGCCCCTCGTTCAGGCCCCTGGGGTGTGGTCGGCGGCTCGGCGGCGGCCGTGCCGATCTCCGTGCCGTCGTCCGTGCGTGCGGCGGTGTCGGTGGCGGCGTCGATCGCGGTGGCCAGGGCGCTCAGGGTTCGGTGCGTGTAGACGGCGGTCGGGCGGGGCAGCGCGGGGCGTTCGTGGCGCAGGCGGGCAAACAGTTCCAGCACGGTGATGGAGTCGCCGCCGAGTGCGAAGAAGTCGTCCCGGCGGCTGATGCCGGACTGCGGGACGTCCAGCAGCTCGGACCAGGCCTTCGCGAGGAGGTGCTCGGTGGGCGTCGACGCGGGGGTGCGCGCAGGTTCGAATTTCTCGGACGGGGCGTGGAGCTGGGGGAGTTGCGCGTGCTCGGTGATTCCGGGCTCGGTGGTGGTGCGTTCGCTGTTGTCGGGCGCGGTGTCCGCGGGGTCTCCCAGGGGCGCGAGCCGGGTGCGGTCGATCTTGCCGGTGCCGGTAAGCGGCAGGGCCGGGAAGGAGTGGATGCGAGCGGGGAGCATGTACGGGGGGAGGGTGCGGGAGAGGAAGCCGCGCACCTCGCTCGGGTCGAGGGTGTGTGCGGCGGTCCGGGGCTCGGCGTACGCCACCAGCCTGCCGTCGCGCAGCAGTACGGCAGCACGGGCGACGCCGGGGTGAGTGAGCAGCGCGGCCTCGACTTCGCCGAGTTCGACGCGGTGGCCGCGGATCTTGACCTGGTCGTCGAGCCGGCCCAGGAACTCCAGTACTCCGTCGGCCCTGCGGCGGACGCGGTCGCCGCTGCGGTACCAGCGGCGGCCGTCGCGTTCGGTGAAGACGGCGACGGTGAGTCGGGGCTCGCCCAGGTAGCCGGGGGTGAGGCCGGTTCCGGCGATGAGGAGTTCACCGGCTTCGCCCGGGGCGCACGCGCGGCCGTCCTCGTCGATCACCATCAGTTCGGTCCCGGCGACGGGGCGGCCGATGGGGAGGTGGCGTACGTCGTCGGCGGGCCGGGCGTCGATGATGTAGCAGGTGGCGTTGATGGTGGCCTCGGTCGGACCGTAGAGGTTGGAGATCCGAGGGACACGCGGGGTGCGGGGTTTGTCGGCCGGGGCGTCGAGGAGGTCGAACCAGCGGCGTACATGAGCGGCGGGCAGGGCCTCGCCGCCCACGTGGACCCAGCGCAGGGCGGAGAGGTCAGGGGCCGTGCCCGTGCGGCGGGCGCGTTCCTCGGCGGCGGTCAACAGGCGTTCCCAGAGCGTCGGAACCGAGCTCCAGACCGTGATCCGGTCCGCGACGACATGGTCGAGCAGCGCCTCGGGGTCGCGCAGCAGGTCGCGCGAGAGGGTGTGCACAGTGGCTCCGCTCAGCAGCGGGGCGAGCAACTGCCTCACGGAGGCGTCGAAACAGACCGACGCGGTCTGTGCGAGCCGGTCGCCCGGGCCGTAGCCGAAGGTGGCCAGTGACCAGTCGAGGTAGTTCGTCATCGACCGGTGGGTGATGGGGACGGCTTTGGGACGGCCGGTCGAGCCGGAGGTGAAGATGACGTAGGCAATGGCCTCGGGGTCGGTGGCGCTGTACTCGGGGTCGGCGACCGGTGCGTCGTCCAGGGGGTCGGACGCGGTGACTGCTGTGATGCCGTCCAGAGCGGCGACTGCCGGGCGGCTCGCCGCGTCGCAGACGAGCACGCGTACACCCGTGCGGGTCAGCTGGTCCCGGTGGCGCGCGGTGGGGTGGGTGGCGTCCAGCGGGACCCAGCCGGCGCCGGCCCGGAGGATGCCCACGACCGCGGTGACCGTGTCCGTGCCGCCCGGTTCGGTCAGCAGCCCCACCAGGTCGCCGGAGCGTACGCCGTGGGCGCGGAGCCGGGCTGCGAGAGCGGCCGACGCCGTGTCGAGGGCGGCAAAGGTGAGCGGGGACCGGTCGGCGCCCACGACTGCCACGGACCGTGGCGTGGCCCGGAATCGGGCACACAGACGGGCGACGATCCCGCCACCGTCCCCGTCGAGCGCGTCGGCCGCGGTGTCCCCGCCGTCAGCGCGGCCCAGGGCGCGGACCGGTGTGGGGGCGTGAGTTCCGAGGCAGACCGGAGTGGATGAGGGGTCGGTGACGGTGGCGCGCAGCTCGGCGACGTACTCGTCGGCGAGGCGGCGCACGGTCTCGGGGCGGAACAGCCGGGCCGGGTAGTTCCAGGACAGGCGCAGGGCGGCGTCCGCCTCCCAGCAGAGCAGGCTGAGCCGGGTCACGGCGGACGCGGTGGCCGCGGCCGTGGGGGTCACGGTGACGGGCCAGTCCGGGCCGTGGACCACCGGGAAGCGGGCGAAGCTGAAACCCGCCTCTGCCGCGGTGCGCGGGGCTGGGCCGGTGGCGGGTCGCAGTTCGGAGAACAGTCGGGCGAAGTCCGTGCTGCTCAGGGTCGCGTGGGTCTCGGCCTCGCGCCAGATCAACCGCAGCCGCTCGGCGAGCGTGCCGACCGGCTCGCCGGGGTCGACGTCCACGAACACCGGCAGTGTGTCGGCGAGGGGTCCCACCAGACGGTCGATGCCGGCCACGCGCGATTCCCGCCGGGACCGGGCCACGTTGACCGCGACGGTCTGCCGTCCGCTCCACCGGGCCAGACAACGGGCGTACGCCGCCAGAAGCAGGTGGAACAGTGATACGCCGTTGCGAGCCGCGGTCTCGCGCAGCTCGGCGCTGAGGGCCTCGTCGACGCCGGTGGCGTGGTGGACGAGGGGTGGGGCGGGAGCTCCTTCGGGGTCGCCGTCGTACGGCAGGGAGGGGGTGGTCGTCGGTGTGGCGGGCGGGTGCTCGGCCAGGCGTTCGCGCCAGTACCGCTGGTCCTGTGCGAACTGGGGGGACCGGCGTTCGGCGGTGAGCGCGGCCACGTAGTCGGCGAACTCGGCCCGGCAGGCGGGCAGCGAGGCGTCCTTCTCGCCCTCGCCCACGTGCTCGCCGCCTCTCTCGCCCTGGTCCACGCTGTCTCGCCGGGCTTCGTCCTCTCGCGTGAGGGCCGTGTAGAGCGACCAGAGTTCCTCGCAGAGCAGCTTGAGGCTGAAGCCGTCGGCCGCGGCGTGATGGACGACCAGGAGCAGGTGCGCGACGTGTGCGTCGTCACCGTCGTGGACGACGACGGCTCGTATCGGGCCCTGTGCCGTCAGGTCGAACGGGCGGTTGCACAGCTCCTGTTCCAGCCGCGCGATGTCGAGCGGCTCACGGACCTCGTACCAGTGCGGCGATATGTCGACGGGCCCGGCGGGTGCGGCGTACTGGCGGGGGCGGGCGCCGCCGGTGATTCGCATCCGCAGCATGGGGTGGCGGGCGGCGAGGCGTGCCAGGGCCCTGCCGAGGAGGGCGGTGTCGAGCGGGCCGGTGACACTCTGACGTACGTAGCCGTAGGCGTTGACGCCCTCGTGGAGGGTCTCGGTGGCATGGAAAGCGAGCTGCAGGGGGGTCAGGGGGAGGGTGCTGCCGCTATCGGCTGCGGCTGTCGCTGGGGCCATGGCCGTCGGGGAGGGCGGGGCCGGGGAGGGACTCGGCGTCGGCGGGATGGTCGCCAGGTGGGCGGCCAGTTCGCCGATGGTCCGGTGCTCGAAGAAGAGGGTGGCCGGCAGCGGCCTTCCCAGTTCGTGTTCCAGTCGGCGGGCGAGATCGACGGCGCTGAGGGAGTCCAGGCCGAGGCCGAGGAAATGCTCGTCGACGCCGATGTCCTGAGGCGAGCGGTGCAGAGCGTCGGCCAGGAGGCGGCGGATGAGGCCGGTGTGCGACGGCTCCGGTGAGGGCGAGGTGGTGGGGGTGCGGTCGGTCGCCGGGGCGTGGGCGGGGGACCGGTCGGCGGGTGCGGGGGGCTCGTTCGGGTCGGCGCGACGGTCGCTGCGGGCCTGGGCGGCCGTTGGGGAGTCCGCCGTCGCGGAGGCGGGAACGGGGTCCGTGACGCCCGTGCCCGTGACGAGGACGTGTGCGGCGTCCAGACCGACCGCCGCGTGAAGTCCTGTCAGAGCGGCACGTGAGGTCATCGGGGCCTGGATGCCCGCGGGACCGTGGGGTCGGAGTCCGGTCGGTGCGCCGGTTCCGCTCGCCAGACCCGTGTCGGACACAGGGCCGAAGGCGATCGTCTGCCAGGGAAGACCGGCCGCGCGTTGTGCGGTGGCGAAGGCGTCGAGGAAGGAGTTGGCGGCGGCGTAGTCGCCGAGGGCGCCGGCCAGGCCGGGCAGCACGGCGGAGACGGACGAGAAGACCAGGCAGACGGTGTCCTGCCGGCCGTGTCGGCGCAGGGCCTCGGCCAGCAGTGCGGTGCCGTGCACCTTCGCGGAGAGCACGGCCTCGATCTCGTCGTCCGGCTTGGCGCGTAGACTGCCGGGGCGCACCGTGCCCGCTGCGTGGAACAACGCGTCCAGGGACGGCAGGCTGGCGATGAGCTCATCGACGGCGTCCGCGTCGCAGACGTCGGCGGCCTGATAGCGGGCGCGAGCGCCGAGGGCGCGGAGTTCCGTGAGCAGGGCGCGCGGTGGGGTCGGGGTCCGGCCGGTCAGGACGAGGGTGGGGGTGCCGCGTCGGGCGAGATCTCGGGCGAGCGCGCCGCCGAGACCGCCCGCGCCGCCGGTGATCAGGTAGGTGCCGTCGGGGGGCAGAAGCGTCGGGCGGTGTGACGGGGCGGGGGTGCTGTGCGCAGGAGTACGGGCCAGTCGTCGCCCCGTCCTCCAGGCGACGGTGCCGCCCGCGCCGCCGCGGACTCCGGGAGGAGGCGTCTTCGCGTGCAACTCGGCTTCCAGCGCCCGGAGTCGAACGCTCAGGGGATCCTGGGAGGACAGGTCGACGCTCAGCGAGGAGAGCCCCGGGATCTCCTCAGGCAGGGCCAGGGCGAAGCCGTGCAGGAGGGCCTGGACGGGGCGGGGATGGTCGAGGGCGTCGCCGCTGCCGGTGACGTACGCGTTCTCGGTGACCAGCAGCAGACGGGTCGGGGAGCTGCCGAGCGCCGCCAGTGTCTCGCGCAGGGCGGAGACCGAGGCGCGGGTGTCCGGCTGCGGCCCCTCCGTCTGGCCGGCGAACCACAGGACGGTCTCCGGGGAGTCCGTCGTCTCGGGTGCGGCCGAAGCTTCGTCACCGCCCGGAAGCGGGGCCGGCCACGATCCCGGCACCGTCACTCCGCTCCGGGTGAGCCGCTCGGCGAGAGAGCGCCGCAGTGGTGTGTCGGCGCCGGTAAGCCGCACGACACAAGGGCCGGGCCCTGCGGTCAGGGGTGCGTCGCGCCAGAGGAGGGGCTGCGCGGCGGCGGCCGGACCCTGGGGCGAGGGAGGAGGCGTTCGGGGTGCCGGTGCCGGTGCCGATGCCGGACGGATCCGGGACGCTGGGTGGAGCCTGTCGGGCCAGTGGCGGTCGCGTTGGAAGGGATACGTCGGGACGGGAACGCGGCGGCGGTTCGTGCTCCGCGCCGGGGAGGACGGGAACAGCGGGGTCCCGCGGGTCCAGAGCCGGCCCACGGTCTCCAGCAGCGCGCCGGCTCCCGCCGCGGCATCGGCGGGAAGCGCGGGCAGGATGGCAACACCTGAGGCCGTGACGCCTGAGGTTGTGACACCTGTGGCCGTGACGCCGGAATGCGCGGCAGCCGCCGCGTGGATCGGGCCGGAGAGTGAGGCGCCGGGGCCGAGTTCGACGAAGGTGTCGTACCCCTCCTCCAGCAGCCGGGAGACGGCCGCGCCGAAGCGGACGGGGCGGATCGCGTGGTCGCGCCAGTAGCCCGAGCCGGGGGTCAGGTCGGGGTCCCACCGGCCGGTGACCGTGCTCAGCATCGGGACGGCTGCCGGTCCGACCGTCAGGGCCTTCGCCGCGTTGTGGAGGGGGTCGAGCACGGGGTTCAGCATGGGGGAGTGGAAAGCGTGGGAGACGCGGAGGCGGCGGGCCGCCACGCCGCGTGCCGTGAGGTCCGCGACTGCCCGGTCGACGCTCGCCGCCTCGCCCGCCAGCACCAGCTGGGTGGGGGAGTTGACGGCAGCGACGCACAGCGCGCCGCCGGATCGCGCGAGCACGGCGGCGACGGTGTCCTCGTCGCCCCGTACGGCCGCCATGGCGCCCGGCAGGGCCAGCTCGCCCATCAGGCGTCCGCGCTCGGCGGCGAACGCGACCGCCTCGGCAGGCGACAGGGCGCCGGCGATGCACGCGGCGGTGATCTCGCCGACGCTGTGCCCCACGACCGCGTCGGGCGCCACGCCCCACGCGGCCAGTTGCCCGGCCAGCGCCACCCCGAAGGCGACCAGCAGCGGCTGGGTTACCTCGGTGCGCGCCAGGTCGGTGGGGTCGGCCTCCTCGTCCAGGCACCAGGCGGCCAGGCTGCGGCCGAGGACCGGCCCGGTCAGGGACGACGCTTCGTCCAGCAGATCGCGGAACACCGCCGCCGAGCGGTACAACTCCCGCCCGGCAGTACCCCATCGGGTCCCATGGCCGGGGAGGACGAACACCGTCCGGGGCCGGGTCCTTACGGGGGCTGTCGCCGTGCCGACCGGGCCCGGCACCGCCGCCGACGCGACTTCCACTTCCGCCATGGAGTCTTCGAGCTTCCGCGCGAGGTCCCCCTGCGTCACGACGGCCAGTCGGTACGGCCCTTCGTCCCGGGCGGTGTTGACGGTGGCGCACACGTCGCCCTCGTCCCGGTCGGGGTGTGCCCGCGCATACGCGGCCAACTCGGCGGCGGCCACACACAGTCCGCCCTCGGTGCGCGCGGACAGCGTCAGGAGGTGAGGGCCGCCCGTCGCCTCGGGTGGCGCAGCGGAAGCCGCCTCCTGTGTGGCGTCGTTCGGCGCCTCCTCCAGGATCGCGTGCGCGTTGGTGCCGCCGAACCCGAACGAGTTGACGCCCGCCGTCAGCGGCCGACCCCGCACCCCCGTCCACTCCTCGTCCCCGGCGACCAGGCGGAACCCAGGGGCGCTCCGCTCAAGGAAAGGCGCGGGCGCGGTGGAGCCGAGGGAGGGCGGAAGCCGCCGGTGGGACAGGGCGAGAACGACTTTGACCAGGGCGGGCATGCCGGCGGCGTTGAGGAGGTGCCCCAGGTTCGCCTTGACGGAGCCGACGAGCCGTGGAGCCCCGTCGGCGCGGGGTGGGAACGCCTGGCCGAGTGACTGCGCCTCCACGGGATCGCCGATCGGCGTGCCCGTTCCGTGCGCCTCGACGTACGACACATCGGCCGGATCGACGCCGCACTCCGCGTAGGCCCGGCCGATCACCTCGCGCTGACCGCGCGGCGTGGGGGCCAGGAGGCCGAGCGAGTGGCCGTCATTGTTCACCGCCGTGCCCCGGACGAGTGCGAGGACTGGGTCACCGGCGGCGCGGGCGTCGTCCAGGCGGGCCAGGACGATCGTCGCGCCGCCTTCTCCCAGCACGAAACCGTCTGCGTCGGCGGTGAACGCGCGGCACCGGCCGGTCGGCGACAGCGCTCCCGTCGCCTCCAGGAGGCGGTGGCCGGTGGGCGTCAGGCTCAGGTTGACCCCGCCGACCACGGCGAGGTCGCACTCGCCGGCCAGCAGGCTGCGCCGGGCCAGGTGCAGGGCGACCAGTGCGGAGGAGCAGGCGGTGTCGACGGCCAGGGCGGGGCCGTTGAGGTCCAGTGCCTGGCTTACGCGGGCGGCGATCAGGTTGGGGAGGTTGCCGGTGAGGGCAGCCGGGTGGCCCGCGAGGTCCCCGTCGGCGGCCTCGGTGAGGATCTCGCGGTAACCGCTGTCGCTGGTCGCCGCGAAGACCCCGATCCGCCGGCCGGCGCGCCGGGGGCCCGCGTATCCGGCTCGTTCCAGTGCTTCGTGGGCCAGTTCCAGGAAGATGCGGGCCTGAGGTTCGGTCGCCCGCGCCTCCGCCTCGTCCATGCCGAAGAAATCGGCGTCGAAGGCCGCGGGATCCGGGAGGAAGGAACCGACGCGGCGCATCGAGCGCGGCCCCTCGTGCTCACGCCGGCCTACGGGCACCTCACCGACCGTGTCACGTCCGGCGGCGAGCAACTCCCAGAACGACTCGGGCGTGTCGGCACCGGGGAACCGACAGGCCGCGGAGAGCACGGCGAGAGCTCCACGCCGGGAACCGGGGTCCGCAGGGACCGAGAGCCGTGTCGGCGCGGAGGAGACGCCATCCGCATCTGAAGGAGAGGCTGAATCTCCCCCTGCCCCTGCATCCGCATCCGCGTTTGAGTTCGCCAGCAGCGCGAGCACATGCCCCGCCTGACCGGCCACCGTGTCGTGGTCGCGCAGCGCGCCCGGCTCGACCGGCACGGAGAACGTCTCCTCCAGTCCGGCGAGCACGGCCATCGCCTTGAGCGAGGAGCCACCGAGGTCGAAAAAGCGCTCCTGAAGCCCTACTTCCGACACTGGTAGCCCCAGCGCACGCGCCCAGATCCCTTGTACCGATTCCTGAACCTCACGCAGCGAGCGACGGGAAGCGAAAACTCCCATTCCCGCCGCTCCGCCCCCCGCCGTGACCGCGGGGTCGGCCCAGCGGCCCTCCACCGTGGCGTATCGCCCGGCCTCGAAGCGCGCCCGCAGCTCCCCGCGGCGCAGTTTCCCGCTGGTGGTGCGCGGGAAGCCCCCCGGCGGCAAGGGCAGCACCCGGACATCGTCATGGCCGAGGGCCTCCCTCAGCCGGCCGGCAGCGGCGCGGAGCACCGGTGCGGCGGCGGTGGGATCGGGACGCGTCCACTGCACGAACGCGACGACCCGCTCGCCCCCGCCGTCCGGATCCGTCGATCCCACGACCGCAACGGCCCCGGACGGCAGTCCCGGCGTCGCCGCGACCGCCGACTCCAGGTCCGATGCGTGGAAGGTACGGCCGTTGACGAACACGACGTCCTTGTGGCGCCCGGTGACACACAGCCGCCCGTTCCTCAGGAAGCCGAGGTCACCGGTGCGCAGCCAGCCGTCGCCGCCGAACGCGGCCGCGCTCGCCTCGGGAGCCCGGTGGTACCCGCGGGCCAACTGCGGCCCCCGCACCTCGACATGCCCCACCCGCCGGTCACTCACCGGGATGCCGGAATCAGCGGTGATCCGGACCTCGCACCCCTGCACCGGCCGGCCCAGGTCCATCAGCTCCACCGCGTGCCCGCCCGGATCGGTCTCCACCACCCGGTTCCGACTGAGCGCGGCGCGATCCAGCACGAGCGGCGTGGCGGTCTCGCCGAGCGGCGGTACGGTCACGGCGAGGGTGGCCTCAGCCAGGCCGTACACCGGGAGCGGGGCCCGGGGGTCCAGGCCGGCCGGACCGGTCCGGGCCGTGAACTCCCGCCAGACACGCGGTGAGATGGGCTCGGCGCCGACGAGCAACAGGCGCACGCAGCTGAGGTCGAGGCCGGCGAGGGCGGAGGCCGGAACGCGGCGTACCGCGAGGCCGAGGGCGAAGTTCGCCGCCGACAGCAGCGTGGCGCGGTGGCGGGCGGCGGCTTCGAACCACAGGGTGGGCCGCTTGGCGAAGGACAGCGGTTCTATCCGTATCTGCTTCAGGTGCGCGGCCATGGGCACGAGATGCGTGCCGATGAGGCCCATGTCGTGGAAGTAGGGCATCCAGGTCGCGATCACGTCCTCTGAGGTGATCGCCATCGCGGCGCGGATCTGGCGGAGGTTGGCGAGGACCGCGGCGTGGGACAGCTCCACCCCCTTGGGGGCGCCCGTGCTGCCGGAGGAGAACTGCAGGAAGGCGACGTCGTCGGCGGCGGGCCGGGGGAGTTGCCGCGGAGGCCGGCCGCGACGAAGGCCCTCCAACCTCAACAGCCTTATGGAGCCGTTGAGTTCGCCACGTGGCCCGGTGCCGTCGCTGTCGTCGTAGCTGTCCCCGACGGCGGTGGCGACGGCGGCCGTCGACTCGTCCGCCATCACCGGTGGCCTGCCGAGCAGTTCCCACACCGGCCCGATACGGCGCGGCTCGGCAGCGAGCGGGACGGGTACGGCCCCGGCTGCCAGTGCGCCCCAGAACATCGGCTGGAAGGTGTCACCACGGTCGGCGATCAACGGCAGCGGGGTGCCCGGTTGCACGCCCGCCGCGAGGAGACCGCCCGCCACGCGCAGTGCGTCGTCGCAGAGTTCGGCGAAGGTGACCGCGTGCTCGGTGCCGTCTCCCCGGACATGCACGACGGTCTGGCCCGGGGCCTCCCGCGCCGCCTGGAGCAGGATGCCCAGCAAGGTCGACGCGGTCACGTCGTTCACGCCCATGTTCGATCTCTCCATTGTCCGGACTCTACAAGTGTGGCCTTGGGGCCCCGGGTTCGCCGTCGAGTGCCCGCGAGTCCTGTGCGACAGGGGGCTTTGGGGTGGGACGGCAGGGTCGGCGGAGCGGTGCTCCGCGGTCAGCGCAGCCAGGCGCTGTACTCCAGTACGGTTCCAGCCCTGATCCCGTACCGGGGATCGTCCCGGGTGGCGGTGGTCTCCAGGCCCAGGACGGTGCCGGTGCCGGGATCGAGGATCAACATGCGCCGGGCGCCGGGAACGTCGTACACGTATGCCTCGCCCGGTCGTCCCAGCCGGTCGGTGAGCCGACCCGACGGACGCAGCCCGTCGGCGCCGGCCAGAAGTCGGACCAGTGCGGCCGACTCGCGGGCGCCGAGCGTCCAGTGCCCCAGCAACTCCTCTACCGCATCCAGGAGTTGCCCGGTGGTCAGGGGAGCCGTGCTGTGGGTGTGAGCCACCTCGGCGAGGTAGGCCCGCAGGGCTGCCGGAGTGTGCGGAGGCCGTGCCTCCGGCGGGGCGTCGCTCCAGCTCGGCGGATAAGTGGTCCGGCTCAGCACACGGCCGTCCGAGACGAGGTGCGGTGTGTCGCCGTCGTCGGTGAGGACGGGACGGCCCGGATGGCTCGGGTCGGTCGCCACGACCACCTCGGTGCGGCTGTCGTCGGGGTTCCAGCGCACCACACGCTCCTCAGGCAAGGACACCGGCGGCCCGTCGTCGCTCATGCCGAGACTCCATGACTGGACGTGGGTGCCCTTGCGTAGCCCGGGGGAGACAGCCGAGGCGGCCGCGTCCGCCAGAGCGTGTGCCGCTCGGAAAGTCGTCGTTGCAGGTCACACGGCATATCTGTACTCATTGATCAGGCCGCCGAGGATCCGGGTCCGCAGCACTCGGCGAGCGTCCAGGTCGTGCACTGCGGCGTTGGGCTGTTCCTGGGCGTCGGGTGGTAGCTGGTGTCGGGCTTGGTGGGGGCGGTGCGCGTTGCAGTGCCGCTGGCAGGTGGCCAGGACCTGCCGGGCATGTGTCTCGCCCACGATCAGGACCTGGTCGAGCGCCTCGCGCCGAATGCTGCCGATGATCCTCTCGCAGTGGGCGTTCATCCGAGGAGCCTGCGGAGCACTCAAGATCACCTCCAGCTCCTCTGCCTTGAAGACCGCGTCGAACGCCGCACCGTACTTGGCGTCGCGGTCACGCAGCAGGAACCGCAGGGACTCCATGCGCATGCCCAGATCGGTGGCGAGATTCCTTGCCTGCTGCACGGCCCACTCTCCTGTGGGATGGGTGGTGACCCCGGTGATGTGCAGGCGCCTCGTGCCGTGCTCGAGGAACGCCAGGGCGTACAGCCTCCTGCCGAGCGCGATGTCGATGTGGAAGAAGTCTGCCGCGATGACGTGTTGGGTGCCAAAAGTCCCCACATGCGTTGAGCTGGGCGTTCGCCAGACTGTCGTGATCTTCGTCAGGCTGTGTCGCGGTACTCGTGGATGAGTCCGCTGAGGACGTCGTGGCGCTGGATGTGTTGGGCGGGGAAGGGGATGACGTCCGGATCGTCGGCTGGTGCGCGAAGGTGCAGGGCCCGGTGCGGCCTTCCGGAGTTGTAGTGCTCGGCGTATTCGGCGAGGACACGCCGTGCGTGTTGCTCGTTGTAGATCAGCATCCGGTCGGTGCACTCGGCCCGCACGCTGCGGATGAACCTCTCCACGTGGGCGTTCATCCGCGGTGTCTGTGGCGCGCTCTTCAGGATCTCGATGCCGTCGGCGGTGAAGGCGGCGTCGAACGCCTGGGTGTAGCGGCTGTCGCGGTCGCGTAGCAGGTAGCGGAAGCCGGCGGCGCGGTCTGCGAGGTTGGCGAGGAGGTTCCTCGAGAGCTGGGTGGCCCAGGCTGCGGTCGGGTGGGCGGTGACGCCGAGGATGTGCACGGTGCGGGTGCCGACCTCCATGACCACGAAGGCGTACAGCCTGGTCAGCGCGGCGGTGTCCACGTGGAAGAAGTCGGCGGCGAGCAGGCCGGAGGCCTGGGCGCGTACGAACTCGTGCCAGGTCGGGGCGCCGCGGCTTCGTCTGGGTGCGGGGCCGAGGCCGGCGCTGCGCAGGATGCGTCGGATGGTGGAGGCGCCGACGCGGTGGCCCAGGCGCCGCAGCTCGCCCTGGATGCGGGTTGAGGCCCAGGTCGGGTTCTCGTGGGCCAGGCGCAGGATCAGGGCGGTGAGTTCCTCGGAGATCGGCGGGCGGCCGGTCCGTGCGGGTTTCTGCTTCCACTTCCAGCGCAGTAGTCGCCGGTGCCAGGTGAGCAGGGTGCCGGGTGTGAACAGGCGGTGTCGGCGCAGCCGGGAGGGTAGGTGCCGGGCGAGGGCGGCGAGCACTGCGCGGTCCGGCCAGGTGAGGTGTGGCCGGCCGCCGAGCTGGCGGCGCAGCACCGCGTTCTCGTGGCGCAACGCGAGCAGCTCGGCGTCCTTGGTCTGTTGCGAGCGGGAGAGCAGCAGGAGCAGTCCGAGGAGTCGGAGGAAGACCAGGTAGAGCATGCGCAGTGCCATGGGGTCCGAGCTTGTCGTGATCGCCCGGAGTCGCAAAGTGCCTGGTCAGATGCTGTACGTCACTTCTGGAACCCTACAGGGGGCTCACCGTCACACGAGGGGCTAGAAGTTGACTGACTCCCACGGAGCGTTTGATGGCGTCGCAGGAAGCCTGCGAGATCGTGAAGAGTCCACACCTGCGCCTCATGGCTGGTCCAGAAGGGAGTCTCGCTCTACGAGGTTCAGCATCTCCTCGGTCACGAGAGCTTCCAGACCACCCAGCCCATTACACCTGCAGCCGGACGCCCACGAGGCGGTGCCCGGAGCCTGGGAGCGTCTGGACGCGCCGCTGACCATTGCCGCATGAACGTTCTTTGCCCTGTCCATCAGGACAGGGCAAAGGTGTTTGTGGAGACGTCGGTCAGGGGAGCCGGTCGGTCGGCTCGTCCTTCTTTGGCGGGGTCAAGGGTGACTGAGCACCGGATGCCTGGTGGGGTGCGGTGGCTTGGTGACCGTGGAGTCGATAAACCATTTCGTCGGGACAACGGTCCAGGCGGGCCTGGCGCCAGGCAACGTCGTAGGACAGGGGTGTTGCACTGCGCCGTTGAATGAACAGGGCTCGGAGGCTGGTCAGGGGGGCTAACAGCATCCGCCACAGGGCGAGCTTCATGGGTGCGCCCTTCGGGGTGCTCCGTCAGACCCGGACATGTCCACCGCTGCGATGCCGCTGGGGAGACTGCCGCCGTTGAGAGCCTTGAGTGAGTCGGACAGCACGATCATGGCCTGCTGTCGCTTCTCGATGTCCGTGAACCCCTGGCCAACCTTCTCCCATTGCTCCAGGAGCGGGAACCACCAGCTGTCGCAGGAGTAGATCAGACGAGCAAGGCGCTGGAGTTCGACAACGTGTTCGTCACCCAGGGCGCCCGGGGCGTGGTGTTCGAGTTGGTCCAGGACGACAAGGTCCGGATGATCGTAGAGGTTGTCCTTCAGGAAGCGCAGGCGGCTGATTCGTTGCTTGTCCGCGGCCTGCTGCGCGAGTAGGTCCTGTGCCGATTTGGGCAGACCGAGAACCGCGTGGACGTTCAGCAGGCAGTAGTCCGGCGCACGACGAGGCAGTCGGCCGAGGGCGGCGTTGATGGCGTCCTGCGCGGCGGGCACGTCCGAGGCTCCCAGACGCGCCGCTGTCTCACAGGCCGTGGCATGCACTGCTGTGCGTACTGCCTCCTCCACATTGGGAGGCACCCGCCAGAGTGGTCGCCAGCTGATCGTGTACCCGGCCTCGAACGCGATGCCGTCGGTGGCACTGGGCAGGAGGCGCGGCTGGACGGATGTACTCGTACGGGCGGCGCGGTGCCATGGCCACCTCATGCGATGTTCTCTTCGAGCGGGAAGACCGTGTGCAGACGGCGGTCGACGAGGTGGTTGTAGAAGTCGTCGGCCACGCTCACACCCTCAGCAGTGGAGATGTCACGCAACCTGTTCATGAGCTTCATGCCGGCCTCGAACATGTTGTGGCCGCGCAGCGCCGGCAGGAGCCGGTCGCGCAACTGCGTGTAGACGCTGGGATCGTCGGCACACGAGCAGATCCAGTCCGTCAGACGCGAGATGACCTCGGTAGCGGTGTCAGAGGAGGAGAGCAGGTCGTGGACGGCTCGTTGTACGTCGATTTCCGTTGGTGGCGTGCACACGAGCCACGGTGCGCCGTCCCGGTCGACAGTCATCAGCGCGAGGAAGGCCAGTGCGCCGCTGCGTGCGGAGACCTTGCCCTGCTGCCAGCCGTGGACCTCACCGACCAGCCGCTGGGCCACGGTGGGGTGTTGGACCAGATCGTCGAAGGCAGCCAGGACCTGGCCAATTACGGCGCCGTCGGTGTTCTTGTGCGCGACGCGGCGCAGCCGCACCATTGCACGCTTGGTCAGAGACGCGGCGACGGAGGAGTCCTCCAGAATACGTCGGCACAATGCAACCACGGCAGGCGCGTAACTCTCCTTCTCCGCCCATCCGTAGAGCGCCTCCCATGCCAGACGGCCGACGTGTTCGTCGCGCACTGCCCTTTCCAGGACCGCACCGAGCACCTTTGGCCGACTGCTGCCGACGAGTTCGCCCAGAGTGGTGAGGTAGTCCACCGTTCCGTGCCGCACGGTGAGTTCGGCCAGCGCTGCCACCGCGTGGTCTTCCGGATCGGGATCCTGCGCTGTTGCCACGAGCCAGGTCAGCAAGGGTTTGCGCATGACATCGTAGTTGTCCCAGACGTACTCCAGCACTGCGCGTCCGTATGCAGGCCGGTCGAAGACCACTGTGTCCTGTAGGCCGACCCGGCCCCCAACATCCTGGATGCGCCGGCGCATTCCTCGTCCGGCCAGGGCACTGAGGGTGGGCGAGATTCCTGGTGCTGCGCCGGGAGTGGCGGGGGCGTCCCCGATGGCTTCCAGCAGAGCGGCCGCACTGCGCGCGACGGTGGGCATGGGTGCGGACTGCTGCACGGCCAGGGCCACCAGCAGGCAACGGTCTTCGACGGTGAGTGAGGGATTGTCATGGGTGTGTCGGCTGTTCATCTCACCGAACCGGCTGTCGAGTTCACCGCGCCAGTCGGTCAGCGCCGTGATGATGTGTTCTTCGAGTGTGCTCTCGGTTTCACCTTCGCCGTCGGCCTGTACGAGTGACTGCTGGGAGCGGGTGAAGCTGTGTTCCTTCCAGGCCATCACGACGGTGTGCGCGGCCCGTACGGCGGCCACTGTTGTCAGTCCGCGCAAGGACGTGGTGGCTTTGGGGAAGGAACGCAGTGACGTGACCAGTTGGTCGTAGCCGTGGGCGGTCAGATGTGCTTCAACCACGCGCTGCGCATCGGGCGCCTCATGCAGATGAACAACTTGGATGCCATCGCGATCGCTGAGACGGTGATCCATCCACAGGTCCTGCGCGACGGTCAGGGCGAGATAGGAACGGCAGTCGCGGAGATGGGAGGCGTGTTTCGACAGGGCGTTCAGGAAGTCGGCGGATACCTGGTCGTTCTCCGGGTGCTTGAGATCGAGTTGGTACGCATGCGCCTTCTCCAGGGGCAGGCGCCCCTGACGGGGGGTGTGCCAATCCGCGTCCAGCTGGACGATGGTGGTGTGGCCAGCAGTGTGCTCGGCCAGTAGCCGCAGAGCGAAAGTCGTGGAGCCACATGAACGGGGCGCCACAATAACGATCACGGGCTGGCGAGGACGGCCGGTGACGGGGTTGACGATCTGCTCCCAGACCGTGTCCCAGTGCCGGTCCCGAACGAACGGCTGGGACAACAGTTCCTCGTGACTGAACTCGGTGCCCTCCAGCAGATCCCGCTTTCGGGTCTCAAGGATCAGTTCTTCGATGACGTTGGCGACGACATCGACGTCGCCGTGGAGGTGTGTTGCCGCACCGGCGGTTCCATGCAGGTGCGGTGCGGGCTGACCATCATTTGTCGACGGGGGAGCGAGTGACGGGCTTGGGCTGTCGAGGCTCGGTTCCGGGTGACCGGGGGCGGCGGCGCCCGGACGCCAGCGACGTGGCAGCCAGCCGCCAGAGCCGTTGGACTCGCTGTCACCGGGGTCGCCGGTCGGCGCGTCGGTCTCGGAGCGGGTGGGGTTGAACGGATCGTCAGACATGCGGGAACTCCTGGGCGAGTGTGGGGAGAGCGGCAGGGGAGGTAGTTGCGTGCCTCACCGCTGGCGACGGTCGATCCGCACGGTTCCGATGTGATCGGCGATCGTCGCGTCGCTGACCTGCTGGTGGAACTGGAAGGTGCCGCCGCTGCCCACAGTCGGTGTTGCCTGCGCGTCCCTCGGCTGCGGGGCAGAGGAGGAAGAAGCCGTCGGCGGTGCGGCGTCGGCGAGGTAGGGGCGTACGGCTGGTCCGGTCAAACCCGGCACGTGGATCCGGCAGGACTGCTCGAAGCCAGGCTTGTCGCTGACGCGGGCTACCGCATTGAGGAAGTGATGTGGGCCGAGATCTGGCGTGCGCCCCGCCTGTACGGTCCGCTGGTACACGACCTCGGAGACCGCGGCCGCGAGGAAGGCACCGCAGTCCTTCGCGGCGCTCAGCGCCTGGCGGGTTGCCTGGCTGTCGAGAAGCCGGACGGTCTCGTTGATGGCCTTGCCGCGGTGGTCGGGGAGGGACAGGGGACCGACGTGCACGCTGGCACGCAGCCGCAGAAGCGGACTGCTGGCCAGCCTCTGCCGCTCGTAGCGCACCAGCGCCGCATTGAGCCGGCCCAGCAGCGGGTCCACGAGCCGAGCCAGCACCGAGGGCGGGAACAGCAGAATCGCGCCGTCGCCGCTGTCCTTGTAACCACCGGGCAGCTCCTGAGGATCGGGCAGCTCACATTCGGCGAGCACGGTTGCCACGATGTCGTCCACGTCGCACCGGGCGGCGGCCATCTTCGCCTCGGGGATCTGGCTGTACTTTTCCATGTCGATCGCCACGAGAGCGAGTTCGGCGGGAACGTCCAGGGGCTCTGCGTGTAGCGGCGCATCCATCGGGCACCGTCCTTTCAGCACAGGCGGTCAGGGAAGTGCCCATGCTGATCCGGCGGGATAGCTATCGCTGCCCAGTAGTGGGCACGCCTCAGGTGCGGCCTGTCACGCCTGCGTACGCGCGTGCGATTGAATCGAATGGATGTCGCGAACGAGAAGCCCGCCGCCGGAGGCGGTGCGGATCCAGTCCTGCTCGCGCCACGGTTTGAGCGCGTTGACGACCGCATTGCGCGAAGCGCCGATCATCTGAGAGAGCTCCGTCTGCGTCAGACGCACGGCGAGATCCGAGGTTGAAGAGGATGCGGCGTCGACCAGTCGGGACAGAGCTGAGGCGAGGCGCAGTGGTACTGACGCGGTGGCCAGTTCAAGACGGACGGTTTCCGACTCTCTGACCCGGGCGATGGCATGGCGCAGCAGAGGAGCGAGCAGATCATGTTCCTCGACGAATGTGAGGAAGGCGGCAGCCGGGATAACGCGGATGCGGCAGCTCTCGGCGGCGATGACCGTGGCGGTACGCGGCTGAGAGTCCAATACGGCCAGCTCTCCGAGTAACTCGCCGGAGCCGCGCACAGCAAGAAGCGTCCTTTCCCCGCAATTGCCGGCCAGGGTGATCAACGTTGATCCCGACTCCAGCACGATCACGTGCGTTGCTGGATCTCCCTGGCGGAGTAGCACACTCCGAGCGGGCCTCACGTGCTGCGGCGCGAGTGCCTTCAGGCAGGCCCATAACTTGTCGCCGATCACCATGGCATGCGGCTGATACACACGTCCCCCTGCTGTGCGGCCCCGGCACACTTAGGCGATCGTCTCAACTAACCAGAATTTTGTTCAATAGACATATTCCAGCCATCAAGAGAGCTGCCAGGGCAAAATCGACGGACAGGCGAACCGACCGCAGCTTCCTGTCCGCCAGCCAGGCAAGCACCTGCAACCGGTGGGCCTCGACATGCCGTTCAAGCTCCCCGCGCGCGTCCGCACTCACACCGCCGCGGTCGCTGACGGCCGCCTCGCTCATCAGCTCGGCCCGCAATCCCGACCTGGGGACTACGGGGCGTAGGGCGAGCAGCGCAGCCCCTATCGCGGCAATCAGTAGGAGGCACATCAGTACTAGGGAGGTCGTCGCGAGCAGGTGCCTGCCATCTGCGCTCGACAGGACAGCAACTCCTGCGGCCAGCAAACCACCGGCTATTCCACACAACGCCGTGGCTTTCGTATCCGCTCGCTGCACCTCGACAAAGGCACGTTCGGTATGCCCTTGCAGCCGCTGTACCTCCGAGGGAAGACTCCAAGGCTCTTGCATACCGCCCACGCCCTCCGCAGCTGTCGTGTGTTTGTCCATGGCAGTGGTCAGCTTGCTCGCGGCCGCCAACGCGTGTTGCCTACGGCAGGGCACGAGGAGTGCCGGGTTCCTCACTTTTCGACCGTCCGAAGGTGGTAGCCGTGAAAGTGCCGGTGTCGGTGAGTCGGCGCGGACGCCGGGGCGCACGGCGGAGCTCGACGTCAGCCGGTAGCGGCTGTCACGACGGAGGAAGCCATAGAAGAGTGCGCTCTCGACCTTGTCCCTGCCGAGAATGTCGTCCGTGCAGGTCAGGCCGCATGCTGGTACGCGTGGAGGGTGCCGCCGAGGCGGTCGTGTCGTCGTATGTCGAGGTGGGCGATGGCGTCCGGGTCGGTGATCGGCGGTGGCAGGGGGTGCAGCGGGCGGGCGTCTGCGATGCCTTGGTGGGGCCGGTGGGAGTTGTCGTGCTGCTCGAACTCGCGCAGGGCGTGGAGCAGGTGGCGCTGGTTCCAGACCAGCGTGCGGTCCAGCAGTTCGTGCCGGCAGGTCTGTACCCAGCGTTCCGTGAGCGCGTTCATCCGCGGTATGCGGATGCCGCTGAGCACGACCTCGATGCCCGCATCCTCAAGGACGGTGTCGAACAGGGCGGGGTACTTCCCGTCGCGGTCGCGGATGAGGAACCGTGCCCGGCAGCCGGTGTCCTCGAGATCCATGACGAGGCTCCTGGCGGCCTGCACCGCCCAGGAGGCGGTCGGGCGCGCCGTCGCGCCCAGGACGCGGATGCGCCGGCCGGCGTGCCCGATCACCGCGAACACGTACAGCCGCGCCCCGGACAGGGTGACCGCTTCGAAGAAGTCACACGCCGGCAGGGCATCGGCCTGGGAGCGCAGAAAGTCCGTCCAGGTGCTGGAACCCCGCTCGGGTACCGGGTCGATCCCCGCCTCCTTCAGGATCTCCCACACCGTGGAGGCGGCCACCTGCACGCCCACAACCAGCAGCTCACCGTGGATGCGCCGATATCCCCAGCCGGGATTCTCCCGCGCCGGACGCAGCACGAGCACGCGGATCGAGCGCACGGTACGCGGCCGCCCCGCACGCCCCGGCCGGGAACGGGCCGCGTGGCGGCGCGAGATGAGGTCACGGTGCCAGCGCAGCACGGTGTCCGGGCGCACCAGCAGCCGTGCCCGGCGCAGCACACCGCGCGGGAGACGGTGCAGCAGCGCGGCCAGGAACACCCTGTCACTCGGGGCGAACTGCACCCGATCCGTGCCGAGTTGGCGTTCCAGCACCGTGATCTGATGACGCAGCGCGAGGATCTCCGCGTCCTTGTCCTGGTTGCTCACCGGCAGCAGCCGCAGCAGGGCGAACACGTTCGCCACACCCAGACAGGCAAGTCGAAGCAGCACGACAGATCATCCTGCCGGGGCGCTCACCAGGTGCCCAGAGCACCTGCCCGAGCGCCCGCGCTCGACACCACCCGTACACCAGCCCCCACCAGGACGGATGAGTTTTTCGGCAGGCGCAGGGCTCGCCCGTCGAGGCGTCGCGTATTCCTCGGTGGGGTCAGTCCCGACGTCACCGTATTCGGCAACTTCTGACTCTGAACCTTCGTCCCCGCGCGGTCCCTGCCGCCAATTCCGGCCTGGGGCACCTCTGTTCGATCTCCGACTGCGGCCGGTCAAAGCACTGTTGGGGGCGCAGCCGGGGCGCCACAATCGGGGCATGGAGTTGGATTCGACAACCCCCAAACGATGGAGCCTCACGTACTTCTACTTTGGGCTTGCATCCGCGCTGATTCTCGCCGCTGACGTCCTCCTGGCCTGGATTCTGTCGGATCGATGGACTCCCGTCATAGCGATCACGGCCGTGGCGCTGGTCGTGGTCCTTCAACGGATCAGCCCTGTACACGTCCGCAGGCTGCTGTTCAAAGCCGGCCTGACCGGGAAGGACCTGTCGGTCGACGACCCGCGCAACCTGTACCGCAGCCTCTGGACCACGTTCGGCATTCAGACCGCGGCTGCGGCCACGGTGTTGGTCGTTGGCGACATCTATGTCGTCCGGCGGGGTCAGGATCAGTGGTCGCCTGCGGTGTTCTGGTCAGTGGCTGGAGCGGGCACTCTCCTGCACCTGATTTGGGGGCATCGGGTGGTGCGAGCGTTCGGGGATGTTTTCGGTCTCAGGCGAAGCCCGTTCCGGTTCAGCAGCACCCCGCGGAGGACGAGGACCTTCAACGTGGGCTCAACGGATCACCTCAAGCTGTGGGTTACTCCTGCGGCCTGGGCGGTCATGTGCTGCCTCCTGTTCGCAGTGGCGTGGTTCTCGATCAGGGAAACCGCCGAGTCGGCCGGGGCAAGCCACTTCGGGCCCGTCGATGCCAGTCTTGTCACGGCTGGGGCCGCGGCTGCGGCAGCTCTCGGCGGTGCTCTCTTCCTGGGTGTGTCACGCCTGATCAGGGCGCTGGGCGCTCACGCCAAGGGGACGGGCGAGGGCGCCAAGGCCGAGCACGAGGGACACGCTGCACGGGAGCGCATCGGGGTGGAGCGCATGCTCGCCGAGGCGGACAAGGAACGGGCGGCGGCCGAGCGGGAAAATGCAGCGGCGACGCGGATGCAGGCGGAGGCGTCGCTCAAGCTGGCGGAAGCCGAGGGGAAGCGGGCAGATGCAGAGCTTCTGCGGGCCCAAGCAGAGTACTTGCGGGCCGACAGGGGCCTGCCGCCACTCGCGTCCGGCGATGCAGGAACGAATGGTGTCAGCGGGCAGTCTCCGGCGCTGCCCCCGGGGAACTAAACCGGAAGACATGTTGTCTTCGCCCGTACTTCCGCGACCCCGTTGTGCGCTGCGAGACCGAAATCTGCTCGGCGACCATGCCGCGCCCGGTTCGACGCCGACCACTTCGAGGGC
This sequence comes from Streptomyces sp. NPDC048825, assembly GCF_043198355.1. Taxonomy (NCBI): domain Bacteria; kingdom Bacillati; phylum Actinomycetota; class Actinomycetes; order Kitasatosporales; family Streptomycetaceae; genus Streptomyces; species Streptomyces sp. NPDC048825. The sequence goes on from NZ_JBICUR010000005.1 coordinate 90,875, forward strand.
TGGCCTGCTGTTCAAGGCCGGGCGAATGAGGGAGCCAGGGGGACCCGTTGGACATCCAGAGCAGCCAGACCTATCGGTGGATGCTCGACCAGGGCCGGATCGTGGGCTGGGACTTGGACGAAACCGAGTCAATGCAAGGTGTGGGGGCGCCGCGCCGGAAGATCCTGCTGATGTGGGCGGTGATCGCTCTGACCGCCGGGCTCACCCCGGCGCAGACCGCTCAACTGGCCGTAGGGTTCGGCGTCACCGAGGAGGAGCTGCGGGCCGTGTACGAGCCCGAGAGGCGTGAGCATGAGATGGCCGAGCTCCTCGGCCCCCCCCAGACTTGCAGAAGATCGACCAGCGCCTCGACGAACTCGACTAGGGCCTGTCCGGCGGATCATGGTCGGAGCCATAAGCGGATCGTGGCGAGGGTGACCGTGCCGTGGAAGACGTAGGCACGCTTGTCATAGCGCGTGGCCACGGCCCGGAAGTTCTTGAGCGCGTTGATGGTGCGTTCGACTTCGTTGCGACGTCTATAGATCGCTTTGTCGAAGCCAACGGGTCGGCCGCCCCTGCGTCCGCGTCGCTGCCGGTTGGCCCGTTGGCTTCGCGGTTCGGCGATGGTGTGCTTGATCTGGCGCCTGCGAAGGTAACGGCGGTTGCGGCGGGAGCTGTACGCCTTGTCACCGCTGAGATGGTCGGGGCGGGTGCGGGGGCAGCCGGTAGGGAGCCGGGGGACGCTCAGCCGGTCCAGCACCGGGATGAGCTGCGGAGCATCGCCCCACTGGCCCGGGGTGATCAGGAACGTCAAGGGGCGGCGTCCGCCCTCGCCGACCAGATGAATCTTGCTCGTCAGACCGCCCCTCGAGCGTCCCAGCCCTTCATCGGGCCGATGCTGAGGGGGCAGAGCCCTGCGCCCCGGGATGCGCGGGGTGTGGTGCGTGCGCCAGCCGCGTGTTGATGGGCTCGGCAGGAGGTGGAGTCGATGCTGACCACGCTCCAGTCGATCCGGTCTTCGGCGTTGGCGTGTGCCAGGAGCGAGCGGAGGATCTTGTCCCAAGTGCCGTCAGCCGACCAGCGTCGGTGACGCTCGTAGGCGGTCTTCCACGGGCCGTACTGCGAAGGCAAGTCACGCCAGGGCGCGCCCGTCCGCAGGCGGAAGAGGATTCCGTTGATCACTGTGCGGTGGTCGCTCCACCGTCCGCCCGGCAGTCCGCCGCCGGGCAGCAGTGGTTTGAGCCGTGTCCACTCGGCATGTGTCAGATCGCCCCGCCCGACCTCGGGCACGGTGCCCCCGTTCACCCAGATCAGATTACGTGGGCGGTTACGCGGTGATCCGCCAAGCGTACACCTCGATCTCGATTTTCATGCGGGGGTCGGCGAGGCCGCACATGAGCATGGTGGCGGCCGGCCGGGCCTCGCCGAAGGCGCGACGTAGTGCCGGCCAGCAGGGCTCGAAGTCGGCCCGGTCGGGCAGCAGGTAGCGCACCCGCACCACGTCAGCGAAGGTGCACTTCGCTTCGGTCAGTGCGGCCTCGATGTTGCGCAGGCACTGGTCGGCCTGCTCCACCACGTCCTCGGCAATCGTCATGGTGGTGTAGTCGAATCCGGTCGTCCCGGACACATGAACCCAATCACCGTCGATCACAGCGCGGGCATAGCCGATCTGCTCCTCGAACGTCGAGCCGCTGAGGATGGAACGTCGCTCTGTCATGCGCCGAACGCTAAGTGACCAGTACAGATACGTCTAATACAACTTCAGGCATGGAGTGATATCTCTAAGCGTATGGAGCGCCCTGAACTTCCCCTTCCGCAGCTGCACGCCTTCGTCGTTCTTGCCGAGGAACTCCACTTCGGCCACGCCGCCTCCCGCCTGGGCATCGCCCAGCCGCCGCTGAGCCAGCAGATCCGTCGCCTGGAGGACAAGGTGGGCTACGCGCTTTTCAGCCGCGAACCCGGGCGCATCTGCCTCACCTCGGCGGGCCGACAACTCCTCCCCGCCGCCCGGCATGCCCTCACCGGTCTCGCGGAGGGCCTGGCCGCAGCCCGAGAAGTCGGCAGCGGCAGGGTCGGCCGCCTCCGGATCGGCTTCGCTGCCTCCCTTGCCCTGACCGTCCTCCCCGGCCTGCTGCGAACCTTCCGGGAACGGTTTCCCGCCGTGGACCTGGACATCCAGGAAATGACGACCACGCCGCAACTGGCCGCTCTGCGCGAAAGGACGATCGACATCGGCCTGTTGCGCGAGCCGCCTGCCCATGACACGGAACTCGGATTCGAGACCGTGCTGGCCGAACCGTTCGTGGCGGTCCTGTCCTCCTCGCACCCGCTCGCGGCACAACGAGCCGTTCGAGTCGAGCAGTTGGCGGACTTCCCCTTTGTGCTTCTGCCTCGCGCCGTCGGCCCGCCGCTGTACGACCAGATCACTAACCTGTGCATCGCGGCGGGCTTTACCCCACAGGTGACTCAGCACGCCGTGGAATGGCAGACCGTCTGCGCCCTGGTGGAAACCGGCCTGGGCGTGTCACTGGCCCCGGAAAGCATCCGCCGCATTCGCCTCAAAGGCGTTGCCTTCCGCAGGATCGAGCCCAACGCCGCGCGCACACGAGTCGCCGTCGCTTGGCGCAAGAACGACTCAAACCCCCTGGTCCCACACCTCCTGGCAGCTCTCGATCAAGATCCGCCGGACAGGCCCTAGTGAGCCAAGGGCCGACGCCTCGCCGCGGGCGGGACGAGGGAGGCGAGCACGGTTCCCGGCGATCGGCGAGCACCCATGCGGGCGGACGGATCCATCACGCGAATTCCTCTCGCCAGGTTGCCAGGACGGACCGCACAGCGCTGGGGTCGATCCGGACGTGGAGGCCGCGCTCACCGCCACCCTGGACGAGCACGGCGAACTGACCTGGCCCCAGGTTCGGACCGCAGTCGGCCCGTCGCCGCTGGATTCCCTGGACCTCGAAGCCTTGATCTTGAAGCGTGGCTGGGCATGGTGCTGCTGAGACTGGCGTACCTGGGTGTGACGAACGCGTTCGCGATGCTGCGACTGCTGCCGATGAGCGACCGGGAGAAAGATGTCGAGATCCTGGCCTTGCGCCACCAGATCGGCGTTCTGGAACGGCAGCTGAACGGGCAGCAGGTCCGGTTCCACGCGAGCGACCGGGCGTTTTTGGCGTCGCTCCTCCATGGCCTGCCACGGGAAGTGCTGCGCCGGATGCGGCTGCTGGTGCGGCCGGACACGGTACTGCGCTGGCACCGCAACGTCATCGCCCGCCGACACGCTTCCCAGTCCCGGCCGAAGCGCGGAGGCCGGCCCCGCACCGTGCACTCGATCCGGGCGCTGGTGCTGCGCCTGGCCAGGGAAAATCCAAGTTGGGGCTATCGGCGCCTGCACGGTGAGCTGCTCATACTCGGGGTGAAGGTGGCAGCATCCACGGTCTGGGAAATCTTGAAGGAGGCCGACGTCGCCCCGGCGCCCGAGCGGGCCTTGAGCACTTGGGCGGACTTCCTGCGCTCCCAGACCGACGCGCTCCTGGCGTGCGATTTCTTCGAGGCCGTCACTCTGTCCGGGGCCCGCTTGTACGTGTTCGCCGCGATCGAGCACGCGAACCGCCGGATCCGGATCCTGGGCGCGACCGCGCACCCGACCGCGTCCTGGGTGGTGCAGGCTGCGAAGAATCTCGTCATGGACCTCGAGGACGCCGGCTGCCGGGCGCGCTATCTGATCAGGGATCGGGACGGGAAGTTCCCACGGCCGTTCGACGAGGTGCTCAAGGACGCGGGTATCGAGGTGGTGCTCAGCGGCGTCCGGATGCCGCGCATGAACTCGATCATGGAGCGGTGGGTGCAGACCTGCAGGCGAGAGTTGCTAGACCGTACGTTGATCTGGAACCAGCGCCATCTCCTGCACGCCCTGCGCGAGTTCGAGACGTTCTATAACGAGCACCGGCCGCACCAGGGTCTTGCGAATGCCCGCCCTCTCCACTCGCTGCCCGCTCCGATCGAGGACCCGGACCGGATCGCCCATCTGGACATACGACGGCGAGCGCGACTCGGCGGCACCCTCCACGAGTATCAACATGCCGCCTGACCAGCATGGAGGAGGTATTCGGCAAGCGCAGGGCTCCGTTCGGCGGCCAGGGCCGGCGAACGGAGCCCGGGTCAGTCGCCGATGGTGCAGGCGTGTCCGTTGAGGGTGAATCTCTCAGGGGCCGAGGTGTCGCCCGTGTGGTTGGCCAGGTAGCCGATCTCGACGCTGTCGCCCGGCGCGATCGTGCCGTTGTACGCGGCGTTGGCCGCGGTGACCATGTCGCCGTTCTGGACGAGGTCGGTGTTCCAGTCCGAGATGATCGTCTGGCCCAGGGCGAGGGGGAAGACGAGCTTCCAGCCGGAGACGGGTGTGGTGCCGGTGTTGGTGAGGGTGAGGTTCGCGGTCAGGCCGCCGCCCCAGGCGTACGCGGTCTGGGTGATCCGGCAGGTCGGCGCGACCCTCTCGAACGACACCCGGTGCAGTCCACCGGGCAGGTCGTTGACGACGTAGAGCTCCCCCTCCGGCGTGGCGCCGAACGCCGTGACCTGGGTCGGCGTCTGTCCGATCTCGGCCTGCAGGTAGCCGCCCGCGCCGTCGTCGCGCAGCGCCCAGACGGTGGACGAGCAGTAGTCGGTGGCGATGTACGTGCCCCCGACCAGGTCCGCGAACTGCTTGCCGCGGTACACCTGCCCGCCGATGACCGCGCAGCTGCCGGTGCGCGGTGAGTAGGTGAAGACCGGATCGGTGAGCTCGGCGCCGCCCCCGCACTGGGCCTCGTCGAACACCACCAGCCCTTCGCGGCAGGACCAGCCGAGGTTTGCCCCGGGCTGCTCCGCGGGGCGCAGCCGGTCGATCTCCTCCCACCTGCCCTGACCGACGTCGCCGATCCACAGCGAGCCGTCCGCGGGGTCGAAGGAGAACCGCCAGGGGTTGCGCAGCCCGTAGGTCCAGATCTCCGGGCGGGCTCCCGCGACGCCGGCGAACGGATTGTCCTCGGGCACGCAGTACGCGAGGTCCCCGCAGCTCCGGCTCACGTCGATGCGCAGGATCTTGCCCAGCAGGGTGTCCACCCGCTGCCCGGAGTCGAAGGGGTCTCCGGAACCGCCGCCGTCGCCGATGCTCCAGTACAGGTGGCCGTCGGGGCCGAAGGCGAGCTGGCCGCCGTTGTGGTTGCTGTACGTGGCGTGCTCCTGGGACAGCAGCACCTCCAGGCTCGCGTCGTCGAGGTCGTATCGGGCCAGGGTCACCGCTGCGTCCGGCAGCGCGGTGTACGCCAGATACAGTTCCCGGCTGTCCGAGAAGTCGGGCGCCGCCGTGATGCCGAGCAGCCCGCGTTCGTTCCCCGACTCGTCCACTGCGGCCGTGATGTCGATGAGCGGGGTCTGCGCGAGGCCGGTGTCCGGGTGGTACACCCGCACCCTGCCGCGCTTCTCGGTGATGAACAGTCGGCCCGAGCCGTCGTCCGGCGCGGCGATGGCGGTGGGGCGCTTCAGGCCGGAGGCGACCTGGGTGGTGTGCGCGGCGATCTCCGGCAGCGGTACGGACGACTCCGCGCCGGCGTCGGCGGGTTTCGGGGGCTCCAGCGGGGAGGCGGAGGCTGCCGGCAGGGTCGAGAGGGACAGCAGTGAGGCGATCAGCAGGGGTATTGCCCAGCGTCGTTTCAGCATGTCGGCTCCACGGGCGAGGGAGAGCCGCCTCATGGGCGGGAAGGAGTCGGCTCCACGGTCGAGTGAGTGCGAGCTTCATCCGGCGGATGCGCGAGCGCACCCGCCGACCGTCGCTGTGGCGCGGCCTTGAGGCGGCGACGTTCGCTGCCTCAAGGCCGCGCCTGGTGTCAGGGCCTGTCCGGCGGATCATGCCGCGGTAAGCGACGGCCCCTTGCGGGACCGCACCGGCGGGTACTGCACCCGGTGCTGCGACACGATCCACCGGACAGGCCCAAAGGGGATGGGGATCACGGTCGGGCGTCGGCCTGCCGGCGGCGGCGCCGTCCGCGGTGGAACGCCGCACCCGCGACGCAGGCCACCAGGACCGCGGCTCCCGCCAGCGAGCCGGCCAGCGTGGTGAGCGGCGAGCCGCTCGTTGCCTCGCCGGCGGCGTTCACCGCGTCCACGTCCGGCGCCGCGGCGGCATGCGCCCCGTGCCCGGTGTGAGCCGCCGCTGCCTGGATGCCGGTGGACCCCGCCGCCTTCGCAGCGATCGCGTCGGCCGTCGTCCGGCCTCCGCCCAGACCCGTGACCTCGCCCTGACCGCCGTCGAAGACGACGTCGGAGCAGGAGAAGAAGTTCTCCTGGCTGTCCGAACGGATCCACTGGACGAAGAGCATGTGCGGACCGGACCGCGCCGGCAGCCGCAGGTCCCAGTAGTAGTGGCCGCCCACGCCACCCGGGCCACTCGTCTGCGGCGGGTCGGTGACGGTCTGCAGATGCGTCAGGTCACCCCATGCCAGGGGAGTGGTGGGCAACCAGCCGTTCTTGGTGATGTACACCTCGAACCTGCCCGGGTGGTGTGCCCAGTTGCTGTAGTTGATCTGGATGCTCGAGCCCGAGGTGAGGTGCGTCGTCGGCCAGTCTGTGCGGGCCGCGTTGTAGGGGGAGAAGTTGTACGGGCTCCTGTCGCCGGCGCTGCAGAGCTTCCCGTCAGGGACGTAGCCCACACTCCTGCCACCGGCGTTGGAGTCCAGCACGGCGAACCAGTTGTACAGCGGCGTGGTGCCGGCCTGCTGGACGGCGGCGCGACAGGCCGGGTTGGAGGGCATCTGGGTCGATTCGTTCTGGAGCAGGTCCAGGTAGCAGAGATACGTGCGCGAGCCGGGCCCCATGGCGACGCCGTGCGCCGCCGCCGGGGACGGCAGCGAGGCCACGGCGAGGGCCAGTAACACGGCTCCCAGCAGGGCGGATAAGCGGTGGAAGCGGAGCCGCTTCCGGCTCCGGCCGACGTGTCCGATGATCATGTGGGGGATCTCCTCCGCGGTGATGCGGCACGGCGGGCAGCCGACCGGCATCGGCGCGCAGACGTCAGGTCGGCCGAGCGGCGACTCGCCCGCCGAACCGCCCGACTGTAGAAGTGCCGCGCACCCACCAAGGCGCCCGGCCGGTCCGGGACCGGATCGCCGTAAGGCGAATGGGAGCGCTCCCATACCATAGTGGCCAGCGGGACATCCGTGAATGCCCCCGTCGCATCCTCTTCTCCCCTGCCGAAGGCGGCCGGCTCGTACGCTTCCTGCCTCCTGGGAGCGCGCAGTACGCGTAGACGGCCGAGGCGAGGGTGGCGGGTATGAAGGTCCCCTACACGGTGGCTTGCGGGCCCTTGCCGCTGGCCGCCGACCGCGATCAGGACGAGTACGGCGGTGTAGATCCACACCACGGCGGGAGTCGGTGTCGGGTGCACAGGATCAGCCGCACCACCCCGGCCACCAGCGTGGCGGCGACCACGACGTGCCAGGTCAGCCGACCAACCCGAGCAGGTGCCAACAACGATGACCAAACGGCGCCAACTATCGAGACCAGAGTGGAGCATCGAGCCTGCTCGGCGGACCCCGCTGGTGTCATCTACCTCGACCAGTCACAAGAGTGGGGCTCGGCACAGGTAGCGACGACGTCTACGCGGAGCTCCATGGGCGGAGTGGTGCGGGTGCCGGCGGACCGCCTTACGCAGGGCACGGGCCCCTCTTCGACGTGCGGGAGCCGCCGGTCGGCCCGTGCCGATGCCCGGCGGCTGCGCGACGCGGAGCCTCCAACGCCTGAACTGTTGAGGCGAGCGCTCAGTTCTCGGTCTGTGCCGGGAAGAACCCGGCGCGCTCCGATCCCTCCGTACTGAAGGCGTACACCGTGGCGTACTCGCCCAAGTCCCCGGGCGGGTCGCCGTTCTCCACCACGACGATCTGCCCCGGGACGTCGCTGAGCAGACCCCGGTAGAAGTGCTCGACGACGTTGTGCGTGAGCTGCACGTCCTGCTCGTGTGGCTCCCGATAGGTGAGGACCGGTGAGTCGAGGACGACGAAACCGGGGTGCGGCAGGTCGCGGGCGGCTGTGTATCGAGCGAGTGCGGTGGAGAAGGCGGCGTGGATGACCGAGCGCATGCCTTTGCCGCGGCTGTGCCGGGCGCGGCCGTCGACGGTGATCTCTGCCGTGTTCTGGTCGTAGGTGACGCGATTGTCGCCGGGCACCTTCCAGGTGATCTTTCGCAGTGAAGGTTGTGCATTTCTCATCCAAGATTGGTGGCCGCCGGGTCGTCGCAGTCGGGTTTGCCGCGTACTACCGCAGGCCGCAGGTCGTTCGTAGGATCACCGACGTGGACTGGGCAGCGCCGATCAGTGCCGTCATCGGTGGCTCTATCGCGGTTGGGGCGACCTTGGTCGCTGACCGTGTGCGATGGCGCCGGGAGGGAAGCGAGCGCGAACGTGAGCGGCGGCGAGTTTTGTACGCCGATTTCCTGGGGGCCGTCAACCAAGCTCGTGAGCAGCTGTGGTACGCCTCCCGTTGGGAACCACGTTCCGGTGAGGAACGCGTGCGGCTTGCGCAGTCTGCGCTACGCGATCATGACGTGTACCCCAAGCGGTTCCAGCTCGCGTTGTCGTCCTCCTCGGCTGTAGACGAGCGCTGCCAAGCGGTGCTTGACGTATTGATCGCCTACCGCGACGCCGTGGTGGGCGGCGCGAACCACGATGATCAAGCCGCGGAAGATCAGCGCCTTGCCTTCCAGCAGGAGCGTCGCCAACTGATTGCCGCCATGCGCGAGGACGTGGACGGGACGCGGTGAGTATGAGTCGAGATCGGACGACGCCGCTCAACCTTCGGTGAGACTGCACAGACTTCGCTGCGAAGGGACACCAGCGGGGCGCCAGACCATCAGTCTCGAAGGAGCACGATCAGCACGCCGTCCCGCCGGGGACCTGCCCCTGGCTTCTTCTTCGCGGACGGCTTCGTGGTCGCCTTATGCGCCGCGGTCTTGGAGGGCGCCTTCTTGTTCGCGGAGGCCTTCTTCGGCATCTCGTGGACGGCGGCCTCTTCGGCCTCGTCGGACTCGCCGCGGGCGGCCTGTGCCTTGCGCACGGACTCTTGCAGGGCGCTCATCAGGTCGACGACCTCGCCTGTCGGCTCCTGTGCCGGCATCGTCGGCGGCGCGTGTCCTTCGCGTTTGGCTTTGATGACCTCGGCGACGGCGTCGGTGTAGTGGTCGACGAATTCCGGGCCTTCCAGGTCGTCGAGGGCCATGCTGCGTGCGGGCAGCCTCGATGTCATCCGGGGAGGGGATGATGCCGCCCGTAGGGCACGTGGCGGCGGGCGCTGAAGCGGCATCCCCGGGAAGGGGCCGAATCTCGGCAGCACCCCGTTCCGGTGGTGCACTGGGGCGGTTGCCCTGCGTGCCTCTCCGGAGCCGGTAGGGGCGGACCGATCATCATGCCGCGCCAACCGGCGCCGCGCGATACCGGCGACTCGATCGGCCTCGGCCAACGCCGAAACCCGATCCCACCTGCGTGGATGAGGTATTCGGCAAGGGCAGCGTTCCGTCCGCCTGCTCATCCTGCGCCTGGCACGGGAGAATCCCGCCTGGGGATACCGGCGCATCCACGGCGAACTACTCGTCCTGGGCGTGCCGGTGGCCGCATCCACCGTCTGGGAGATCCTCAAGGAGGCCAGGATCGACCTGGCACCCGAGCGGGACTCGACCACCTGGACGGACTTTCTTCGCTCCCAGGCTGATGCCCTGCTGGCCTGCGACTTCTTCGAGACGGTCACCCTGACCGGCACCCGGCTGTACGTGCTCGCGGTGATCGAGCACGCCGGCCGCCGGATCAGGATCCTGGGCGCCACCGCGCACCCGACCGCCTCCTGGGTGGCACAAGCCGCCAGAAACCTTGTCATGGATCTCGAGGATGCCGGCTGCCGGGCCGGTTCATGATCCGCGACCGCGACGGGAAGTTCCCCGCCCTGTTCGACACCGTCCTTGAGGATGCGGGGATCGAGGTCGTACTCAGCGGGATCCGGATGCCGCGGATGAACGCGCTCATGGAACGGTGGGTGCAGACCTGCCGACGCGAGCTGCTGGACCGCACGCTGGTCTGGAACCAGCGCCACCTGCTCCACGCCCTGCGCGAGTTCGAACAGCACTACAACTCCCACCGGCCCCACCAAGGCATCGCAGACGCCCGCCCGCTGCACCCCCTGCCTCCGCCGATCACCGACCCAGACAGGATCGCCCGTCTCGACGTACGACGACGTGACCGCCTCGGCGGAATCCTCCACGAGTACGAACATGCCGCATGACCTGCACGGACGAAACTTCCGGCAAGGGCAGGGTCGAAGAGGACTTTCAAGGAGCCAAGGGCCTCACCGGCCTCGACCAGGGCCAGGTCACCTGCTGGACCTCCTGGCACCGCTGGAGCCTGATGTCGATGATCGCCGACGCGCTCCTCGCCGTCGGCGCCCTCCGCGAGCGGCAACGCACCACCTCCGGTGAGAGCGACGACGCGCTGGCCATGGTGCCCGTCAGCCCGCGTGAACTCCTCGCCCTGCTCCGGGTCTTCGTCCTTTCCCGGCCCCGCCAGGACGCCGATCCTGCGCACGCGCTCCACTGGTCCCGCTGGCGCCGCCAACACCAGCAACGCGCAGCCGACTGCCACCGCCGCTGGAACAACGTCACGGTAGCAGCCGTCACTTGACGGGAACCCCACTCCTCACCAACTACAGCTGCCGTGTCGGAACTCGCACGAATCGCCCGGTTATGTGCAGGTCGGCCTCGATGTGAGCAGCCGTGGCCCGCAGTTCCGGCAAGATGGTCGTGACGCACTCCGCAGCGGGGCGGCGACCGCTGTGCATGGTGACGTTGATCGCCGCCATGAGGCCGCCGTCGCGGTCACGTACCGGTACGGCGATCGAGCGAAGCCCTTCTTCCAGTTCCTCATCGACCAGGGCATAACCGTCCTCGCGCACTCGGTCGAGAATCACCTCGAGGTCGGTGGGCCGGGTGACGGTGCGAGCGGTCAGCGCCCCCATCCGCAGGCGCGCCAGCCGGGCAGTGCGCTCCTCGGCCGGCAGCCCCGCCAACAGCACCCGGCCCGTGGAGGTCACATAGGCGGGCACGCGCGCGCCCACGGCGATATCAGCGTCCATGATGCGTCCCGCGGCGACCGAGGCCGCGCACTGGACGTCGTCACCGGCGAGCACTGCCAGGGACGTCGAGTCCTCCACCTTGCGGGTGAGGGCGGCGAGGTGGGGGTGCGCGATCCGGGTGAGTGTCGTCTTGGACAGTGGCGGGAAACCGAGGGCGAGGACTCGGGGAGTGAGCCGGAAGACCCGCCCCTGCAGCGTGACGTAACCGAGGTACCCAAGGGTTATCAGGGCACGGCGAGCCGTGGCGCGGGACAGGCCGGTGGCTTCGGCGACCTCGGAGAGCGTCAGCTCCGCACGGCCCTCACCGAACGCGGTGACCACGGTCAGGCCGCGGGCCAGGGATTCGATGAACTCCCCGCCCAGTTCCTGTTTGGACGCGCTCGTCCAGGTGGCGAGTCCGACGGGAGTGCTCTTGCTCGGCGGCTCGGGAGGCGGAGCGTCGGCCAACTTCCGCTCCATGACGGTCACGGCAGTACGGAGCCTGGGGAGAAGGGAGTCGCGCAGCGAGTCCGCGCTGTGCCGACTGGTATGGCTCACGACGCTCGCCACACAGGCGATCCGGCCGTCGGGGGCGCGAACCGGAACGGATGCGGCGACGAGCCCCGGCTCGATCAACTGGTCGTCCATCGCCCAGCCATGGGTGCGCGCCCGTTCCACCCGTTCTTCGAAGTCTGTCGTGGCGGTACGGTGCGATCGAGGGGGGACCGCCGGGAAGCCGAGGTCCTCGGGGTCGGCGTCCTGCCGCTTGTGCCACCGCGCCCAGTCCTCCGCGCTCCACTCGGTTGCCAGCAGCGGGCCCGGCGCGGTGCGTTCGGCGGGCAGCAGGTCGCCGATGCGGAAGCTCAGCGACAGGGCGCGGCGGCGGATCGCTTGGTGGACGAAGCGGATGCCGTCACCGTCCGCCACCGCGAGGGACACCGACTCGTCGAGTTCCTCGGCGAGGGCATCGGCGTGCGCACTCAGCAGCGCGGGAAGACGCAGGCCGGCCAGGTACGCGTTCCCCAGCTCCATCAGGCGGGGGGCAAGGACGGCGTTGCTGCCGTCCATCCGCATGTACCCCATGTGAGCGAGTGTTCCGGTGACCCGGTCGATGGTGGCGCGGGCCAGGCCGGTGGCCCGTCCCAGATCGCTGAGGCCGGCCGTCCCTCCGGCGTCGGTGAGCTCGCGCAGCACGGCGATCCCCCGGATGAGAGGGGCCACGGCTTCCTCGGGTGGCGCGGGAGCCGCCTTTGGGTCGGTCGGCGTCAGGGCGTGGGGCGATGTCATGGGCTCTCCGCGGCGACTGTCTCAGCACTGTAGTGAATGATGCCTGGTGGGGGCAGAGAGCCGACAGGTCTGGGTGGCCATGACGAGCCCACGGAAACGCCCGTCGCGCAGGGCGGTGTGTTCCGGCCAGTCGCCAAGGCCGGTGCTGCTCCGTGCTGCCGTCGCGGGGGCACGGCATCCGGACCTGCTAGCCGGGGACCTTCAGCTCGGCCTCGATGTCGGCGGCGGTGGCCAGGAGCGGCGGCAGCAGATCGTGGCGTATCGAGTCCGGCGTTCGCCGACTGACGTGGGTGGAGAGGTTGATGCCTGCCACCACCCGTCGTGCCTCGTTCCGGATGGGTACGCCGATCGATATCAGGCCCTGTTCCAGTTCCTGGTCCACCAGACACCAGCCCTGTGCCCGCACGTGTTCCAGTTCGGCGGCAAGTGCCTCCCTTGAGGTGATGGTGCGGGGGGTGAGCGGCTTGAGGGAGGCGGTGTCCAGGTAGTGCCGCAGCCGGCGCTCGTCGAAGTGGGCGAGCAGGACCCGGCCGAGGGAGGTGGCATGGGCAGGGAAGCGGGTCCCGATACTGATGGAGACCGTCATGATCCGCCGGGTGGGTACCCGGCTGACGTACACCACGTCCTCGTCGTCGAGCACCGCCACCGACGAGGACTCGTGGACCTCGGCGACCAGTTGCTCCAGGTGGGGCTGGGCGATATCCGCCAGGGACATGCTGGACAGGTAGGCGTAGCCCAGTTCCAGGACCCGGGGCGTGAGGCGGAAGTGGCGGCCGTCGGTGGCCATGTACCCCAGGTCGGCGAAGGTGAGCAGGAAGCGCCGTGCGGTGGCACGGCTCATGCCAGTGATCCTGGCGACCTCCGAGAGGGTCATCTCGGGTGTGTCGGCGGTGAACGCACGGATGACGGCCAGCCCTCGTTCGAGGGACTGCACGAAGTACCGCCCGGGTTCGTTGTCATCCATGTGCTACGGCCCCTGTGTCGGACGGTGTGTCAGGACTCGGACTTCTGCAGGGCGAGCTCGTCGCTGCGGTCGGCCACTGCTGTATCCGTGTCGCCGTTGTGGTGCTTGGCCCGCTGGATCTGCTCGTAGACGTGGGCGCGCAGTTCGGCGAAGCGGGTGCTGGAGCGGGTGTGCAACTGGTCGCGCTCGTCGGGGAGATCGATCGTCAGATCCTCCATCACCACGGTCGGCGAGGTGGACAGGATGATGGTGCGCTGGCCGAGATAGACGGCTTCGTCGATGTCGTGGGTGACGAACAGGACGGTGACGCCCAGTTCGCGCCACAACCGCCGGATGAGGTCCTCCAGTTCGGCGCGGGTCTGCGCGTCGACGGCGGCGAACGGCTCGTCCATGAGCAGCACCTTCGGCTCGAAGGCGACGGCGCGGGCGATGGCGACGCGCTGCTGCATTCCGCCGGACAACTGCCACGGGTAGGCCTGGTGGGCGTCGGCGAGCCCGACCACCTCCAGCGCATGGTCGACCAGTTCCTTCTCGCGGGCCTTGCCGAGCTTCTTGCGGCGCAGGGGCAGGGCGACGTTGTCGCGTACGTTCATCCAGGCGAAGAGGGAGCGGCCGTACTCCTGGAAGACGACCGCCATGCCGGGCGGGGGTCCGTCGACCGGGCGGCCGTCCAGGCGCACTTCGCCGCCGGTCGGGTCGATCAGTCCCGCCATGCACTTCAGCAGCGTGGTCTTGCCGCACCCGGACGGGCCGACCAGGCATACGAGTTCGCCGGCACCGATATGGAATGTGAGATTCCGAAGTGCTTCGACGCTGCGGTTGCGTCCGGTGTAGATCTTCTGCAGGTTGCGTACGTCGAGCATCGACGTCTCCTTGTCAGGGGTTGCGCTGGGCCCGGCGCAGGCCGTGGTACCAGGCCAGGACCCGGTTCTCGGCGATGCGGAAGAGCAGGGAGAGGGCGAATCCGAGCAGGCCGAGCAGCAGGACACCGCTCCACATCTCGGGGATGGCGAAGGAACGCTGGAACTGCACGATGGTGAAGCCGAGTCCGTTGCTGGCGGCGAACATCTCGCTGATGACCATGAGAATGATCGCGATGGAGAGGGCCTGGCGCATGCCGGTGACGATCTGCGGGCTGGCCGAGCGCAGCACCAGGTGCCACAGCCGGGACGAGCCGGTGATGCCGTAGGAGCGGCAGGTGTCGCTCAGGACCTCGTCGAGGGCTCGGACGCCTTCGACGGTGTTGAGCAGGATCGGCCACATGCAGCCGCTGACGATGACGATGACCTTCATGGTGTCGCCGATGCCCGCGAACAGCATGATGACGGGTACGAGCACCGGGGGCGGGATGGCCCGGAAGAGTTCCAGGACCGGCTCCAGTACGTCGCGCACGCCACGGTGCATGCCGACCACCAGGCCGAGTCCGACACCGACGGCGACGGCGAGGAGATAGCCGGCGAGCAGGCGGACCAGGCTGGGTACGACGTCCGACAGCAGTCGTTCGCCCGTCCATACCTCCCCGAACTTGCCCAGGATGCTGGACAGCGGGGGGACGTAGAAGTCGGTGCTTCCCGCGGTGGCGAACCACCAAACGGCGAACAGGACCGCGGGCAGGCCCAGGACCAGCCCGGTCCGCCGGGCGAGTGTGAGGACGGTCATCGCTGTCCCTCCCTGCGCATCGATTGGTGCCAGTGCAGTGCCCGCCGCTCGACCGCCCGGGCCACCAGGTTGACCGCGACCCCAAGGAGTCCGGTGACCAGGACCAGGGCGTAGACCCGCGGTACGGCGCCGGAGGTCTGCGCGACCGCGAGCTGGTTGCCCAGGCCGGGCGAGCCGATGACGAGTTCGGCGGTGATCGTCAGGACGAGTGCCACGGTCGCGGCCAGCCGCACGCCGGTCATCACGTACGGCAGCGCGGTGGGCCAAAGGACGTACCGCACCCGCCCCCAACCGCCCATCTGGTAGCTGCGGGCGGTGTCCTCGGCGACCGGGTCGACGTCCTGCATGCCCGCCAGGACCTGGACGAGCACCTGCCAGAAGGAGGCGTACACGACCAGCAGCAGCTTCGACTCCAGGTCGGTGCCGTAGAGCAGCACCGCCACCGGGATCAGCGCCACCGACGGGATCGGACGCAGGAACTCGATGGTGGAGGCGGTCACCGCCCGCAGCACCGGCACCGATCCGATCACCACCCCGGCCACCACCCCGGCCACCACGGCGATGGCCAGGCCCAGGCCCCAACCGGTGAGGGTGTCACCGAGCGCGGTCCAGAACGCGTCTTCGCCGAGCATCTGCCACAGGGCCCGGCCCATGTCGGAGGCGGGCGGGAGGTAGTCGGCGGAGACGACACCGGTGTGCGGCAGCACCTCGAGCAACACCACCAGCCCGGCCAGGCCTGCCAGTCCGCGCAACGGGGTGCGCGCTCTGTCCAGAGTGCGCCGCACGCGGCCACCGCCCACCCCGCCGGGACCTGTCGCGGTCCCGGCGGGCTTCGTCAGTACAGGAGTGCTCCCGGACGCGCTCATGAGAACAGGGCATCCAGGTCGGGCTTCTTACCGCCGAAGATGCCGTCCTGCTCGCCGAGCGAGGCCAGCTTCTCCAGGGAGGCCATGTCGTACTCGGCCGGCCAGGTCGGCAGCGTCAGGTTCTTCAGCACCTCGCCGTCGATCTTGGTGTAGGTCGTGACGATCTGGCGTGCCTCGTCCGGGTGCTCGGAGGCGTATTTCAGCGACTCGGTCACCGCCTCGGTGAACTTCTTCACCAGGTCGGGGTTCTCCTGGGTCAGCTTGGTGGAGGCGAAGTACGTCGCGATCGTGAGGTTCGGGTCGGTCTCGGCGAACGGCGACGCCACGACGCGGGCGCCCTGGCCCTTGGCGATGGTCAGCGCGGGCTCGCCCACCCAGGCAGCGTCCACCTGCCCGCCGTCCAGCGCGGCCGGCATCTGGTCGAACGGCATCTCGACGAACTTGACCTTCGAGGGGTCGCCGCCGTCCTTGCGCACCACCTCACGGACCGTGGTGTCCCCGATGTTCTGCAAGGTGTTGACCGCCACCGTCTTGCCGGCGAGGTCCTTGGCCGACTTGACCGGGCTGTCCTTCTTGACGGCCACCCCGCTGATGTCCTTTCCGGTGTCACCGGTGGAGGCGGTCCCGTTCACCACTGACTTGATCGGCACACCCTTGGTCTGGGCGATCATCAACGACGTGACGTTGCTGAATCCGAACTGGAACTGACCGCTCACCACGCCGGGGATGATCGCGGCACCGCCCTGAGCGGTCTCCATTTTCAGGTCGATGCCGCGGCTGCTGAAGAACCCCTTCTTCTGCCCCAGATACAGGGGTGCCACATCGACGATCGGGATGATCCCCACTTTGACCTGGGTGGTCTTGTCCCCGTCCGAGGAGGACGAACCACCGGCCCCGGAAGAAGATCCGCATCCGGCCGCGGCTGCGACCGTCACTACCGCTATGGCAAGCCCGAGAACGCGCCTTTGCATGGGGACTCCTGACAGGAACGAGTGTGTGCGCATTGCGAACATCTGTCCGTGTGCCGAACAAATGCAAGCGGAGATTATGTCCCTGCCCGAATCGCGTCAATAGGTCCGCCGAGGCTCCTCCCGGAACCGCGCCCTGCCGCCTTCTCCAGATCCAGACATGTTCCGACGGGTGCACCGCGGCAGCAGCAAGCCTGAGGTGCGGACGTGTTCAGCGAAGACCCAGGAGTCCTACTCCGCGCCGCGGTCGACCACCTTGGTCACCCGCTCGTGGGGGTCCTCGCCCCGGTAGGCCGGGTACTTGTCGGCGTGGTTCGTGCCCGCGACGAGGACGATCGTCACGGCGTCGGAGTTGTCGACCCGCACCTTGGTGTCCGTGCCCCCGACCGAGCCGCCCTCGGCGGTCACGTAGAGCTGGGACTCGAAGCGCATCTGGTTGTCGTTCAGGTTGCCCGGGACCGTCAGCCGTGCGCCCTCGCGGGTCAGGCGCTGCGCACCGCACACGTCGCCGACTGCCGGGGGCTCTTCGACCGGTTTTCCCTGGACCCCGGCCAGCGCCTCCCCGACGCCGCGCGCTCGTCTCCCGCGCAGACAAGGTGATCGTCCACGAAGCCGTCCCCGGCCCCGGCCGGACGATCGGCACCACGCTGAGCGTCGGCACCGCCCTCGACGGCCTGCCTTCGAGCGTGGGCTTCACGACCAGGGCCACCGTCGCGAGCGGCTCCTGCCACCTCGATCTGCGCGGCGCCTACCCCTCCGGGCAGGGCGCGTACAGCTACGAGGGCGTCACCCGCGCCGTCGCCACCGACACGGGTGACGCCGTGACCGCCGGCGGCTCCACCATCGTGGTGGCGAGAGCCACCAGGATGATCCTGCTGACCGAGCCGGCCCGCTACGCGGCGTCCACCGGCTGGGAACCGGCGGCTCATCGGCCTGTGACCGGCCGTGTGCACAACGAGTGCCGGGGCCGTGGTTGTTGCCGGTCCTCGACCGGTGTCGAAGAACCGCGGTCGGCCAGGCGGTGACCTGGCCGACCGCGGGCCGGATGGTGGGGAGCGGAGACCGCTACGCCGTCGTCAAGGGCAACGCGGCGAAGGTGTGCCGCTCCCAGAGGCGGCGGGAGGCCTCCTCCGGGTAGGCGGCGACCGTCGGTTCCGAGTCAAGGACCTGGACGAGGCGCTGCTCGCTGTCGTAGGCCGCCCAGCCCGGGTCGCCCGTGGCCGCGAACGCGGTCCACGCGGAGCGGAAGCGGGCGGAGAGCGCCTCGGTCGCGGGCGAGGGCGCCGGTCCGGTCAGCATGCCGCCGAGCCCGCCGTACACACCGAAGGCCAGCGGTACATCCAGGCCATGGCAGGCACCGAGAGCGCCGCCGTTCGCCGGAGCGGACCAGGTGAGGTCGTACATGTGCGCCCGGCCGCCACCGGCCACCTGGGCCTCCACCAAGTGCAGCGATGGCATGCGGAACAGCCAGTCGGACTGGACCAGTTCGAACAGGTACTCCGCCGAGGCGTCCGGGAACGCGGCGCGGTAGGCGTGCTCGGCGTCCGGCGTCGGCCCGAACAGGCCCAGCGCCATCGAAGCCAGACCCTCGTCCACCCGCCCGAGCATCCCGCCCAGCATGAGGAAGAGACGGTACTCGTCCCGGTTGTGCCCGGCGATCAGCTCCACGTCGCGTGCGGCACCGCTTGCCAACGCCTCCCACGGCGTGGTGGGCAGAACATCTCCGTCGACGACGGGCGAGAACGGGGTCGGGGTGAGGGCGACCGGACCCCAGCGGTGCACGTACTCGCGCATCCGACCACTCAGCGCGGCACCCGCCTCGGGCAGCTTGCGCGGGTCCACACCGGACAGGTCGGCCACCGTCGGACGCAGGCCGAGCTCACCGGCCAAGGTCTCGGCGATGTCCGCGGCCAGCGCCTCCGAGAAGAAGGTACCCGGCACGCTCTGCGCGATGGCCCGCCGGAACAGTCCCCGCGCCCGGGGCATGGCCATCAGCGCGGCGATGGACCCGGCGCCGGCCGATTCGCCGAAGACGGTGACCCGGTCGGGGTCGCCGCCGAAAGAGGTGATGTTCTCGCGCACCCACTCCAGAGCCGCGACCTGGTCGAGCAGAGCCCGGTTCGCGGGAGCGCCCTCGATCGAGGCGAACCCCTCGATGCCGACACGGTAGTTGAGAGTGACCACGATCAGGTCGCCGTCCCGCGCCAGGCGGCTGCCGTCGTAGGCGGGGTCGTCGGCGGAGCCGAACTTGTAGGCGCCCCCGTAGATCCACACCATCACCGGTCGGCGCGCCGCCGGGTCGGCGTCCGGCGTCCAGATGTTGACCGTCAGCCAGTCGTCACCTGCCGGAGGGGGTCCGGCGGGAGCCGCCTCGGGCCCGAACGGCTCCTGCGGGGGAGGCGGACCGAACGCGAAGGCCTCCCGTACCCCGTCCCAACGGTCCGCCGGTCGCGGCGCCGCGAAGCGTGCCTCGCCCACCGGTGGCTGCGCGTACGGGATGCCGCGAAAGACTGCCAGGCCGCCCTCACGGCGGCCACGGACCGCACCGGCCGCCGTCATGGCCTCCGGAAACTCGCTTTTGGTCATGGATGACTCCTCACAGAACGCCGCGTCGCAGCCGGTACGGGCAAGGGTCGGGATCGGGAATCGCCTCGCGCAACACCATTGACACTCGCCCACCGCAACCTGAGACTCATGCCTGCTCAGAGTGAACCACACTTCACCAGGCGAACGAATTGCGTGCTCACGATCTCCTTCGTGTCGCTCGCCCGGCGGATCAGCCGGAGAGACACCACGGTCCCGGCACCCGTCACGGCCACTGTCGGCGCGGGCGCATCGGACAGTCGGCGTTCGGTCTCCCGGTCTCGTTCGTTCCATCGCTCCATTCGGCTTCAGCTCACACGAACCCCTCGAAGAGGAGTCGGCACGATGCAGCTACGCACAGGGATACACCTGAGTCAGTTGCGCTCGGGGCGCATCCCTCGGGCACTGGCGGCGGCCGCCGCAGCCGTGGTTCTCATCACGGCTGCGGGGGCCGCAGCCCCCGCCCGGGCGCAGACCGATGTGGAAGTCACCAAGGACCTCGCCTACGCACCCGCCCAACCGCCCGGCACTCAAGGCCACTTGCTGGACCTCTATGTCCCCAGGTCCGCGCAGCCGGTCCCGCTGGTGATCTTCTCCAGCGGCTCGGGCTGGCTGGCCGACAGCGGACGCCGCGGCGCCGACAGGGTGGCCGCACAGCTCAACCCGCGGGGATTCGCCGTCGCGGGCGTGGCGATCCGCTCCAGCGGGCAGGCGCAGTTCCCGGCGCAGCTGTACGACATCAAGGGCGCCATCCGCTGGCTGCGCGCGAACGCCAGAACGTACAACCTGGACCCGCACCGCGTCGCGATCATGGGCGACTCATCGGGCGGCTGGACGACCGCGATGGCCGCGGTCACCGGCGACCGTCCGGAGCTGGAGGGCGACGTCGGCCCGCGCGGGCCGTCCAGCGCTGTCCAGGCGGCCGTGCCGTTCTACCCGCCGACCGACTTCCTGCAGATGGACGCGCACATGCCGGACGACTGCAGGGTGTTCAACTCGGCGTTCGGGCTGACGGACTGCCACTCCGACGCCCGCTCACCCGAGTCGCTGCTGCTCGGCTGCACCATCACGGTCTGCCCTGGCAAGGTCGTCGCGGCGAACCCGCTCACCTACATCGGCGAGCGGCACACCCCGCCGTTCCTGATCTTCCACGGCGAGCAGGACCCCTTCGTGCCGTACCACCAGAGCCGCCTGCTCTACGACGCCCTCGCGGCCGCGGGTGAGGAGGCACGACTGATCTCCTTCCCACGAGCCGGGCACGGGCCTCTGGAGGACATGCTCACCGACGACGAGACCCGCCAGGGTGCCTACCAGGAGACCACACGCAACGGGCACAGCACGCCGGCCCGCCCCGTGACTCCGACGTGGCCGACCGTCGTCTCCTTCCTGGAACAGCGGTTGCGCCCGGTGTCCCGCTGAGGCACTGGTCCTCGCCGCCCAACGGGTCTACCGTCGTTGGGCGGCGAAGCGTACGAAGGCGTTGGCGGCGCCGTATCCGCGGTAACCGCCGGTCCGTTGGACGATCTCGAAGAAGACGTACCCGACCGTATCCGTGTAGCAGCGGCGGAACTCCCCGCCCTGTTCGTCCTCCCCGCCTGCTCATCGCGGTCGCAGAGAATGCCAAGTTCGCGGTACGTCTCCAGCTCCCCGTCGGGGCATTCGTACGGTGCCGCCAGGTCGTCGCAGTAATTCGCCGGAATCCTGAGGAGTTCGGCGCCCGCCGCACGGACGTGCCGCACGGCCTCGACGATGTCCTCGACGGCGAACGCCGCATGTCGGGGCCGGACCTCGCGGGCCACCGCGTTCTGATTCGTCGTCACAAACAATCACGATGCAGGTGGCCGTACCCATGCCCACAGGTACCCCACTCCGCCACACTGACCAGCGACGACGCCCTACGCCTCACGAACTACAGCTGCCGTGTCAGTAGCTCCTTCTCCTGGGTCAGGAGCCGCTGCGTGATGCTGAGCGCATCTGGGCAGCCATCACGCTCATGACCAGCCGCAGTCACCCGCCGGACCTCCCGCAGAAGCGGACAGGCGGCCTCCCGCGAGGCGGAACGGGACTGATCGTTGTGAAGGTGGTGGTCACCACCGCAACCCTGTTCCGGCCGCGTTCCAGGCTCCTTCACTCTCCCACTGCATCGCCCAAGCCGGCAGTCGTTAGGGGACCAGGGTCCCGGCCGGCGACCGCGAGTCAGTCGACCCCGGCGTCTACAACTGGTGTCCGAGCTGGGCTTCCGGGGCCGTAGAGGCGTTATCCACGGCGGCGAACCCCCACGATCACGAGCGTAGCGATGAACGCCACGATAGGCCCCCCGGCAACCGGGTGGAAAAGCACCTTGACGCTGCCGTAATCGTCGAAGTCAAAAACGCCCACCGACACTGTCCTTGCCGAGAATCTCGTCCGTGCAGGTCAGGCCGCATGCTGGTACTCGTGGAGGGTGCCGCCGAGGCGGTCGCGTCGTCGTATGTCGAGGTGGGCGATAGCGTCCGGGTCGGTGATCGGCGGAGGCAGGGGGTGCAGCGGGCGGGCGTCTGCGATGCCTTGGTGGGGCCGGTGGGAGTTGTAGTGCTGCTCGAACTCGCGCAGGGCCTGGAGCAGGTGGCGCTGGTTCCAGACCAGCGTGCGGTCCAGCAGCTCGCGGCGGCAGGTCTGCACCCACCGTTCCATGAGCGCGTTCATCCGCGGCATCCGGATCCCGCTGAGCACGACCTCGATCCCCGCATCCTCAAGGACGGTGTCGAACAGGGCGGGAAACTTCCCGTCGCGGTCGCGGATCATGAACCGGGCCCGGCAGCCGACATCCTCGAGATCCATGACGAGGCTCCTGGCGGCCTGCACCACTCAGGAGGCGGTCGGGTGCGCCGTCGCGCCCAGGACGCGGATGCGCCGGCCGGCGTGCCCGATCACCGCGAACACGTACAGCCGCGCCCCGGACAGGGTGACCGC
Source organism: Streptomyces sp. NPDC048825 (assembly GCF_043198355.1). NCBI lineage: Bacteria > Bacillati > Actinomycetota > Actinomycetes > Kitasatosporales > Streptomycetaceae > Streptomyces > Streptomyces sp. NPDC048825. The sequence continues at coordinate 113,254 of NZ_JBICUR010000005.1, forward strand.
TTCGAAGAAGTCACACGCCGGCAGGGCATCGGCCTGGGAGCGCAGAAAGTCCGTCCAGGTGCTGGAACCCCGCTCGGGTACCGGGTCGATCCCCGCCTCCTTCAGGATCTCCCACACAGTGGAGGCGGCCACCTGCACGCCCACAACCAGCAGCTCGCCGTGGATGCGCCGGTATCCCCAGGCTGGATTCTCCCGTGCCAGGCGCAGGATGAGCAGGCGGACGGAACGCACCGTGCGCGGCCGCCCCGGGCGTTTCGGCCGGGAGACGTCAGCGTGGCGGCGCGAGATGAGGTCACGGTGCCAGCGCAGCACAGTGTCCGGGCGCACCAGCAGCCGTGCCCGGCGCAGCACACCGCGCGGGAGCCGGTGCAGCAGCGCGGCCAGGAACACCCGGTCACTCGGGGCGAACCGCACCCGATCCCGGCCGAGTTGGCGTTCCAGCACCGTGATCTGATGACGCAGCGCGAGGATCTCCGCGTCCTTGTCCTGGTTGCTCACCGGCAGCAGCCGCAGCAGGGCGAACACGTTCGCCACAGCCAGATAGGCAAGTCGAAGCAGCACGACCGGCCATCATGCCGGGGCGACCACCAGCCGCGCGAGTACCCTGCCCTCCAGACAGACCCTCACCTGCATGGATGAGGTTTCCGGCAAGCACAACGTCGGCCGCTCAGGTGCCGGTGAACTTCGGCTTGCGGCGATCCTTGAAAGCGGCGACGCCCTCGGCGTAGTCCCTGCTGCGCAGCAGCTCGGCCTGGCCTGTGCGTTCGATCTCCAGCGCGCGGGCGAGGGCGGGCATCGCTGCCTCGTCGACCGCTCGTTTGATCCGCGCGTACGCGAGGGGCGGACCGGCGGCCAGTCGTGTGGTCACGGAGGCGACCTCCGTGTCGAAGACGTCGTCGTCCACCACCTGGCTGATCAGGCCCCACTCGGTGGCCGTCTGGGCTGGGATTCGCTCAGCGAGCATGGCCATCCGCATGGCCCGGGCGCGGCCCACCGCTGCCGGTACCAACGCGGTTGCGCCGCCGTCAGGCATCAGCCCCACGTCTGCGAAGGCGAGCAGGAAGTACGCCGACCGTTTCGCGATCACCAGGTCGCAGGCCAATGCCAGAGAACAGCCCACCCCTGCCGCGGCCCCGCCCACGGCCGCTATCACCGGCTTGCCGATCCGGCGCAGCGCAAGGATCGCCCGGTTGGCCGCGTCCACGGTGCTCGCGTCCACCACGCTGGCAAGGTCAGCGCCGGAGCAGAAGGCCCTTCCCTCTCCGGCCAGCAGCACCACCCGTACGCCGTCGTCGTCGGCCGCCGCCTCGACCGCTTCGGTGAGATCGATGAGGTCCGCCGTGCGCAGCGCGTTGAGCCGGTCCGGCCTGGACAGCAGCACCTGCAGTTCGGCACCTTCGCGGGTCGTGCGAACACCGTGCGGGTTCACTTCGCCGTCTTCTCACTCGGCCGTCGCAGGATGTAGCGCAACGCTCGTTCCAGGACCGGTCCGGGATCCGGAGGTCCGGTCATGCTGCGCCATCCGACATGCTGGTCCGGACGGATCGGGACGGCGCCGTCCGGGCCGGCTTCGCGTTGCGCAGCCCAGGCGCCGGTGGCGTCGATCCACATGTTCTCCGGAGTTCGGGTTGTGGTCACAGCTTCTCTCCTCAGCTCGGGGTGTGGGCGCCGGTCATCAGGGGCGGCAAGGTCCTCGGGGTGGAGGAACGACGGCGGGGGCGGCGGGCGCCAGTTGTAGAGACCCTTGGCTCCTTCGAAAGCGCCCGGCTTCCACAGTTGGTCGTCGAGGATGCAGTCGAGGTCGCGGCCCGGCCGACGCATCGCGAAGACCGGCTGAGGGCAGTCACCGCCGGAGTCGGTGCGCCCCGGCATCAGCGAGCCCCCTCCGGGGAGGTTCCGCCCTCTAGTCCCCTATGGCGGATCGGGCGCCGATACCGGTGCTGCTGCGATGGTCGTTGATGCTCTTCAGTAGCCGTGTGCGGCTGCGTGCGGCGAGCGCCTTGATGATCCGCTCATGCTGGGCGACGGTCTGGCGCCGGTGGGCCATCGTCGCGTAGTCGATGGCGATGAAGGCATCGGCCAGCGTCCACAGCCGTTTTACCTCATCGAGGACGAGGTTCAGTGGCGAGAGGCCGAAGATGCGGAGGTGGAACTCGTGGTTGAGGGCCACCATCTCCACCCATCCCTCGCCGGGTACCAGTTCGCCCATGCGCTCATTGAGCAGCCGCAGCTCCAAGATGAAATCCTCGTCGGGCCAGGGAATCGTGCGCGCGAGTTCCTCCTCCAGCAGCGTGAGCATGAGGCCGATCTGGGAGAGTTCCTCACGGGACCGTTTGGTGACGAAGTACCCCTGGTGGCGGCGGTGGGTGAGCAGCCCCTCGCTGGCGAGAACGCTCAGGGCCTCCCGCACGGGGACCCGGCTGATCCGCAGCTGCTCGGCGATCTCCTCCTGACGGATCTGCTCGCCGGGAAGCAGTTCGCCGAGAAGGATCTTGTTCCGCAGTTCGCGCAGCGTCCGCTCTGCACTGGCTCCTTCTTTGACGAGCGCACGCCCATTACGACCGGCCACGCGATCACTCCCCGGCTGGATACAATTTTGCACTCAGTATAAGAACCATTCTTCCGGGGCGGCCGCAACGGGGTTCGGAACAGGGGGAGTCATTCCTCTGAGCTCAGGCGGGTCTGGAGAGTGTGGTAGCCCGCTCTGGCACGTGCTTTCGCCAGAGGGACGCCCTGCTCCACGTCGGCCCGGATCCGGTTCTCGGCGTCGCGGATCTGCTCGGCCGCCGCGATCACCTCCTCGGCCCGGCCCACGGGGATGGCCACGACGCCGTCGGCGTCGCCGAGCAGCAGGTCGCCAGGTTCCACGCGGACTCCGCCGATGGTGACGGGTACCTGGTAGCCGTCGACGCGGACCCGGTCCTTGCCGGTGCGCATCCAGCGGCCCCGGCTGTAGACGGGGTAGCCCAGTTCCAGCGCGCGGTCGGAGTCACGGCACACACCGTCGATGACGGTGCCGCCGATCCCGCGCCGCGAGGCGGTGGCGGTCAGCAGATCGCCCCAGACCGTGGCGTCCATGCGGCCGGCGTTGTCGAGGACGACGAGGCTGTCGGGCTCCAGGTCGTCGATGTAGTCGCCGACGGTACCGGGGTCGGTGCCGACCGGCCCGTACCGTACGGTGAACGCCCGGCCGGCGAGGCGGAAGGTACGGTCGAGTGGCATGATTCCCAGGCACTGTCCGCCGATGCCCAGGCGGTCCAGTGCGTCGCTGACGTGGCTGGTGTCGAGGTTGCGCAGCGCCTTCGCCGCGGCCTCCGGTGAATCCGGCATCTGGGGCTCCCTAGCGGTCGAGCATGTTTTCGTAGTCGGCGGACATCACATCGGCCATCGGGTGGCCAGCCCGTACGCGTTCGACCATCGCCCGTTCCTTCGCCGCGATGGCTTCGGCCGTGGAAAGCACCTGCTCGGTGTGGGCGGCCGGTACGAAGACGACACCACTGGCGTCCGCGATGACCAGGTCACCGGGTGCGACCGGGACACCGGCGATGTCGACGGGTACGTTCCAGGCCCGCTCGAGGACCCGGCCGCGCGCGGTGACTGGTACTCCTGCCGTCGCGTACACCGGGAGGTCGAGCTCGCGCGCTTCGTCCACGTCGCGGCAGGCGCCGTGGACGACGACACCGGCGACTGCGTTCCGCTTGGCGCCCGCGGAGAGTACGCCTCCCCAACCGGCCGCGTGCGTCCTGCCGTAGTGGGCGACCACGATGACGTCGCCGGGACCGGAGGCGTCGACCGCCGCGGTGCCGAGGTGGCGGCCGGAGGCCACGACGCCCGGGCCGGCCTCCACGAGGTCGATGGTGACCGCGCGTCCGGTGATCCGGCGCGGTGCCGCCAGGGCAGCCAGTCCGAGGGCGGCACCCGGCAGGCCGAGCTTGTCCAGTGCGTCGGAGACGGCGCAAGCGTCCAGCCGCGCCAGTCTGGCGAGTGCTTTGTCCGGGCCGATCGTCTTCACTGCGGTCTCCTCGGTGGCGTGGGCGTGGCTGGTCATGCCCACAGTCCGAACGCCAGGCCGATGCCGGTGCCTGCGGGGCTGCGGTAGGCGGGCAGGTAGTCGACCCATTTCGCGGACAGGTGGCTGCCGGCGCCGGCAGCGGTGATCCAGTTGCGGATCTCCGACGTTCCGGAGTCCAGTCGGCGGACGGGCAGGCCGCGCAGGGTGGCGCGGTCATGATCGGTCATCGCGGTGAGCAGGGTGTTGTCCAGCTCGGCGTCGACGACGAAATGGCTGAGCCCGCCGGAGGCGACGACGCCCACCCTGGCATGTCCGGGGGCGGATTCGACGGCCTGGCGCAGGGCCACCCCGAGGTCGAAGCAGCGGGCCGGGGTCGGCTGGTTGGGTTTGAAGTACGTGTTGAGCAAGACCGGTACGGCGGGAACCGGGTGGCCCTTGAGTAGTTTGCCCGTGACCCAGGCGAACGCGTGCCCGAAACCGGTCTCCTCCGGGGTGGAGTCGCTGGAGGAGACGTCGAAGCCCTGGTCCACCAGGGACTCGATGAGGTGCCTGCCCAGTACGGCATCGCACGGGTAGGTCGCACCGTCCATCCCGAGGTTGCGCTGGACCTCGATGATCTGCGGCCCCAGGCCCATGTCGATGGGGTGGTGCGTGGTCATCTCCGCGCCATGGTAAAGCGCGATCGAGGGAAGGTTCCGGTGGGAGAAGAGTTCGTCCTGGTCGTCCCCCACGATGATGATCGCGTCCAGAGCGAGCGAGACGAGATCCTCGGAGAGCCGGCGGATGTCGGCCTCGGCCTGGGCGAACTTCCGGTCCCAGACCTCCGGGACGAGTTCCGGGAAGTAGCGGTCGCCCGCGCGCTCGGCCAGTTCGGCGTAGGGCCGTATCACGCCGTCGGTGTCGTACAACTCGGTGTTGGCCTTGTCGTGTTCGGCGCGCAGGCGCCACATCTTCTCCGGCTCCATGCCGAGCATGGGGCTGTGGGAGGTGCCGGCCACGGCGACGATATTTGCCATCGCGGACCCCCTCAGCCGTTCAGCCGTGAGTAGACCTGGAGGGCGTTGCCCTCGAACACCGCTCGCCGGTCGTCGTCGGACAGGGCGGGGATCTTCTCGACGACCGGCTTGAGGTTCTCCAGGCTTCCGCCGCTGCCGGGCCGCTCGGTCCCGAACAGCACCCGGTCCGCACCGACCACGGCGAACAACAGCTCCAGGGCTTCCTGTGTGTACAGGCAGGTGTCGAACCAGAAGCGCCGCAGTGTCTCGTGGAACGTCTCGCGGTCGTCCGGCCGTGTGCTGAGGATGCCGCGGTCGTGGGCGATCCACCGGCCGAGTTGGTACGGGACCGAACCGCCGCCGTGCGGCACGATCACCTTCAGCTCGGGGAAGTCACGGAACACCCCCGCGCGGATCATGCTGGTGATCGCGAGGCTCTCCTCACTGATGAAGTGCTCGCTGTAGGTCTCACGGCCGTAGCAGGCCGCGGGGTGCAGCAGCGCCGGTACGTCCCGTTCGACGAGCCGTTCGTACAGCGGGTACCAGTACTCGTCGCCCATCACTGGAGTGGTACCCGCGCCCTCACTGGGATCGGGATTGAGCAGGACGCCGACGAATCCTCGCTCCAGGTTGCGGTCCAGTTCGTCGAAGACCGTACTGACCGGTTCGTCCGCCACCTGGGGCAGGGCGCAGACGCCGCGCAGCCGGTCGGGATAGGCGGCGACCTGGGTCGCGATGGCGTCGTTGTTCTCCTCGATCCACCAGTGCACGATCTTCGAGGGCCGGGCGGAGTGCTTGAGCACGAAGGGACGCGGCGACGTCAGCTGGACGTCGGTGCCGACCTCGTCCATCAGCGCGATCTGCCGCCGGGCGGAGGCGAGCAGGTCTTCCTCACCGGTCTTGGACGGAATCCGCCCGTGGAAGGTGCCTGCGGCCTCCAGCATGGTCCACAGACCGTAAAAGGAGTCGGGCGCCACCAGGTGGGCGTGGCTGTCGATGATCACGGTTGCTCCTGCGAGGGTTCGGCGGGCACTACTGCGGTGAACTCGGCCTGGATGAGCAGCGGCGGCTGGAGCGTCGAGGGCACGGTGTGGCGTACCGGCCGGTCGCGCTCGTCGGGGAACATCGCCAGCCACTCGGCGTTCAGCGGTTGCCGCGCCTGTCCCTCACCGAGGAAGACTGTGACCTTGGCAATGTCAGCGGTGGCGGCGCCCGCCGCGTCGAGGATCCGGCGGATGTTGGCGAACACCCCGGCGGTCTGGGCTTCGAGCCCGTCGGGGACCTTCCCGGACAGCGGGTCCATGCCGTGTACGGCGCTGGAGACCAGAAGGTCCCCGAGCCGGACCGCGAGCGGGAACGGGGCGCCGCCGTGATGGAGCCCAGGTACCTCGATCGTGTGTCTGCGTGATGTGGTCAACGGTCCTCCCGTGTCGGACGAGGGTGCGCGTCGGGGCGGTCAGGGTCAGTGCCAGCCGTAGAGGCCGAGGGTGCGCTCGCCGGCCCGGATGCGCCGCATCAGCTCGGTTTCCTTGGCGTCGCGCTCGACGGCGGCTTTCAGTACAGCCTCCGTGTCCGACTGGGGAATCACCACGACACCGTCCGCGTCGCCGACGACCAGGTCGCCCCGGCTCACGAACACCTCCCCGACACGCACGGTGACGCCCAGCGAACCGGCGGCGCCGTGGTCCTTGCCGGTGCCGCGGATGCACAGGCCGGTGGAGAAGACCGGCAGGCCGAGGTCGGTCAGGGCGTCCTGGTCCCGCACACCGCCGTCGATGACCAGTCCCGCGAGCCCGCGGGCGATGGCGGCGGTGCTCAGGATCTCTCCCCAGTAGCCGAACTCGGTTCCGCCGCCGGTGTCCACGACCAGGACGTCACCGGGTTCGGCGGCGTACAAGGCGCGGTGGATCCACAGGTTGTCGCCCGGCGGGCAGCCCACCGGGAACGCCGGTCCTGCGACGCGGGCACCCGGGAAGGCGGGGCCGATCGCTGAGGGCAGCGCTCCGATACGGCCTGCCGCTTCGTGCAACGTCGCCGAGGACGGAGTTGCTGAGCCCGGTGAGGTGTTACTTGCGGTCACGGTATGCCGTCCCTTCGTCGGTCGGCTGGCGCCGCTCACCATAGGCGCATGCAGAATTGAATGCAATCTGTGGATCGATGAATCTCTATTGGCGTCACTATTGCATTCAATGATGGGCGGTCTTACGGTGCACGCAGCGCAGCCCGCTTTGGCAAAGGAGCCATCCGATGAGCAGCCATCCACATCGCGCGCCGACCGTCCTGATCGTCGGCGGCGGCCCAGCCGGACTGTGTGCGGCCGCTTTGCTCGGGGCCAGGGGAATCGACGTCCTCCTCGTCGAGCGGCACCGGGCCACCTCGACGCTGCCTCGGGCGCACTTGCTCAACCAGCGCACCATGGAGATCTTCACGGAGATGGGCGTGGCCGACGCCGTGTACGCCCTCTCCCCGTCGGAGGACCGCTGGCACAAGGTGGCCTGGCACACCACGCTCGCCGGCTCGGAGGCACCGTACGGGCAGCTGCTCGGTGCGCTCCCGGCGTGGGGCGGCGGCCCGGACGCCGAGCGGTACGCCCGGGCCAGCCCGTGTCGTTACGCCAATGTCCCGCAACTGCGCCTCGACCCGCTGCTGCGGGCCAGGGCGGAGGAAGTGTGCGGGCCGGAGAACATCCGCTTCCACCACGAGCTGACGGCCCTCTCCGCCACCGGCGGGCGTCCGGGCGAAGGGGTTGTGGCGACCGTCGTGGACCGTGACAGCGGCCGGTCCCACGAGGTCCGCGCCCGGTACGTCATCGCCGCGGACGGCGGCCGCACCTGCGCCGACCTGCTGGGCGTCGAGATGGACGGCCCCACCGGGCTGCTCGACATGGTCACTGTGCACGCCACCATGGACCTGTCGAAGTGGATCACCGACGACAACGTGCTGCTCCGCTACTTCATCAATCCCGACGGACAGGGCACCTTCGCCGGCGCCCTGTGCGCGATGGGCCCCGACCGTTGGGGGCGCGACTCGGCCGAGTGGGCCGTGCACACCGGCTTCCGCACCGGCGACCCCGACCGTACCGACCGTACTGCTGTCCTTGGCCGCGTCCGCCGCATGCTCGGCGTCCCCGACCTCGACATCCAGGTACATGCCATCAGCCACTGGGAGTTCGAGGGCGTCGTCGCCCGCCGTATGCGGGTCGGGCCCGTCTTCCTGGCGGGGAACGCCGCCCACCGCCATCCGCCGACCGGCGGCCTGGGGCTGAACATGGCCGTTCAGGACGTGCACAACCTCGTCTGGAAGCTCGACGCGGTCCTGTCTGGACAGGCATCCGACGCACTGCTCGACAGCTATGAGGCCGAGCGCCTAGCGGTGGACGAGTTCAACGTGAGGCACTGCCTCAGTAACGCGGGCGGGCACGCACGCATTGCCGCGGCGCTCGGCCTGCGGGCCGGTTTGCCCGAGACCGAGGGCTGGGACGCCGTGGGTGAATGGCTCGCGGACACCCCCGGCGGCGCCGCCAAGCGAGCCGCGGTGGCCGAAGCGATCGAAAGCAACGCCGACGACTACAGCCAGCTCGGTGTGGAACTCGGCTATCACTATGCCTCCGGCGCCCTGGTGCCCGACGGCACCGACGCACCCAACGGGGAGCACCCGCTGCGCGACTACGTGCCTACCACCCGTCCCGGCCACCATCTCCCTCACGTATGGGTCAGTCGTAAGGGATCCCGACAGTCTGTGCAGCAACTGATCGCCCCGGACGGCCTCACGCTGCTCGTCGGTACCCGGTACGCCGCACGATGGGCCGCGGCCGCACGGACCGCAGGCGATGCCACAGCGACCGTCCATGTACGAGTCATCGGCGCCGACGCCGAGCGGACGGACTCCGACGCCGAGTGGACCGATCGCATCGGTGAGTGGGCCACCGTCCGCGGTGTCGACGGCAGTGGGGCGCTGCTCGTCCGTCCGGACCGGCACATCGCATGGCGCGCACCTGGCTGGTCCGACGACCGGCCCGCCGAGCTCCGCCGGGCCGTGTGCTCGATGCTCGGTCTCCCTGTCGCCTCGCACGCACACCCCCTGCCCGCGCCCGCGAGCCTTCCGACCGCATGACCTTTGACAGGAGAAGCGCATGAGCCCGTCGTCACCGGACTACGTCGCGCCCGACCCCCTCAAGCCCGTCCCTGTGAAGCCCGACCTCCTCCTCGTTCACGGTGCCTGGTTCGGCTCCTGGTGCTGGGACCCGATCACCGAGCCGCTGCGTGAGCGCGGCTTCACAGTCCACACGGTCGACCTGCCCTCGGTCGGCGCCGCCGGGCCGCGCGGCGACCTGTACGACGACATCGCCGCGGTCGAGGCGGCGCTGGCCCGGATAGCCGGCCCGGTCGTCCTGTGCGGGCACTCCTACGGCGGACTTCCGGTGAGCGAGGCCGCGGCGGGCAGCAGCAACGTCGTAGCACTGCTCTACATCTGCGCCTTCGTCCTGCCCGCAGGCGTGTCGCCGTTGGCGGCCCTGGGCGGCGAGCCCATGCCGTGGTGGGTCCCCTCCACCGACGGCACCTCGATGACGCCTGCCGACCCGGCACGGCTCTTCTTCAATGCGTGTCCGCCCGAGACCGCGGAACGAGCGGCCCGGCGACTGGTACCGACCTCCACCGCCCCTGTCGGCCAGCCCCTCAGAAAGGCCGGATGGCTGAGCACTCCCAGCGGGTACGTCGTCTGCACGCAGGACAACTCACTGCCGGAACCAGTGCAGCAGACCATGGCCGAAGTCCTCACCCGTACCTACACGCTCGACGCCGACCATGCGCCGTTCCTGTCCCGCCCGGACGAACTCGCCGCGACGCTTGATGCAGCGGTGGCCGAGCTGACGTCCCTGGCGAGAGCCTGATCCGGAGCAACGATGTTCAACGACGAACTCTCCCGGCGGATCTCTCGCGCCAGAAGCAACTCGATAAGCGACCTGCTGCGCCGCTCGGCCGCCCGGGTGCCGGACAAGACCGCGATCGTCCACCATGGCCTGCGGCAGACCTATGCCGAGTTGGACGAGACCGTCAACCGCACGGCCAACGCCCTGGCCGCCCGCGGTGTCGGCAAGGGCGACCGGATCGCTGTGTTCAGCCACAACAACCACGCGTTCGTGGTCGTCTACTTCGCCCTCGCCCGGCTGGGCGCGGCATCCGTCCCGGTCAACTTCATGCTGGCCGCGGGCGAGGTCGGCTACGTTCTGGAACATTCCGGCGCGATCGGGCTGATCGTTGAGGACGCCCTGCTGCCGGTTGCGGAACAGGCACTGGAGGACGCGGGGCTCACCGGCACGGTCAGGGTGCGAGGCATGATTCCTGCCGACCGCCCGCAGCCCCAGCCGGGCTGGGAGTCCGTCGCGGACTGGATGGCGCACGGCGATGCCTCGCCTCCGGACGTCTTCATCGCCGACGACGACCTGACGCAGCTGATCTACACCAGCGGCACCGAGTCCCGCCCCAAAGGGGCGATGCTCACCTCCCGCAGTCTGATCGCCCAGTACGTCACCTGCGTCATGGACGGCGAGATGACCGCCGAGGACATCGAGGTGCACTCGCTGCCGCTCTACCACTGCGCACAGCTGCACTGCTTCCTCACCCCGGGCATCTACCTCGGTGCCACCAACATCGTGCTGCCCGGCCCCGACCCCGAGCTGATCCTGCGGACCGTCGAAGCGGAACGCGCCACCAAGCTGTTCTGCCCGCCGACCGTGTGGATCTCACTGCTGCGCCACGCCGACTTCGCCCGGCGCGACCTGTCCTCGCTGCGCAAGGGCTACTACGGCGCATCCATCATGCCGGTCGAGGTACTCAAGGAGATCGGAGACCGGCTGCCCGGGGTACGGCTGTTCAACTTCTACGGACAGACCGAGATGGCGCCACTGGCCACCGTCCTCAAACCGGAGGACCAGGTCCGCAAGGCGGGCTCGGCCGGCCGCCCCGCCCTGAACGTCGAGACGCTCGTCGTCGACGACGACGACCGGCCGGTACCGCCTGGGGTGGTCGGCGAGATCGTGCACCGCAGCCCTCACGCGATGCTCGGCTACTGGAACGACCCGCAGCGCACCGAAGCCGCGTTCGCGGGCGGCTGGTTCCACAGCGGCGACCTGGGTGTGATGGACGACGAGGGCTACCTCACCGTCGTCGACCGGAAAAAGGACATGATCAAGACGGGCGGGGAGAACGTTGCCAGCCGAGAGGTCGAAGAGGTCCTCTACCAGCACCCGGCCGTGGCCGAGGCTGCCGTCTTCGGCATGCCGCACCCACGGTGGATTGAAGCGGTCACCGCCGCGGTCGTCCTGCGGGACGAGGAGTCGGTCTCGGCCGACGAACTCGTCACTCACTGCCAGAAGGGACTGGCCCGGTTCAAGGTGCCCAAACACATCGTCTTCGTGGAGCAGTTGCCCAAGAACGCCAGCGGAAAGTTGCTCAAGCGCCAACTGCGCACAGAGGTCCAGCCTCCCTGGCCGTCGGCGTGACACGTCGTCGCCATAACAGGTCCGTGTGACACAAAACCCCCAACGTGCTGCCGTAACCGGATCCGGTCCCACGAAAGTCCCCCAAGGCCCGCAGAGCCATGCCCGGCACAGCGGCACGGGCCCCCGATCCTGTGAGGTTCGCGCTGTGCCCTCCCTCCCAGCATCCCTCAGACATCAGGAGACACGATGAGACGAAGACGACTTGCCGAACTCGCCATTGCAGTGGTGACGGTGACGACGGCGGCCGCCTGCGGCACCTCCACCCCTGCTTCTCCGGGCAGCGACGCATCGGGGTCGGCCGGTACGCAAACCACGCACGTCAAGGTCGGGATCATCCCGATCGTCGACGTGGCGCCCCTCTACCTGGGAGAGAAGAAGGGCTTCTTCCGCAACCAGGGCATCGAGCTGACGATGGAGTCCGCGCAGGGCGGCGCCGCGATCGTGCCCGGTGTCGTGAGCGGTCAGTTCCAGTTCGGTTTCAGCAACGTGACCTCACTGATGATCGCCCAAGGCAAGGGCGTGCCGGTCGAAGCGGTGGTCAACGGAGCAACCTCCACCAGCAAAGTCGGGGCCGACGTCACCGGGGTGACCGTCAGGAAGGCCAGCTCCGTCAAGTCCGCCAAGGACCTTGCCGGCAAGACGGTCGCCGTCAACACCCTGCAGAACATTGGGGACACCACTCTGCGCGAATCGGTGCGCAAGGACGGCGGCGACGCCTCCAAGGTGCAGTTCGTGGAAATGCCGTTCGACCAGATGCCAGCCGCACTGGACGGCGGCCAGGTGGACGCCGCCTGGATGGCTGAGCCGTTCCTGACGATCGCCAAGTCCCAGGGCGGGCGCGTCGTGGCGTCGCCGTTCGCCGAGACCGCCCCCAACCTCACCATCGCGGCGTACTTCACCTCCACGAAGCTGGCGACGCAGAACCCTGGCCTGATCAAGAACTTCACGGAGGCGATGACCAAGTCACTTACCTACGCCGACCAGCACCCGGACGAGGTGCGCCAGGTGCTCTCCACCTACACCAAGATCCCCAGCCAGCTGACCAATTCGCTCACCCTGCCTCGTTGGCCTGCCACGATCAATCTGCGCTCCGTGAAGGTACTCGCCTCGCTCGGCGAGAAGGACGGCATCTTCGGCGGCAAGAAGCCGGACCTGGAGGCCCTGTTCCGATGACCGGAGCAGATCTCACCATGAAGACGAAGGCCGCCGGGACCGGTGCCGGTCCCGGCCGGGCCGCCGGGCCGCTGCGCGGCCTGGCTGGGCTGGCCGGACTGGTCGCGGTGCTCGAAGTACTGCCGCACAGCGGCCTGGTGTCGGCCGACTACCTCCCGCCGGCCTCGGTGACCGTCCGCGCCCTGTGGCAGCTGCTCGCCGAGCAGGCGTTCTGGACCGCGCTCGGCGACACCCTCACCGGATGGGGCCTGGGCCTGGCCATCTCCGTCGTGGCGGGCGTGGTGGCCGGACTGGTCATCGGCTCCGTACCCGTGCTGCGCGCGGTGACCGCCTCCACCATCGAGTTCCTGCGCCCCATCCCGTCCGTCGCCCTGATCCCCGTCGCGGTCCTGCTCTACGGCACCGACCTCAGGTCGAAGCTGCTCCTCGTGGTGTACGCCTCCTTCTGGCAGGTGCTCGTCCAGGTCCTGGCCGGCATTCAGGACGTCGACCCGGTCGCGGACGACACCGCCCGCAGCTATCTGCTCGGCACCTGGGGGCGGCTGCGCCACGTGATGTGGCCGACCGCGCTGCCGTACGTGATGACGGGCGTACGACTGGCCGCCACCGTGGCGCTGATCCTCGCGGTCACCGCCGAACTCGTCATCGGCGCACCCGGCCTCGGCCACGAGATCGCCGTCGCGCAGACCTCCGGGGCCGTCCCGCAGGTCTACGCCTTGGTCCTGGTCACCGGGCTGCTCGGCGTCGCCGTCAACCTGGTGGCGCGGGCTGTCGAGCGACGGGCGCTGCACTGGCACCAGTCCGTACGCATCGAGGTGGCCGCATGACCGTACTCACCGTCCTCCGACGCGTCCTGCTCGTTCTGGGCCTGCCCGCGGTCCTCTTCGCCGTGTGGTGGTACGCCACCGCCGACAGCACCGACTTCTACGTCCCGCCGCTGGCCACCATCCTGGACAGGTTCGGGAAGGTCTGGACGGGGGAGCGGCTGCTGTCGGACGTCGTACCGAGCCTGCTGCGCCTCGCGGCCGGCTACCTCCTCGCCGTGGCCGTCGGCGTGGGACTCGGCCTGGTGATCGGCATGCGGCGGGCCGTACGCGACGTCCTGGAACCGGTCCTCGAACTCTTCCGGGCCATCCCGCCGCCCGTGCTCGTGCCGGTGATCATCCTCTTCGCGGGCATCGGCGACACCATGAAGGTGCTCGTCATCGTGAGCGGCTGCATGTGGCCGATCCTGCTCAACACCGTCGAGGGCGTCCGCGCCGTGGACGAGGTGCTCAGCGACACCTGCCGGTCATACGGCATCACCGGAGCCGCACGCCTCCGGCATCTGGTGCTGCGCGCGGCGAGCCCGCAGATCGTCACGGGCATGCGCCAGGCCCTGTCGATCGGGATCATCCTCATGGTCATCAGCGAGATGTTCGCCGCCAGCAACGGCCTGGGTTTCACGATCGTGCAGTTCCAGCGCTCGTTCGCCATCCCCGAGATGTGGAGCGGCGTCCTACTGCTCGGCATCCTCGGATTCCTGCTGTCCCTGCTCTTCCGATTCGCCGAGAACCGCGCCCTGGCCTGGTACCACGGCCTGCGCCGCGCCCAGCGCAATCCCTGACCGGCCGTTCCACCAGACCCTTGTACCAAGGAGGCGTCGATGCTCGACGTACGAGATCTGCAGAAGATCTACACCGGTCGGCACCGCAACGTGGAGGCGTTGCGGAGCCTCAGCTTTCACATCGACGCCGGCGAACTGGTGTGCCTGGTCGGGCCGTCGGGCTGCGGCAAGACCACCCTGCTGAAATGCATGGCGGGGCTGCTCGCCCCCACCGGGGGCGAGGTGCGCCTGGAGGGCCGGCCGGTCGCCGGGCCCCCGCCCGGCATGGCAGTCGTCTTCCAGGAGTACGGCCGTTCCCTGTTCGCCTGGATGAACGTCCGTGACAACGTCGCCCTGCCGCTCCGCCGCAAGAAACTCGGCAAGGCACGCGAGCGGGAACTCGTGGACCACGCCCTGGAGGTGGTCGGCCTCGGCGACGCCCACCAGGCCTACCCCTGGCAGCTGTCCGGCGGCATGCAGCAGCGCGTCGCCATCGCCCGCGCCGTCGCGTACGAGCCGAAGGTCCTGCTCATGGACGAGCCCTTCGCGGCCGTCGACGCGCAGACCCGCGCCGAACTCGAGGACCTCATCCGGCGCCTGTGGCACGAACTCGGCGTCACCGTCCTGTTCGTCACCCACGACATCGACGAGGCGGTCTACCTCGGCCAGCGCACCATCATCCTGTCGAGATCCCCGACGGTGGTGCAGGAGGACCTGGCCATCGATCTGCCCGACGAGCGCGACCAGCTGCACACCCGGTCCAGCGCGCGCTTCGCCGAGCTGCGCGCGCACGTCTACGAGCAGATCCAGCGTGCCAAACAGCACAGCGGCGACACAGGTCTTATCGAGTCCTTTTGTGGATCACATTGACTGGCATTGTTCTCTAGTGAAGATTCCTTCACACGGGTGCACGTTCCTGCCCGTGGCCGCGTCGGCCGAGACAAAGGAGTGGCCATGACATCTACACCCCTGCTCTTCCTGCACGGTTACTGGCACGGTCCTGGTGCTGGAGTGAGGTCATTGCCAAGGTGACGGCGGCCGGTCGCCAAGCAGTCGCAGTGGACATGGCAGGACATGGGCTGTACGCCCGCCGGCCGGAGTGCCTCTCTCGGCGTCCCTTCGATCCTGACGCGGTCGCCACGGAGGCCTCTCCGGTGGCGGGTGTCGGCCTGGACGAAGCGGCCGAGCTTCTCGCCTCGCAGATCAGACAGGTCGGCGGCGGAGGTCCGGTCACCGTGGTGGCCCACAGCATGGGCGGCACAGTGCTGACTCGTGCGGCCCAGCAAGTGCCAGAGCTGGTCGGACACATGGTGTACCTGGCGGCGTTCATGCCAGCCTCGGACGTCCCGGCTGTAGGGTACATCCAGTCGGCCGACAACGAGGGCGAACTCGTCGGGCCGTCCCTGCGTGCCGACCCCGCCGTGATCGGCGCGCTCCGTTTCGACCTCGCGTCGGAGGATGCGGCCTACCGGCAGCAGTTGCGTCAGGCATTCTTCGGTGACGTGGATCCGGTCGTCGCCGACGCCGCCCTCGGCCTGCTGTCACCCGATGCCCCGGTCGGTATCGCGGCGGGTGCCACCACTCTGACCCGAGACGGCTGGGGATCGATTCCGCGAACCTATGTCACCTGCGCGCAGGACATGGCGATACGCCCGGCGGTGCAACGCAGATTCATCACGGAAGCCGACGCCGCTTTCCCGGACAACTCGACATCCGTGGTGGCGCTGGACGCCTCCCACTCGCCGTTCCTGTCGGTGCCGGACCAGGTTGCAGACATCGTCACGAAGCTGGGCTGACATCCGGACACCTTCGCCCTCGAGGTCGAGGAGACGCCGGCCTTCAAGAAGCGATCGTCATCTTGAGCTCCGAAATGCTGTGCCCCGCCGACCTGGAGCGATGTGGCAAGGACAGTGTCCATGAGGCAGCTCACGAGGCTGGCCAGGGCCCTGTCAGCAAGGCCCGATCGTTGCCGAACCTCGACCTTGGCGGCGGGCCTCCGGAATGGGCGGGCTCTGGAGTCTGGCAGCGCGGAGGTTGCCGGGCGCGTGGGCGAGTTGTTCTCGGAGCTGGCGGTTCTCCTCGGTGAGGCGGCGGTTGCGTTCGTTGGCGGCCTCCAGGCGTCGGATGAGCGAAGCGTCGGAGGCTCGCTGTCGATGGGCCCGCAGGCGTTCGATCTCGCCTCGCAGGTCGGGCTGGGTGTAGAGCCAAGATCTTGAGACGCTGGCGGCACGGGCCACGATGTCGAAGGTGACGACCGTTCCTGCGGCGTCGATCTCGCGTAGGGCCTTGATCGCCTTGGCCCGGGTGTACTCGTGGCGGTTGCCGGCCGCCGCGACGATATGGCGGGAGTTGTCAGCCCGCATCAGGCACCTCCGCTCCGTCGGGAGCTTCGTCGTCCTCCCAGTGAAGCGATGATCCGGCCGAGGTTGCCGACGGCCTGCTGGTTCATCTCGACGGCGCGGAGCGGGCCTCGGCCGCCGAGACGATCTGTAGGAGTTGCTGGCGCTGCTGCCGGTGCTGGGGCAGGAACTCCGGCGTTGTCACGAACATCGGGCACGTCAGTAGGTGTTTTTCAACCAGTGGTTCTTAGTGAGCGTTGCACAAAACCACGGGCAACCAACCGGTTGGTTGCCCTATTGGTTATGGTTCTGTAGTGTCGGATCATCTGATCGGTTGCCTCGGTGCTCAGCCGCTGCGTGACCAATCGCGTTGAGCCGGAGGGCCCCTTCGGCCCCGGAACCCAGAAACAAGCAGGGAGCACACCGTGCCTATCGACGTTCACTTTCGCAGCGGCGGTATCACTGTCGCGGGCCACCTCTACCTTCCGGAGGATTACAAGGAGGGTCAGAAGCGGGCCGCCGTGGTGACAGTGACCCCAGGTAGCGGGATCAAGGAGCAGACTTCCGGTCGCTACGCCCGTGAATTGTGCGACCGGGGTTTCGTTGCCCTGGCCTTCGATCACCGGTCGTATGGCGAGAGTGAAGGCTTTCCCCGCTACGACGAGGACCCGTTCGCGAAGATCGAAGACATCAAGAACGCAGTGAGCTATCTCCGTAACCGCCCGGAGGCGGATCCCGACCGTATCGGCGCTATGGGCATTTGCGGCGGGGGTGGCTATGCGTCCGCCGTGGCAGCCACCGATCGCCGGATCAAGGCCGTCGCCACTGTGAGCGGAGTGGGGGATCAGCGTGGCGCGTTTCACGAGCAGACAGGTTCCGACCACGGTGTTCTGGTCGCCATGCTGGAGGCGTGCGGTGCGGCCAGGCAGGCGTTCTCACGCGGGGACGAACCCACGTACTGGCCCGTCATCCCGGGTCCGGAGGTCGAGAACGTGTTCGCTCCCCTCAAGGAGGCTCCGGACTACTACTACGACTCAACGCGTGGGGCTCACCCCCGATGGGAGAACAAGGTGCTGGCCTGGTCGCTGGAGAAGCAGCTGACCTTTTCCGCATTGGATGTGGTCAGTCTCATCGCGCCACATCCCCTTCTGCTGATTGTCGGCACCGAATCCACCAGCCGGTCCCACAACGAAGCGACGTACGCGGCTGCCGCGGACCCCAAGGAGCTCTTCCTGATCGACGGGGCCTCTCACCTCGACCTGTACGATCTGGACCAGTACGTCAAGCCGACTGCCGACAAACTGGCAGATTTCTTCAGCCAGAGTCTGTGACTCACCTTGCTCCGGTAGGCACTACCGATGGCGGCGAAAAGGTGAACAAGAAGGTTTCACGCCTCTATTATCCTGCAGCGCATGATGTCTGATTCCAGCGCGAGCAGAGCCCGGCTGCTCGACGCCGCCGCCTCCGAGTTCACCGCGCATGGCTTGGCCGGCGCCCGGGTCGCTCGCATCGCAAGCAACGCCAAATTGAACAAGGAGCGCATCTACGCGTATTTCGGCGACAAGGAAAGGCTGTTTGACGCGGTGATGGACCAACGGCACGTCGAGGTGATGGCGGCAGTCCCGCTGGACGCCGACGATCTGCCGGGCTACGTAGGCCGCCTCTTCGACTACATCATCTCCCACCCAGACCTCATGCGGTTGGCCGCCTGGAAGCAGCTTGAACGCCCCCTAGGCCAAAGCGGCAAGAATATCGGCTCTTACGAACACGCCCTCGCCCCGCTCACCACCGCGCGGGACGAAGGGCGGATCGACACCACCTTCAACCCGGTCGACCTCGCCGTCATCCTGTACGGCCTGGCCAGCGCCTGGCATCACATCTTTGCTGCGCAACGCGATACCGAGTCGGGGACAACGGACGACGTCTGGTCGGCGCAGCGGCTCACCGAGCACCGTGAGGCGCTGATCGAGGTGGTGCGCAGGCTCATGACCAGCTGAACACCATTCATGAGACTGGCCAGGCGCAAGGAGCGGGACTGGGGCGGGGATTGCTCCAGGCTACCGAAGTCGCTGCCCGAGAGTTGGGGGCTGCGCGGGTAGTGCTGGAGACTAGTACGCAGCACGCAGCGGCCCGCGCGATGTACGAGGCGCACGGTTACCAGGAGACGACGCCGTATAACGATCATGGCGTTCCTGAGCATTGGTATGCCAAGGTTCTATGACGGACCAGGTGCATTACGTGGACTTCTTCGCCCAACCGTTGGTGCGCGGGGTCTTGCGGGTGAGACGCCGGGTCATCATGGTGATGAGTGCCCAGTTCAGGTGTGCTTCGGAGTGCTGGGGCAGCCGCTCGTAGTCGCGTGCATTGCGGCGGGCGTTCATGCACCAGCCGATCGTGCGCTCGACTTTCCAGCGGCGGGGCAGGACGACGAAACCCTTGGTGCCTTTGGGGCGGGAGACGATGCGCAGGGTGAGCCAGAGGCGTTCGCGGGCCCAGTCGACGAGTTCGCCGGCGTAGCCGCGGTCGGCCCAGACCTGGGTGATCTGCGGCTGGGTGAGGCGCAGCCGCCAGAACACGTCGCGGGCGGCGTCGCGGTCCTGGATGTCGGCGGGCGTCACCGTGATCATCACCGGCAGACCGAGTGTGTCCACGGTGATATGTCGCTTGCGCCCGTTGATCTTTTTCGCGGCGTCGTAGCCGCGGCTGTTCCGGCCGACGGTCGAGGCTCCCTTGACCGACTGGGAGTCCACGATCAGCGTCACCGGGTGCGGGCAGCGGCCCTTGCCGGTACGGATCCGGCGCCGGAGCTGGTCACGGATGTAGGTGACAACCCCGGCCCGGTTCCACCTCCAGAAAAACCCGTAAACCGTCTCCCACGGGGCTCTGTGGAATCAGATTTGTCAAGGTTGTGTCGCTTTTGCCGTGAAGAAAAGCAGTGGACGGTGATCAAGCGAACGGGACACTGGGTTCGATGACTGAATCAGACGCGAAGGCGGATCTCCGTCTCTATTTGCAGGATGCCCGTGACGCGCTGTTGTGGAAGCTGGAAGGCTTGTCGGAGTACGACATCCGCCGACCCATGACTCCGACAGGCACCAACCTGTTGGGGCTGGTCAAGCACCTGACCGGCGCCGAAGCAGCGTATTTCGGCGAGACCTTCGGCCGGCCGATTGAGGCGCCGCCGCTCTGGATCGCGGGGTATGCCGAGCCGAACACTGACCTGTGGGCGACCGCCGACGAGACACGTGAGCAGATCGTCGACGATTACCGCCGGGTGTGCGCTCACTCGGACGTGACGATCGAGTCGCTTGCCCTCGACGCTGTCGGCCAGGTGCCGTGGGGTCCGCGGCCTGAGCTGCCACTCCGCCGGATTCTTGTCCACATGATCGCCGAGACTCAGCGGCATGCTGGGCATGCCGACATCGTCCGTGAACTCATCGACGGGACCACAGGACAGCGGCCCGGGAGCGACAACGTGGCGCCCGGCGACTCGGCCTGGTGGGAGGACTACCGAAGCCGACTGGAGCAGGTGGCCAAGGAGGCAGACTCAGGCTCGTAGATCAAGTGCCCTCCGGCCCCGCTCAGTCCCCTCTTCCCTGGCGGACTTCCACGATGGGCAGCCTCGTGGCGGTGGAAGGGTTGCCGAGCCCGCGAGGAGTGGGGCGGCGGGTGTGGGGACGTCCGCGAGGCGACCCAGGAGGCGGTCCAGCGCGAGCTGGCCGTCTTGAACGGCGGCTTGCTCGTCATCGGTGAGCGGAATGGCAGCAAGCATCTTCTGCAGGTTCTCCTTCGCCTCCTGCAGCTGGCCCTTGCCGGAGTGCTTCGGAGTGTAGAAGTCGCAGCGTGCGCAGGCCATGCGGTGCTGGCACTGCTCGAAGAAGGTGTAGGTGCACCAGCCGTGGCCGAGGTCGTAGTACTGCCACGGTTCGCCGCGGGCGGCGGCGCCGGAGGCGACCGCGTCTCGTTCCCAGTTCCGGGTCTGTCTTCAATCCCGCCGTACTCGCCGAACCCCCCGCCTTCCCGTCCGCGGCGGACGGCCCGGTCCTGGTTGGCGCGGGCGGCCTCGATGCGCTCGCGCACCCCTCGGCGTAGACCAGCCAGTTCGACACCCCGGCCTCCTTGGCGACAGCAGCGAAGGTCACCGTGTCGTTGTCGCCGTGATGTCGTCAAGGTGAGGCCGGTTTCGGCGAGGCATCCGTTGATGAGGTTGCTGCGGTACTGGATCTGGCGGAGACCATGTCGGATCGTGCTGATGAGGTGGTCGGGGTCGGTGAAGGCGGTGTTGACCTGGCTGCTGCGCCGCAGCAGGGACCAGATGCCCTCGACGGGGTTGAGGTCGGGTGCGTAGGCCGGCAGGAAGTAGCAGGTGATCCAGTCGTGGGTGTCGATGAACTGCCGCAGTCGGCGGTCCTTGTGGACGTTGAGGTTGTCCCACACGAGCACGATGGGTGCGCCGAGCTGCTGGTGGGCGGCGATGAGCAGGTCGCGGTAGTCGGTCCAGGTGAAACTGCGTCTGCGCCGCGCTTGTGATCGAGGTGGCGCTTGGGCCGGTAGATCAGTCGTGAGCGTTCACCGCGCTTGTAGCAGGCCAGAGCGGCGATGGAGAAGCGGCGCTGGGAGCGTCCCCGGACCCGGATGACGGGTGTGCGTCCGCGCCGGGCCCAGGTCCGTGCAGTGGGCGGCGTCATCGAGAAACCGGGTTTCGTCTTCGAAGCACAGCCAGGCGTCGAGCGCCGCCACGGACCTTCCACCTGTGCCCATGTCTCCTTCAGCCAGCCCGCCACGGCCTCCTCGTCGCGCTCGACCGCTCGGCGGGCCGGGACCTGGTGGCTGAAGCCGTGCCGGTGCAACATCTGCGCGATCGCCGACAGCGTCATGCTCTTGTGGAACCGGCGCCCGATCAGCGTCTTGATCCGCGCCAGCGTCCACGTCTGGTCCGGCCAGCCGTGCGCGAGCGGCCCTTTGGCGAGTTCCTGCTCGAGCACGGTGAACAGCGCCTCACTCAGCTTGGGCCGTGACACGGGCCCGGCAGACCGCAGCCCCTCAGTGCCGGTGTCGTGCCAGGCTCGGCGCCAGCGCTGTACCGAGCGCACACTCACCCGTAAGTCCTTGGCGACCTCGGCATTGGAGGCACCCGCAGCGAATCGCTCCGCGGCCTGCAGCCGGATCCGCTCGCGAAACGCCTGCCGTTCAGGCGTCAGCCCACCACCCTGCGGATATCTCACACAACAGGCATAGCGCGACGATCACACATCGTCAGCCCTCAACGACATCACGCCGCAAAGGTCAGTAGTGAACATGTGGCGATCGCAGTGGATTGGTCTGTTCGCACTGATATCGCAGGGGTGATTTTGCCTCATAAACGAGCGCACCAAGTCACTGATACGCACTCCCCCGGGTCCATGTCCTTAAGCGATCAGATGATGATCCGATCTGCGTGGGCCGCATTTGGCCTGGTCAGCCAGCTTTCCTGAGCTTCGTTCTAGAGCGCGAGCACCAACGACGACTGGTCGTCCGCTCGACATGTTCCGGGTCTGGCCGGCCCCGGGGAGCGCTCCCGGAGAATGGAGCCATGGAACGACTGATCGACTTCTCGCGCGACCGGCAGATGCTGTGCGGCGGCTGCGGCCGTCGCTTCGTCGTCGACCTTGACTGGATCGACCGATGGGAGCGGGGCGGAGAGCAGTGCCCCGGCTGCGGCCTGACGTGCGAGCACGAGGACTCGCCCCGGGTGACGGTCGATCCCGGCGACCCGGCGCTCGACGACGACCGGGCAGCGCGGTTCTTCTGGTACCACACGAGCACGCTGCCGGACTGGCCGACGCGTAACTTCGATCCGGCGGTCGTCCTGACTTCCGAGACCCGCAGGATGATGGGCGGGGGTGAGCGGGTCGCCGAGTGGGCCGCGCGGCAGCGGGCGAAGGCCCTCCACGTCGGACGTACGAGGCCGCTGTCCACAACATGCTGCGTCGGATCCGCGACCAGGCCGACCGGGGCAGCCAGTTCTACCTGTACCGAGTCCATCTGAATCCGTCCGTCGTGGTTCGCGAGGGCTGGCTCGTCGATCCCAGCGACTTCGTCGGTGACGTCGTCCTCGACGAGGTCTGCCCTCCAGGCGTCGACGTCGCCCGCTACCTCAACTACCACGAGGACCCCGGCGGGCTCTCCCTGGCGCTGGGGCGGGAAGTGATCGCCGGCGTTCAGCAGGTCCCAGTTCCGCTCCCGGATGCCTGGTACACCGACTGGGTGAGAGAGGCCGTCGCGGCCCTCGAGACCGCTTCCGACGCCCCCGTCCCGGCGACCGGCAAGCTGGCCCGCTTCAGCCCTCCGCCTGCGCCAACCGCACCGTCCGCTCCGCCAACTCGCTGATCCGCACTCCGTCGAAGCCGAACACCGCGCTGCGCACCGTGTCCTCCAGCGGGTCCTTCCACTGCGCGGGGATGGCGTCCGCGCCGGTCAGGACGCCGGCCACCGAGCCCGCGGTCGCGCCGTTGGAGTCGGTGTCCAGGCCGCCGCGGACGGTGAGCGTGATGGTGCGGGTGAAGTCGCCGTCGCCGTACAGGAGCCCGGCGGTCAGTACGGCGGCGTTCGGGATGGTGTGGATCCAGCCGAGCCCGGCGGTCTCCCCGGCCACCGTGGTGAGCGTGTCCTCCCAGGTCATCCGCGTGTCGTGGAGGGAGACGACCCGGCGTACCGTACGGGCGAGCCGGCAGCTCGCCGGAATCACGGCGAGCGCCTCGTCGACGGCGTGCCGCACGGTCGGCGCCGTGAACGCCGCCGAGATCAGGGCCGCCGCCCAAAGCGCGCCGTACACGCTAAAGCCCCGTTCTTAGCGCTACCTTGGAAGGGGGCAGGAAGTGGGCCTTTTCAGCGTTGCCGCTCCAGGGTGAGGACGGCGGCGGCGATTGATGTCATTCGATTCGGGCTGCACCGAGTTCTGTGGAAGATCCGCCATGCCTTCAGCCGCGCGATGCCGCGCTCGACCTGTGCCCGGGCTGAGGACAGCGCACGGTTGAGGCTCTGTTGGGTGGGCGTGAGGTCACTGCCCGGCGGACGTCTGAGGGCTGTCGTCACCCACGAGCTGGCTCCGATGTAGGCGCGGTCGGCGAGGACCGGGACGCCTTGGCGCTCGCAGATCCGGATGATCCGGTGGGTTCGGGCCGCAGTGAGGACGTGTGTGCGGCCGGGCAGCGCAGGCGAGATCCACAGCAGTCGTCCGGCCGGGTCGGTCACGACCTGCGCGTTCACCCCGTGTCGGCGGTGTTTGTGGGAGAAGTCGGCTCGGCTGTCGCTGACCCGGTCGCACTCCGCGAGAGTGCTGTCCAGCAGGACGAAGTCGGGATCGGCCTCGCGCAGGGCGCGCAGCAGGCCGGGCGCGCGGTTGGCCAGCAGGTCGACGACGGCTGCTACGTAGGCGTGGGCGGTGCCGACGGAAATACCGAAGCCGACCGCGAGCTGGGCGAGGGTGTTATGTCGGCGGAGGTACACCAGGCCGACCAGCGCACGCTGGTGCGGCGGAGCTTGCAGCGGCGGTCACCCTCCCGGGTGACGATGAGCAGGGTGACCCACTCAACCAGGGCATGCGGCAGGTCGAGTGCGGCAGGATAGGGAAGCAATAGGGCTCCTGCGCCGATGAGTTGAGACGTCGAACACCTCCCTCAACGGCACAGGAGCCTTGTCTGTTGCGGACGTCGGCGTCGTCACCCGATCAGTGGCCGTGCTGAAAGGGCTCAGTGACTCTGGGGAGGACCGATGACCACAGCCACAGCGACGCTCACCGCCCGCGAGTACCTGCGCGTCAGCGTCGACAAGTCGGGTACCGAGCGCAGCCCCGAGCAGCAACACTCCGAGCACGCGGAGACGGCTGCCGAACTCGGCATCACCCTCGGCAAGCCCTACAAGGACATCGGCTCCGCCAGCCGCTACGCCAAGAAGGCCCGCGACGACTTCGAGCGGTTGCTCGCCGACCTGCGTAACGACCGGTTCGGCGCCGACCTGCTGTGGCTGTGGGAGTCCTCGCGCGGCAGCCGGAAGACCGGCGAGTGGGTGACGCTGCTCGACCTGTGCGAGGAGAAGGGCGTGCGCTTCTACGTGCAGACCCACGAGCGCATCCTGGACCCCCGCAACGGCAACGACCGGCGGACGCTGCTGCTGGACGCGGTCGACTCCGAGTACGAGTCCTACAAGACCCACAAAAGGGTGACACGCGGCGTGAAGACCAACCTCAACCACTCCGGCGGCGCCAGGGGGCACGGCGTATGCCCCTTCGGCTACGAGCGTGGCTACGAGCGCGTCCGGGACGCCAACGGCCGCCGGGTCATGCGCCCCACCGAGCAGAGGCCCGAGCCCAACGAGGCGCAGGCCGTCATCGAGCTGTTCTTCCGCATCCACGCCGGGTACTCCATGGCCGCCATCGAGCGGGACTTCAAGGCGCGCGGCCTCGTTGGCCGCCAGGGCAAGCCGCTGAGCGCGCGGACCATGCACGGCATGGCGCAGCGCGTCGCTTACATCGGCAAGCGCACCCACAAGGGCAAGGAGCTGCCCGCGTCGTGGCCGGTCGTCGCCGACTTCCCTGGCGCCAGCTACGACGGCAAGCCAGTCAGCGTCGCGGAGTTCGTCAAGGTGTTCCACGAGGTGCAGAACATCCTGAAGAACGGCGACCGGCGCACCAACTTCTCCGGCGGCGCCCGGCACGCCTTCAGCGGCACGCTGGTGTGCGACGTCTGTGACGCCCCCATGACCGTCACCTACCGCAAGGCGGCCGGTACTCCCCAGCCCCCGGCCTACCAGCGCCATGGCCGGGGCTGCACCCGCATCAACAAGGAGAAGACGGACTGCCTGCTCCGCACGGTGGTGTTCGCATACCTCGGCGCGAAGCTGGTTACCGTGCAGGCTGAACTGATCCTGAAGCGGAGCCAGTTGGAGGCGTTCGAGGCCGAGGACGTGGAGACCCCGGGCGAGGCGCGGCTCATCGGCCGCAAGATCGAGAGGCTGTCCGGCGAGATCCGTGAGCTGGAGAATGGCGAGATGGAGCTGACGCCCGGCCCGTCGCCGCTGGCCGCCCTGTTCGGCTACGGGCCCGACGTGGAGAAGCGCTGGGATGCCACGCCCGTGGAGGCGCAGCGCTCCATTGCCCGCATGCTGCTGGCGCCTGACGTGCTCGGGCAGGTGCGGGTCAAGCAGGTGTCCGCCAGCGCCTCGCCGGACGTCACGGACCGGCTCACGTGGGTGGACGCCGACGGCCGCGACGTGACCCCGTCGAGCCGCTGAGCGGCCGTCGCGTGACGGGGGCTCAGTGCTGTGCGGGGGACTACTTGCCTCGGTGACACCCGCATCTGCACCGGCGCACGAGCAGGATGCCGCCGCTGTGGATCAACGGCACGTCCTTGGTCTGGCGACAGTCGGCGTGCAGGTCGGCGTACTCGGGCCCGAACTCCGGCACGGTGCACTCCGCCTGCCGGCTGATCCCGAAGTACCGACAGGACATCGCGAGACGTTCC
The DNA here is from genome assembly GCF_043198355.1 of Streptomyces sp. NPDC048825. Taxonomy (NCBI): domain Bacteria; kingdom Bacillati; phylum Actinomycetota; class Actinomycetes; order Kitasatosporales; family Streptomycetaceae; genus Streptomyces; species Streptomyces sp. NPDC048825. The sequence goes on from NZ_JBICUR010000005.1 coordinate 139,360, forward strand.
CGGTGACCTCTTCGACGTGGCGTATCACCGCCAGGCGCCGCTTGGACTCACGGTCAAGCGGCGGAGTGGTGGGAGCGGACTTCGGCATGCGGATCTCCATAGCGATCGGAGACCCAGGTGTCAACGGTGATCGTCAGTTTTAGACGACACTTCCTGCTGTGCACCTGGGCCACGCTCGCCGCCCTGGCCATCACCGGCCGCATCGCCCTCCCGATCGCGGCCACCGCGGTGGTTGCCGTCGAGACCACCCTGGCCGCTCTCGCCCAGATCGTCATCAACTGCGCCGCAATGTTCCACACCTCGCTCTACCTCGCCGACATGCAGGCCTTGCCGAGGGGCACCTCCCCCTGGCCACCACCAGCTTCATCCGGGCCTTGGACGCTGGGCACCTGTAGGAGCCCGCTATCTCGGTGCGACCGTGGCGCTACGGCCGGGATCGGAAGCGGCCAGCTGCGCTCCCACGCGGGCCGCGGTCTCGCGCAGCCAGATGTGGGCCGCGTCGTGGGTGTGCACCGGGTGCCACCACAGTGCCTCCTGGAGAGGGACAGCCCCGTAGGGAGGTTCCATGAGGCGTACGGCGGCCACGCCGCGCAGCAGCTCGGCCAGGCGCTGCTGTACCAGGGCGATCCGGCGGGTCCCGGCGACCAGGAAGGGCAGCGACTGGAAGCTGTCGACGGAGATCTCCACGCGGGGATCGACACCGAGCATGCTCAGCTGCCGGGCGGCCGGAGAGTCGTAGGCGCGCTGGTAGATGACCCAGGGCAGCCGTGCCAGGTCGTCCATGGTCAGCTGGTCGCCGATCTCGTCGTTGGTCTCGGCCACCAGGAAGGCCCAGCGGTCGGTGAACAGGTCGACGGCGGGGAAACCGCTGATGATGCCGTGCGGCATCAGAAGCCCGTCGGCCGTGCTGAGTTGCGCTGCGGTGTCCTCCATGAAGTCGAGGGGCGTCCGCTGGAAGCGCAGCCGTACCCCCGGGGCCTCGGCGTGCACGGTCCGGGCGAGCTCGGCGCCGAACACGGCGACTGCGTAGTCGGAGCCAAGCAGGGTGAACTCGTGCTCCTCGCTGCCCGGGGCGAAGTCGGCCCTGCTGCTGAAGACTAGTTCCAGCAGGTCGCAGGCGGTGGAGGTGCGGTCCAGCAGAGCGCGGCCGAGGGCGGTCAGTTCGTACTGTTTGCCGACGCGCGCGAGCAGGTCGTCGTCGAAATGGCGGCGTAGGCGGGCCAGGGCCGCGCTCATGGCCGGCTGACTGAGCCCGACGCGCTGCCCGGCGCGGGTGACGTTGCGCTCCTCCAGCAGGGCCCGCAGGGACAGGACGAGATTGAGATCGAGGCCGGCGAGGGACACGACGCCTCCAGAGCGAGGCCGCAGGCAGCGGCATTTGCACCACGGATGATCAACATCTAAAGAATCGATTTCCCAGATTACTCGTTGAGGGCGACAGTGGTCCCACCGCAATCTGGAGGACATTCCCGTGAAACCCGCAGCTGCTCCCGCGTCCTTCTCCGGACCCTTCGCCCTTGGCGTTCTCTCGGCCTCTGACCAGGCGCCTTTCCCCGGTCTCGTGATCCCCGGGGGGCGCGTGCTGGATCTTCGCACGGCCCTCGGGGAGCCGGCCCTGACGGCCCGGGCGATCTTCGACCGCTGGGACGAGATGCTCCCTCGCCTGCACGAACTCGCGGCCGACGAGACGGCCGACTGGCTACCGTCGGAGCGCCTGCGGGTGCACGCGCCGGTCGAGCCCCGCCAGGTCTTCCAGTCCGGCGCCAACTACCGGCAGCACGTGATCGACCTGGAGGTCGCCCACCGCTCGCCCGACGACCCGCGCACCGTGGAGGAGGCGCGCGCGGAGGTCGCCGCGGTCATGGACCGCCGGGCCGCCGAGGACCTGCCGTACGTGTTCATCGGCCTGCCGAGCGCGATCACCGGCCCCTTCGACGATGTCGTACTCCCGGACTGGGCCGAACAGCCCGACTGGGAGCTCGAGTTGGCGGCCGTCATCGCCAAGCCCGCCTACCGGGTGACGGTCGAGGAGGCCCTGGAGTACGTCGCCGGGTACACAATCGCCAACGACCTCACCGACCGCGCCACCGTCTTCCGCCGGGACATGAAGGCCATCGGCACCGACTGGCTGCGCAGCAAGAACGCCTCCGGCTTCACCCCGCTGGGCCCGTGGATCGTGCCCGCCGAGTCAATCGCCGACCCGGGCGACCTGCGGGTCACACTGAAGCTCAACGGCGAGACCATGCAGGACGAGTCCACCAAGGACATGCTCTTCGGCATCGCCCGGCTGGTGTCCTACATCTCCCAGACCTCCCGGCTGCTGCCCGGCGACCTGGTGCTGACCGGTAGCCCGGCCGGCAACGGCATGCACTGGGGACGGCTGTTGCGCGACGGCGACGTCATGGAGGGCTCCATCACGGGTCTGGGCGCGCAGCGCACCCGCTGTGTCGCCGACAGGACCGCGTCGTGACGGCCCCGCTCGACCCCACGGACGCCGAGGGCGCGATCAACGAGGCCGCCAAGCGGTATTCCAACTGGGGGCGTTGGGGCGAGGACGACGTGCTCGGCACGCTGAACTTCCTCGACGAAGCCAAGCGACGCGAGGGTGCGGCACTGGTCCGCCGGGGCGTGAGTTTCTCGTTGTCGCAGCCGTTCGACATGGACGGCCCGCAGAAGGGCTGGCGCCGCCGCACCAACCCCGTCCACACCATGCTGGCCACGGGAACGGACGCGGCCCTCGGCAACCAGGGCATGCCGCACGGCTTCGGCGGCGCCGACGACGTGATCGCGATGCCGCTGCAGTGCTCCACCCAGTGGGACGGGCTCGGGCACATCTTCGACCATGGCAAGGCATGGAACGGTCGGGCGGCGGAGAAGGTCGTCACCTCCGACGGCGACCTCGTCACCGGCATCGAGCACATGGCCCCGTACGTCGCCGGGCGCGGAGTCCTCCTCGATGTCGGCCGGGTGATCGGCGGTGAACGCGGAGAGCTGCCGGACGGTTTCGCGATCACCGAGGAACACCTGACCGCGACGGCCGAGGCGCACGGCGTGGCCGTCGGCCGCGGGGACATCGTCGTCGTCCGGACCGGGCAGCTGGCGCGCGCCCGCCGCGAGGGCTGGGGCGACTATGCGGGCGGCGACTCTCCCGGCCTGTCCTTCACCACCGCCGGCTGGCTGCACACGAGCGAGATCGCCGCCATCGCCACCGACACCTGGGGCTTCGAGGTACGGCCGAACGAGTTCGACCGCGCCTTCCAGCCGCTGCACCAGGTCGTCATCCCCCACATGGGCCTGCTGATCGGCGAGATATGGGACCCCGACGCCCTCGCGGACGACTGCGCCTCCGACGGCGTGTACGAGTTCTGGCTCACCGCCGCGCCCCTGCCCATCACCGGAGCCGTCGGCTCCCCCGTCAACCCGGTCGCCGTCAAGTAATCCGCCCAACAAAGGAGTTGGCGATGGAAGGCCAGAGAGCACTGGTCATCGGAGGAGGCACCCAGCCCCCGGCTACCGCCGGGAGCCGCCCCTCGTCGAGCACGGACGCGCACACTTCCCCGACGGTCGACGTCCACGCGCACGTCCTGATCCCCGAGGTCGATGCCCTGGTGGCCGGCCTGCCGGGCCTGGCACAGGCCAAGGCCCTCGATGCCCGTCGCAACGGGCCCGCGGCCCTCGCCGTCACCGGCCCCATGGTCGCCGAACGCATCCCGAGGCTGACGGACGTCGCCGTACGACTGGCCGCGATGGACGCGCAGGGCGTGGACGTCCAGCTGGTCAGCCCGTCGCCCTCGCACTACCACTACTGGGCGGACGAGGAGACGGCGGAGAAGGTGTACCGCCTGGCCAACGAGGCGACGGCCGCCCACTGCGCCCAGGTGCCCGGCCGGCTGCACGGTCTGGGCCTCGTCCCCCTGCAGCACCCGGAATCGGCGGTGCGCGCGCTCGAACTCGCCGTGAGTATGGGCCTGTTGGGTGTCGAAATCTCCTCGCACGCGCCTGGCCGGGAGCTGTCGGACCCCGCCTACGAACCCTTCTGGACCCGGGCCGAGGAAACGGGAGCGATCCTCTTCCTGCACCCCTTCGGCTGCACGCTCGACGAACGCCTCGACCAGTGGTACCTGTCCAACACCGTCGGCCAGCCCACCGAAAACGCCGTCGCGCTCTCGCACCTGATCTTCTCCGGGGTGCTGGACCGGCATCCGGAGCTGAAGGTCATCGCCGCGCACGGGGGCGGCTATCTGCCCACCCACATCGGCCGCTCCGACCACGCCTGGTCGGCCCGTTCCGACGCGGGCGCGGGCTGCGCCCACCTGCCCAGCAGCTACCTCAAGCGCCTGTACTTCGACTCGCTGGTCCACGACCCGCAGGTACTGCGGGCACTGATCGGCGCGGCCGGCCCGGACCGTGTGCTGCTCGGCTCCGACTTCCCCTTCGATATGGGTACCGAGGACCCCGTCGGCGCACTGCGCGCCGCCCGCCTGCCCGACGACGACTTCCACGCCGTGCGCGGCGGCAACGCCGCAACGCTGCTGCGCCTCACCTGACCCCCCGCAGGAGGAAAACCCATCATGAGCGCACGCCTGCTCACCCATCTCCGGCACGTCGACCTCGCCGTGCCCGACTACGACAAGCAACTCGACTTCTACGCCGACGTCTGGGGCCTGACCAAGGTCGCCGAGGACTCCGGCATCTCCTTCCTCGCCGCCGAAGGCAGCCCCGAGCAGTACGTGGTACGGCTGCGCAAGGCCGAGGAGAAGCGCCTCGACCTCGTCTCGTACGGCGCCGCGAGCGCGGCGGACGTGGACACCCTCGCCGAGCAACTCCTCGCCGGAGGAGTGCAGTTGATCTCCCAGCCGGGCAAGGTCGACACCCCCGGAGGCGGGTACGGCTTCCGGTTCTTCGACGTCGACGGACGCACCATCGAGGTCTCCGCGGACGTCAACGTCCGGCAGCACCGCAAGATCGAGGAGAAGGAGGCCATCCCGGTCAAGCTGTCGCACGTCGTCCTCAACTCCCCGGATCTGAACCGCACTCGGGAGTGGTACGAGCGTCACCTCGGATTCCGGCTCTCCGACACGCTGATGCATCCGAAGATGGGCGAGGCGATGCACTTCATGCGCATCAGCAACCAGCACCACTCCATGGCCATCGCCCAAGGGCCGCACACCGCCCTGCACCACGTCTCCTTCGAGATGCGCGGCATCGACGAGTACATGCGCGGCTCCGGCCGCGTGATCCGCGCCGGCTTCCAGAAGGTCTGGGGGCCCGGCCGGCACCTGGCGGGCGACAACACCTTCACCTACTTCCTCGACCCGCACGGCAACACCGTCGAATACACGACGGAACTGGAGCTGCTGGACGAGGACACCTGGCACCCCCACGTCTATGACTTCTCCCAGCCCGGGGTCGCCGACCAGTGGGGCACGGCGAACCCGATGAACGAGCTGATCGCCAAGGAGTCGTTCAACGACGTCGACCGCGGCTGCTTCGTCGCCCCGCCGGTCTGACGCCTCGAACCGCGGGGACGCGGTGGCCCTGTCACCGCCCTGACGCCCTTGCCGCGTCCCCGCTTCCCACCGCTGTCGAAGACCGCCAGAGCCTGGAGCCGTGCATGCGTTTCGCCACCTATGAACACCGACACCAGCGCAGGGTCGCCGTCGTGGAGGAGGACGGCACCCTCCACCCGGTTCCCGGGGCGCGCTCGCTCACGGAGCTGATCAGCGGCGGCGACGGACTCGACGCACTCCTGCGCGCCGGCGCCGCCACGCTCGACGTCCCGCCGGGCCCTCACGTGTCCGAGGTGCGGCTGCTGCCACCGCTTCAGCCGCCCACCGTGCGGGACTTCGTCACCTTCGAGGAGCACGTCGAAGGGGTACGGCGGTCCATGGACGGCGTCGGCGGGGCGCCCGAAGCCTGGTACGACGCCCCGACGTTCTACTTCACCAACCCGTACGCCGTCATCGGCGCCCACGACGACGTCCCGGTGCCGCCGGGCAGCGAAGTCCTCGACTTCGAGCTGGAGGTCGCCGCCGTCATCGGCCGCGAAGGGCGGGACCTGACGCCGGAACAGGCACGGGACCACATCATCGGCTACACGGTCTTCAACGACTGGTCGGCCCGCGACCTGCAGTCCCGCGAGATGCAGGTCCGCCTCGGCCCGTGCAAGGGCAAGGACACGGCCACCACCCTCGGCCCGTACCTGGTCACCGCCGACGAACTGGAGCCGTACCGGGACACCGACGGCTTTCTGCGCCTGGCGCTGACCGCGTCGGTGAACGGCGAGGTCATCGGCAAGGACCTGCTGTCCAACATGAGCTGGACCTTCGAGGAGATGGTCGCCTACGCCTCGCGTGGCACCGTCGTCCGCCCCGGCGACGTGCTCGGCTCCGGCACCTGCGGCAACGGCGGCTGCCTCGCCGAGCTGTGGGGCGTCCGGGGCGAGCAGTCCCCGCCCCCGCTGAAGCCGGGCGACACCGTCACCCTCACCGTGGAGGGCATCGGGACCGTCTCCAACACCGTGGTCGCGGGGAGGAATCCGGAGCCCCTGCCGACCGCCCGCCGCCGCACCCGGGAACGGCCGTGAACGACCTGCACCCCAAGAGACTCCTCGGCAAGGTCGTCGTCGTCACCGGCGCCGCGCGCGGCCAGGGCGCCGCCGAGGCCGAGGCCCTGACCCGCGAGGGCGCCCGCGTCATCGCCACCGACGTCACCGAGGCCCCCGGCTGCCGCCAACTCGACGTCACCGACGAGGAGCACTGGGCGGAGCTGGCCGCCGAACTGCGGGAGTCGTATGGCCGGGTGCACGGTCTGGTCAACAACGCGGGCATCACCTGGCGTGCCCGCCTCGGCGAAGTGACCCCCGACGACTTCGCCCGCGTCCACACCGTCAACGTCACCGGCCCGCTCCTTGCCATCCAGCACCTGACGCCGCTGATGCCGCCCGGCTCGTCCATCGTCAACGTCGGCTCCACCGCCGCGCTCACCGGCCACTACCCGGTCGCCTACACGACCAGCAAATGGGCACTGCGCGGCCTGTCGAAGACCGCGGCCACGGAGCTGGGCCCGCGCGGCATCCGCGTCAACACGATCCACCCCGGCTTCATCGAGACCGAGATGACCGCCTCCGCCGCCCCCGCCTTCCGCGAGGCGAACATCCGCGAGACCCCGCTCGGCCGCACCGGCACGGTGGACGAGGTCGCCCCGCTCGTGGTCTTCCTCCTGTCCGACGAGTCCTCCTTCATCACCGGCGCCGAGATCCCGGTCGACGGCGGACTCACCGCGCACGGCGGCGTGAAGTCCATCGCCGACGCGTTGCGCCCGGAGGCGTCATGAGACGCCTCGAAGGCAAGGTGGCCCTGATCTCCGGCACCGCCCGTGGCCAGGGCCGGGCGGCGGCGCTGCGCTTCGCGGCCGAGGGCGCGATCGTCGTCGGCGGAGACCTGCTGCACGAGGCGGCGCTGGAGACCCAGCGGCTCGTGGGGGAGGCGGGCGGCACGGCCCTGACTCCAGGCCCGCTGGACGTCACGGACGAGGCGTCCGTCCGCGCGTGGGTGCAGGAGGCTGTGGACGCCTTCGGCGGGATCGACATCCTCTACGCCAACGCCGGCGCCGTCCGTTTCGGAGCCGTGGACACCCAGCCGTACGAGGACTTCACCTTCACCCTGCGCGCGGAGCTGGACTGAGTATGGCTGGCCGCGCACGGCGCCTGGCCGCACCTGGTGCGCAGCCGCGGCTGCGTCCTCACCGTCGGCTCGACGGCCGGACTGACCGGCTCGCTGACCAACCAGCGCTCGGCGCACTCCGCCTCCAAGGGCGCCGTGATCGCCCTGACCCGCCAACTCGCCGCCGAAGGCGCCCCGCACGGCATCCGGGCCAACTGCGTCAGCCCCGGGATGGTCGACACCGAGGGCTCGCGCGGTGACCTGCTCGCCGCCGATCACCCCATGTGCACCATCGCCCGCCACATCCCCCTCGGCCGCGTCGGCCTCCCCGACGAGGTCGTGGGCGCCGCCGTCTTCCTCGCCTCCGACGAGGCCTCGTACATCACCGGCGCCAACCTCGTCGTCGACGGCGGCTGGTCATCCGTACTCCCCGGCTGAAAGGTCGCTCAGTGAACAAGGTCAGCACGAACGCCGCCGAGGCGGTCGCCGACATTCCCGACGGCGCGTCACTGGCCGTCGGCGGCTTCGGCCTCAGCGGCATCCCCGAAGTGGTGATCCGGGCCCTGCACGAACAGGGCGCCACCGGCCTGCAGGTCGTGTCGAACAACTGCGGCGTGGACGGCCGCGGGCTGGGCGTGCTGCTCGCCGCTGGCCGGATCGCCCGCGTGACGGGCAGTTACGTGGGCGAGAACAAGGAGTTCGCCCGCCAGTACCTGTCGGGCGAGCTGGAGGTGGAACTGGTGCCGCAGGGCACACTGGCCGAACGGCTGCGCGCCGGCGGCGCGGGCATCCCCGCGTTCTACACCCCGGCCGGTGTGGGCACCCAGGTCGCCAACGGCGGTCTGCCGTGGAGGTACGCGGCGGACGGCTCGGTCGCCGTGGCCTCCCCGCCCAAGGAGACACGCGACTTCCACGGCCGACCGCACGTCCTGGAGCACGCCATCACCACCGACTTCGCCCTCGTCCGGGCCTGGCGGGGGGACCGGCACGGCAACCTGGTCTTCCGCCGCGCCGCGGCCAACTTCAACCCGCTCGCGGCGATGGCCGGCCGGATCACGATCGCCGAGGTCGAAGAGCTCGTGGAACCGGGCGAGCTGAGCCCCGACGCCGTCCACCTCCCCGGCGTCTTCGTCCAGCGGATCGTGGAGCTCACCCCCGCTCAGGCCGCCGACAAGCAGATCGAGAAGAGGACGGTACGAGCATGAGCCCGACGATGGACACGCCCCGGGGCTGGACCCGCGACCAGATGGCCGCCCGCGCCGCCGCCGAACTCACCGACGGCTCCTACGTCAACCTGGGCATCGGCCTGCCCACCCTCATCCCCGGCCACCTCCCGCCCGGCGTGCAGGTGGTGCTGCACTCCGAGAACGGCATCCTGGGCACCGGCCGCTATCCGACCGCCGACGAGGTCGACCCGGATCTCATCAACGCGGGCAAGGAAACGGTCACCGTCGTGCCCGGCGCGTCCTTCTTCGACTCGGCCCTGTCCTTCGGCATGATCCGCGGCGGTCACATCGGCACCGCGGTGCTGGGCGCCATGCAGGTGTCCGAACGCGGTGACCTGGCCAACTGGATGATCCCCGGAAAGATGGTCAAGGGCATGGGCGGAGCGATGGACCTGGTACACGGCGCCCGCCGCGTCATCGTCCTGATGGAGCACACCGCCAACGACGGCAGCCCGAAGATCCTGACCGAGTGCACCCTGCCGCTCACCGGCGAACGGTGCGTCCACCGCGTCATCACCGACCTCGGCGTCCTCGACATCACACCCGACGGCCTTGCCGTCGTCGAGACCGCACCCGGCATCACCCTCGACGAGATCACCGCGAAGACGGCCGCGCCCCTGCGGACCGACTCCGTCACCGCTGCCTGCTGAACGCGGTCGTCCACGACCCCGCTCGCAGGTTCGGGCAGCGGCCCGTCACCACTGCCCGAACGCGGCCGACCCGGTAGGTCTCGGGCATGCCCGCAATCGCGGTCCGCTTCCGCCCGAACCGCTTGAGCGGAACCGGCACCGATCGGTTTGGCTGCGGCTTTCCTCACGCCGGATGAGATCTTCGGGGCACCGTTGACTGCTGACTACACCATGCGACAGTTGCAGCGTGTTCCCGTGGAGGTAGTTCTGCGCTTCTGTGCCATGGTCCTCAACGCCCTGACCGTTCCCGGGGCTTCTGCCGCCGCAGTCGATCAGGGGTTTGTCGACCTGGTGTTCAGCGAGCCGGTCCGTAGCAGTGTTCTCAACCCGCTCAATTGGCGACGGGTGCGGCTCTTTGAAGTGAAGGTCGTGGATCAGGCGGTCGGTGTGTGTCCGGCCTGGTCGGGGCTGGGGTAGAGCCGCTGGTGTTCGCGCTGGGTGTGGAAGGTCCAGTAGGCGTCGAGGTCGTTGTTGGCGGTGAGGGCGCGGAGGCGGAGGACGGCTTCGGCTCCTTCGAGTCTCCAGCGGGCGCCGGTGATGTCGAGGCGGTCGCCGATGAGGTGGCGGCAGGTGCCTTCGATGGCGCCGGTGGCGATGGGCCAGCCGGCTTCGAGTGCGGTGTCGTTGTGGAGCTGGTCGAGGTGGCCGGTGAGGTAGCGGTGGCATGCGGTGACGGCCTGGCGGCGTGAGCCGGGCAGGCGTTCACGGTCGGCCTGGGTCAGCATCTCGTCGGCGGCGCGGAGGGCTTGGCCTGCGAGGATCGTGGTGAGATGGTCGGCGGCCCATGTCTCGGCCTCGCGGTTGCCGGGGTGTGGAAGGCGTGTGCGGCGGCCCAGACGTACTCCGCGACGTGGACGAAGTCGAGCAGGATGTGGACGGTGATGTTGCGGCGTTCGGCTTCGGCGTGGATGAGGCCGAGCTGGTGGTGGGCGCCGTTAAACTCCGCTGCTCGACGACCCGGACCACGAGCCTTGTCCAAGCCGTCCTGGTCCTCCAGCTCGCTGCCACGTGCTGAGATCAACCCGCAGCATTTACCAGGTCCGTCAATTCGGCCTCGGTCGTCCCAGCCCGCAGACAAACGTCGAAGGTGTAACCCTCATCGCAGAACACCAGGTCAAGGTCCATGGGTGCCAGCCTGCGGAAGACGATCGCCAGCCAGATCGCGTCTTCCTCCCAGACGTCCATGTACAGGCAGGTCCCGTCTTCGTGCAGATATGCCTCCCCTGGACCGTTCCCCGTCTCAAATTGCCATACGAGGCTGCGCGCTTCACTGCGGTGCACCGAGTGGATCTCGACCTCAGACCACCGGTCACGGATCGCGTCTGTCAGCGCGTCCCGATCGATGCGCCATCCGCCGGCCTCACCCTCGACCACCGCCAAGAAAGTCATAGCCAGGGTCTACCAGATGCCCGTGACACAGCGCCGATCGGCTGTCGCCTGAGGTTGGAATGGGCTCAGTAAATAAAGATCCAGGTATACATCCATGAGACCCTTCAAAACCGAAGACAGGATCACCGCGACTCCTACGCGATGCAGACAAAATCACTCTTGACAAAAACACGCACGCGTGAGCACTGAGACGGAGGCCAAAGCGGCTCAGCATTACCTCTGGTGACGGTGACTACTTTCTCGAATAGGTCAAGATTTACTTTCCCTGGGCTCTAGTCGATAGTGGGCACCCGAATCGAGAGGAGCCCTCCGTTGTCACTGTCCAACGACTCCGCTGCGCGTCAGGTCGAGTGGGAACGGGCGCGAGTTTCCACGCTGTACGAGCTGCTCACAGAGCGGATCTCCGAGGCACGGACACGTCTGGCGGAAGTACTCAGGACCCCGGCCGAGAGTGCGAGCGAGACATACGAGCGCGGGATCGCCGCCGACCGCCTGACGCAGGAGATCGGACGGCTCGAAGGGGCCGAAAACGGACTGGCCTTCGGCCGCATCGACTGGGCGGACGGCACCACACTGCACATAGGCCGGATCGGCCTGCAGACAGAGGACGACGACCTGCCCCTGCTCGTCGACTGGCGTGCGCACGCGGCGCGGCCCTTCTATGAGGCCACGCCCGTTCACCCGATGAACCTGCGGCGACGCCGGCACCTGCGCCTGGACGGGCGCGCGGTGGTCTCGGTGAGCGACGAGCTGCTGGACGGTTCCGCCCCGACCACCGAGGACGTCGTGGGCGACGGCCCGTTGACCGAGGCCCTTTCGGCACGGCGTACGGGCCGAATGCGCGCGGCCGTCGCAACGTTGCAGACCGAGCAGGACAAGATCGTCCGCTCCGCGCACCGCGGCGTGACGGTGGTGCAGGGCGGGCCCGGGACGGGCAAGACGGTGGTCGCGCTGCACCGGGCGGCGTATGTCCTGTACGCGTTCCCGCGCGCTGCGAAGGAAGGCGTCCTGGTGGTCGGGCCCAACGCGCGGTTCCTCGACTACATCTCCCAGGTCCTGCCCTCGCTCGGCGAGAACGACGTCGTGCTGGCGACATGCCAGGAACTGGCCGGAGTGGTCCCCACCGCGGTGGAGTCGTTCGACACCGCGCGCCTCAAGGGCAGTTCCGCTCTCGCTGACGCACTTGCCGACCTGCTGCGCACCCGTCAAAGTCCGCGCGGCGACCTCACCTTGCGTGTCGGGCAGGACGTGGTTCACCTTACGGAAGCCACAGTCCGCACCGCACGCGACGCCGCTGTGGCGACCGGGCTGGGACACAATCCAGCGCGCCAGGTGTTCAAGGAGCTTCTGGTCGACGCCCTCACCGAGACGCTGGAACGCAATACGGCTGACCTCTTGGAGCAGATCGACAACGAGGTGGCCCAGCTGACGGGCCGGAACCTCGACCGATTCACGGCGGCGGACCTGGCCCACCCCAGCCCCGACGATGCAGCCGCCTCGGGATCGGCCGCCCTTTTCGACGCGGACGTCGTCCGGGCCGAGCTCCTCGACGACCCCCACGTCGACCAGGCCGTGGAAGCGCTGTGGCCGCACTTGACACCCGGTGGCCTCGTGCGGGCTCTCCTGACAGACCTCGGCACTCTCGCCGAGTACCTTCCCTGGCTGACACCGGACGAGCGGTCGCGTCTGCTGCGTGCCCCGGACGCGCCGTGGACCGATGCCGATGTAGCGCTGCTGGACGAGGCGGCCAGCTTGGTCGACGGCCCGCCGGAGCGCGTGTACGGGCACGTTGTCGTCGACGAGGCACAGGAGTTGACCGCCATGCAGTGGCGGATGATCGTCCGCCGCTGCCCGGCAAAAGCCATGACGCTGGTGGGCGACTTCGCCCAGGCGGGCCCGGTCACGACGGCGCATGACTGGAAGGAGGCGTTGAGTCCGCATGTCGGCCCGCAGTTCCAGCTGCACAGTCTGACGGTCAGTTACCGCACCACGCAGGAGATTCTCGCGAGTACCCGAGAACTGCTCGCCCGGATCGCTCCGGACCAGGAGCCGACACGGTCACTGCGCACTGGCGAGACTCCCCGCACCGTGACCACACCTGCTGAGAAGCTGGTCGCCACCGTCGTCCAGGAACTTCGCGACCAGAGCTCCGCGTACCCGGGCGAGTTCCTCGGGGTCATCTGCGCAGAGGCGAGGGTGGACGACCTGACAGCCTCTGACATCGCACAGCACGCACGCATCGTTCCAGCATCCGAAGTGCGCGGGCTGGAGTTCGACGGAGTCGTCGTCATCAGCCCCGAAGAGATCACCACGGCGCGCCCCGGCGGGGAGAGGGACCTGTACGTAGCCCTGACCCGGGCGACCAAGCGGCTCTGCACGATCACCGTCCAGCCCGCCTGACACACTCCGTCCGCTTCCCACCGCTCAGACAGCGCAGACATACGCGAGCACGGCAAACACCAAGACAAAGAAGGCAAGATGGCGAAGGACTTCGACACCCCACGCAACGACGGCATCATCGACAACCTTGAGGAGCTCAACACCCGAAGCACCAGCAAATCCACTCTTGCCATCGACATGGACGAGTCCGAGGCCGCCGAGGGCCTCGAACTGCCCGGTGCCGATCTTTCGGGCGAGGAGCTGACAATCCAGGTGCTTCCGCAGCTGGACAACGAATTCATCTGTACGGTCTGCTTCCTCGTGCGCCACCGCAGCCAACTGGCCGATGCGAGCAGCGGCCCTCCCGTCTGCCGCGACTGTGACGTCTGACCGTGCGCGCGTGATGTCGTCCTTGGGAGGTCAGTCGCGGCGAGGTAGCTGTCGATGGGGTCGGACCGGTATGGGATCTTCTGAAGTCTGCGACACAGAACCGGCGCTGCCGCTTGGTCCACGTGTCCTTCACTCAGCCGGTCACTGTGTCCTCATCGGGGGCGTTGCGGGCACCTCCACCGAAAAGTAGGTCCTCGCGGCCGGCCGGCGCGTACCCCAAAGCACGCGAACCCCCACGTCAGACCGCGCGTGACCGGGTGCAAGTTGCCACCAGTTCCCGGTCTGAGACCTTCAGGATTCGGCTTTAGAAGCTTAGGTGACGTGAGTGTTCAGACGGTCCCAGACCAACAGGATCGGCGCCTTGACGAGTTGGTGGACGCCGTCGACGAGTGCGATGAAGTCCCGCTGGAGGGCGGGTTCGATCCCGAGGGACGTCAGATCATCGCCAACGTCGCCGCCGACGTGGAGGCGGGCCGGCCCGCCCCGGGAGCGTCGTCTCCTACACCGCTCTGGGCTGGACCCCGTACGCGCTGGCGGCCAAGGAGCGCGGGGTCCTCGAACGCCGTCCCATGTTCACCGCGATCGAACCGGGGGAGTGCGCGAGGAGGACGGCTCCTTCACGCCGGTCGACGTGATCCTGTGGGCGGCCACGGGTTTCAAGGCCGCACTCTCGCACCTTGAGGTTCCCCTCCTACTGTGGAGACCGTGACCGGAGGGATAGTTGGGGGTCATGGCATCCAGGAAGCGCATCTACGACGCTGAGTTCCGCGAGGGAGCGGTACGGATCGTGACGGAGACCGGGAAGCCGATTCCGGAGGTGGCTGAGGATCTGGGCATCCACTCGGGGACGTTGCACAGCTGGGTGTCGCGGGCGCGGCGCAACGGGTCGCCGTCGCGGGACCAGCCGGTGGCCGAGCCGTCGCCCGGCGGTCGTCTGCGGGAGAGTGAGCGGGCGGAGCTGGAGCGGCTGCGGGCCGAGGCTCGGGAGAAGGACAAGCGCATCCGCGAGCTGGAGATGGAGCGTGATGTGTGCAAGCGATTCGTGGCCTTGTGGGTGAAGTAGCTGAGGCGGACCCGGCCGTTGCGGTCGGGGTGATCAGCAGCTGCAAGGCCGAGCAGAAGATTCCGTACCGCACCGCCTGCCGGGCGCTGGGGGTGTCCGAGTCGTGGTTCTACAAGTGGCGGGATCGTCCGCCGACAGCGCGTGAGGCGCGCTGGCAGCAGCTGGCAGAGGAGATCGAGGAGGTCTTCCACGGCTCGGGCGGCACTTACGGCTCGCCGAAGGTGTTCATCGAGCTGGCGCGCAGAGGCTGGCGAGTGTCGGTGAACACGGTCGCGAAGGTCATGGCCGAGCTTGGGCTGGCCGGACGGAAGGTGCGCCGCCGCCGGTCGCTGACCAGGCCGGGCAAGCGGCCTGCCGCCCCGGACTTCGTGCGCCGGGACTTCACCGCCGAGGAGCCCGATCTCGTCTGGGCGGGCGATCTCACCGAGATCGAAACTGGCGAGGGCAAGCTGTACTTGGCGACGGTCATCGACCTGTTCTCCCGCCGCCTGCTCGGCTACGCGATGGCCGAGCGTCACGACGCCGACCTGGTCGTCGCCTCGCTGAACATGGCCGCGGCCACCCGCGGCAGCGACGTGCGCAGCGTGATCATGCACACGGACAGGGGTAGCGAGTACTGCTCGCGGCGGTTCAGGCGGGCCTGTCGCAAGCTCGGCGTGGTCCAGTCCATGGGCAGAGTCGGATCTTGCTTCGACAACGCCGTGAGCGAGGCGTTCAACAGCGTCCTCAAAGTCGAGTACGTCCACCGGCACACCTTCCGCACCTGCACCGAGGCACGCATCAAGATCGCCACCTGGATCACCGACTTCTACAACGCCAGGCGGCTACACAGCGTGTGCGGGTTCAAGAGCCCGATCGACTACGAACGTGACTACCGAGCCACCCTCGCCGAGGGACTGGCCGCATAGATCGTCTCCACGCTGCGATGGGATTGACACAACCCCTTCGACCCTCCCGTGAAGATGCCCAAGCCCGATTGAGCCCCGCTCCCTCACAGGTTGCTGAAGTCCGGACCCGCCGTGCGGGTGCGCTTGATCTCGTAGAAGCCCGGGACGGAGGCGACCAGCAGGGTGCCGTCCCAGAGTTTGGCGGCCTCCTCGCCCTTGGGGGTCGGCGTGACGACGGGGCCGAAGAAGGCGAGCTGTTCGCCGTCGGCGCCGGGCACGGCGATGACGGGGGTGCCGACGTCCTGGCCCACCTTGTCGATGCCTTCCTTGTGGGAGGCGCGCAGCTCCGCGTCGAACTCGAAGTCCTCCTGGTCCGCGTACTCGATCAGGTCCGCGGGGAGGCCGGCGTCTTCGAGGGCGGCCGCTATCACCTCGCGGGTCGGGCCCTCGCCCTGGTTGTGGAATCGGGTACCCATGGCCGTGTAGAGCGGGCCGAGCACCTCGGCGCCGTGCTTCTGCCAGGCGGCGGTCACCACCCGGACCGGGGCCCAGGCCTTGGTGGACAGCAGCTCCCGGTACTCCTCGGGCAGCTCGTCCAGCTTCGGCTCGTTCAGGACGGCGAGGCTCATGATGTGCCAGCGGACCTCGATGTCCCGGACCTTCTCCACCTCCAGGACCCAACGCGAGGTCATCCAACTCCAGGGGCACAGGGGGTCGAACCAGAAGTCGACGGGGGTCTTGACTGAGGCCTGCTCGGACATGGCTCTCCTCGAAAAAGGGCAAAAGGGGCGGCAACGGTCGCTGCCTGAGTGCTGTCGCCGGACCGCCCGGCGTCGCCGGCCTGCTGGGACGTGGCCGCCTGGTCGAGCAGGTAGGCGGTGAGGGTGGTGACGACCTTGCCGACTGTGGGAGGTTGCGGCTCAAGCCGCTCACCGTGCGGGGAGTCAGCCGAAGAACTTTTCCAGTTCGGCTGCCAGGGCCTCCGGCTGCTCCTCCGCGACGAAGTGGCCGCTGTCCTCGATGCCGCTGTAGCGGATGTCGTTGGCCTTGTCTTCCATCATGGGCCGCATGAAGTCGCCGCCGATGGCCAAGACGGGCATCTCCAGCGGGGGATACGAGTCGTTGTCGGCCACATCCTGGTGGAAGGTGTGGAATACGCCGAAGCCCGCGGTCAGTGCCTCGGGTGTGTCGTAGGCCCGGGCGTAGATGGCCCGGCTCTCCTCGCTGATCCGCTCGGGGTGGCGCGCGAGGTGTTCGGCCGACCAGTCGATCACGTGCCGAAACCGCCCCGCGAGAAGCTTGGCGGGCAGTCCCTCGATCTGGCTCAACGGGTATGTCCACAGGTTCAGATCACCGGGCCCGGGGAACGGCTTGGCGAAGTGCTGGAATGCCTGCGAGAAGGGGGCGCCTTCCCACAGGGCGAGCTTCTTGGTGGCCTGCGGATAGTTGGCGGCGAAGCTGTAGGCGACCATCGCACCGATGTCAGCACCGGCAATGTTCACCTGCTCGTGGCCCAGGCCGCGGACGAGTTCGTAGATGTCCTTCGCCATGGTCTTCTTGTCGTAGCCGCCCTCGGGCTTGTCCGACTCTCCCTGGCCGCGGTAGTCCACGGCGATGACGCGGAAGTGTTCGGCCAACGGGGTCATGATCTTGTGGAGGCCGTGCCAGGTGCGCGGAAACCCGTCCATGAGGACCAGCGGCTCGCCTTCGCCGCCGATGACGTAGTGGAGCCGGGTGCCGTTCACGTCGGCATAACGGTCTTCGAATCCTTCAAGCATGTGTGGCTCCTATTCGGGCTGATCATTTCTGCGGTGGGGGCTCCCGCGTGCGGGACGGCGCATACGGGAGGAGGTACGACCAAGTTGACGATGCATCAACTATTGATGTGGTCAACGCCCCCCTCCCGCCTGTTCAAGGCGTGGCGCACTGGAGGCAGGGCCTGGTCAGGTTCGTTTGTTGGTGGCGTGGCCGGTCGAGGGCTGTGTCATTGACCGGTGCGTGATGCCTGAAGTCCGGTGCGGACTGGAGGACTTCGCGGCGATGTGTTCGAGCCGTTCGCTCGGGCGGATCGGCGCCGGCGGGGCGGGGGTGCATCTGCGGTGCCTACTGCTGGACGGGCAGTGGAAACAGGTGGAGCACCCGCTCGCGGTGTCGCTGACCAGAGGAAGCCGCAGGCGACGTCACGCAGTTGCTGCCGTTGCTGGGCAAGGTCCCGGCGGTGGCCGGCGCCGTGGGCCGCCTTGATGCCGCCACCGATGAGCACCACCCCGAACGACTGCCCGTCGAACAGTCGGCGCAGCTCGGCCTCGGCCTCGTCGGGGTCCAGGCTGACATAGCCCGCCTCGCCGTCGATGCCTGTGGCCTGGAGCGCAGCCCAGCTGCGCTTCCTCATGGCGAGCAGATCCTCGAGCGTCTCAACCCCCGGCGGGAAATCGTCCGGCGAAAGCGCGTCAGACCAGGGCATGAAGTAGCCGGTGAGGGCGTCGGCCAGCTTGCGTTCGGCCGCTTCCTGGTCGGTGGCGCGGACCAGGCAGACGACGTGGGCGTCGCTGCGGCGCAGCAGGTCGAACAGGAGGTGGGCGCCGAGGAATCCGGTGGCGCCAGTGAGGAGGATGCGGCGGGGTTCCACGGGGTCGGGGGCGGCGACGAAGGGGAGGGCGTCGGCGCGGGCGAGGTCACCGAGGATGAGAGGGAGGCTGGCGTCGGGGGTGGCGAGCGCACCCTCTACGACGCCTTTCCGACGAAGGCGGCGCTGTTCGGGCACACCCTCGGGGTTGCGACCGTGGGCGACGAGGAGCCGGTCGCCGTACCGGACCGGCCGGAGATGCGGGCTGCCCGTGAGGAAACCGACCCCCGCGCGGCGATCGCCGACGCCGTCGCGTATGCCACCGATCTGCTGGAGCGCGCCGGAGACCTGATCATGGTCAGCGTCGAGGCGGCGGGCGCGGACCCGGACATGCGCGCAGCCGCCGACGCGGGCTCGCAGGCCACCCACGAGGTCTACCTGGCGCTCACCACGGCCCTTCACCAGCAGGGCGCCCTGCGCCCGGGCCTCGACGCGAACACCGCTGCCGACATCTTCTACGCCCTGGGCTCCCCTCATATGCACCAACTGCTGCGCCGTTACCGCCGCTGGCCGGCCAAGAGCTACCGCGCCTGGCTGGAACGCGTACTGACCAGCGAACTCCTGGGCTGACACCCGCTCCCCCACCGTCGCGACGATCATTGCCGTCGAAGACTCTCCATGGCTCTGCTCCACCGCATGCCCTTCAGCGGTCGGCCAGAGCGCGGGCACGAAGGACGGCGGCTCCCGGTCCTGTGAGCCGGGACAGGGCGGCGTGGCGGCCGGAAACAAGGAGCAGCAGGTCGGCGATCGGGCCGTTGATCTCGGCGCCTTCCCCGCTCGACCACGGGACATCGGTGGCCACGAGGCGGAAGCCGCGCAGCCGCTTGCGGGCGCGGAATGGGAAGCCCATCCTCCAGGTGTGCTCGGCGGAGTAACGGGCGGCCTCCAGCGGCATCGGGCGATCGATGCCGAGCGGGATGGCGATGTCCTGACCGTGGACGAGGACATCCATCATGACGACGGCGAGTTTCTGGCCCGGCGCCAGGCGCCGGGATCCGGATGCCGCCTGGAGTGCGGCCACGAGCTCGACCGGGGGACGTGCCGCTTCCCGCCGGGCGGTGTTGTCGACCATGCGGTTGAAGCTGCCGCGCGCGCGGACGGCCTCGATCAGGATCGGCACCAGCCGGGCTCGCGGTCCGCTGCTCAGATGGGCTGCCACTTCGCGCACGGTCCACCCCTCGCAGAGCGACGGGCAGGTCCACTGCTCTTCGGTCAGTGAGGCGAGCAGATCGGCCAGACCGGCCCGTTCGTCATCGATGACCTGCCACATCGCCGCCTTCTCCATGCCCACTCTCCCAGCGTTTTTGGTACGATGACCTGACCAGTTAAGTCAGCCTCACTGACTAAACTAATAAGAACCTCTGACCATCGTCAAGTCAAGGAGTGGCGTGGCCGAAGACCTCAACATCGGGCTCCTGCTCTTCATCCCCTACCGGGCCTTGGAGAATCGAGTCTTCGCCGCCGTGGCCGCAGCGAGCCACAACGACATCACACCGGCACAGGCGAAGCTCCTGCAGCGCGTCAACGACAACGGCTCCAGGCTCAGCGAGCTCGCGGAAGCCGCCCAGGTGACTAAGCAGACCGCCGGCTACCTCGTCGACCAGCTCCAAAACGCCGGATACGTGGAACGCACCCCCGATCCCACCGACGCCCGCGCCCGCCTGGTGCGCCTGACGGATCGCGCACGCTCCCTGCGCCCCATCGGCGACGGGGCCATCGCCGAGATCGAGGCGGAGTGGACCGCCCACCTCGGCAAGCGCCGCATGGACCAGCTCTGCGACACCCTCGCCCGGCTTCGCGAGATCACCGACCCCTATATGGAACGCTGAGCCCCCACCGCCGGCCGGAACCGGGGCCGAAGATTGTCGCTGGCCGGCTCTGCCCGGCGCGGATGCTGCGGTCCTCTCGCTGCGTCAGCTCATCGACGCCCTCGCCGCCGACTCATAGCATCTCTCAGCTTCAGGCAGAGCCCCGTCTCGACTGTCCGAAGTCCGGGGGGAACGGCGTATCGGCAGCAGGTAATTCCAGTGAGGGCCCCATGCCAAGGCGACAGCCGGCGGCACTGGCACTGCCGCGAGACCCGTATGAAAGCCGAGAACCTCCGCGGTCCTTCCTCGAGCGCCTTCGAGAGCCTCCTGCGGTACCTGGAATGGGCCACGGACGCGGCACGCATGCTGCGCTCTCAGCTTGTTCTTTTTCTTCCGGCCTCGAACGGTGTCCCGAACGAGGTCACTCACCTGGGGATTCGCCGGACACGAGGGCGGCCTTCGTCTGATCCTGTGCTCCGTCACGAGGAGAACCAGTCGAAGGCCGTTGTCATGAGTGTGGTGTGCCCGGATGTCCGGCGGGAAGCGTTCGCGGAAGCGTCACGCTTCCGAGCAGAGTTCTACGAGTGTCTAACCGCCCGGCGTGACGAAATGTTCGAACTGGCCGACGCGCTGTTGTGCGCCGACGGGCCGGTCACCTCGCCGGTGGACCTGACGATGGTGCCCGAGCACCGGCGTGGGCACGGCACGTTGTACGGAGCTCTCAACCGGGGCCGGATCGACGTCGAGAGGCTGCGGACCTTGCTCGCCGGGCTGCCGTTGCCACGGTTCGAGGGCGGGCGCCTGGTGCTGGCGGTCGACGTGTCGCCGTGGCTGCGCTCGGACGCGCCGTGCTCGGCAGACCGGCTGTTCTGCCACGTCTACGGCCGAGCGAAGTCCGCCTCCCAGTTCATCCCGGGTTGGCCGTACTCCTTCGTCGCCGTCCTCGAACCGGGAGCCACCTCGTGGACGTCGATCCTGGACGTGGTCCGGCTCGGACCCGAAGACGATGCGACCGCCATCACCGCCACCCAACTCCGCGCCGTGACCGAGCGGCTCATCTCAGCCGGCCAGTGGGTGCCCGGCGACCCGGACATCACGATCGTCATGGACGCGGGTTACGACGTCACCCGCCTGGCCTGGGTCCTGCGGGATCTTCCTGTCGAGTTGGTCGGGCGGATCCGCAGTGACCGGGTGATGCGGCTGCCGAAGCCCTCGCTCAAGGAGTACGCCCTGGCCTATCCCCAGGGCGGGCGGCCGCCGAAGCACGGCAAGGAGTTCCGCTTCGCCAAACCCGAGACCTGGCCCGAGGCGGCGATCACCACCATCACCGACACCACCAACTACGGCAAGGCCGAAGCCCAAGCGTGGGACCGGGTCCACCCGAGGCTGACCCACCGCTCGGCCTGGCTGGAGCACGACGGTGAACTCCCCATCGTCGAGGGCACCTTGGTCCGGTTGAAGGTTGAGCACCTCTCCAAGGAACGGGAAGCGCCGCCGGTTTGGCTGTGGTCCTCCAAGACCGGCGCCACTCCGGCAGACGTGGATCTGTGGTGGCAGGTGTTCCTCAGGAGATTCGATCTTGAGCACACCTTCAGGTTCGGAAAGCAGATTCTCGGCTGGACCACCCGGAAGGTCCGTACTCCGGAGGCCGCGGACCGGTGGACCTGGCTCGTGGTCGTCGCCCACACCCAACTCCGCCTCGCCCGGCCGCTGGCCGCCGACCTCCGTCGGCCCTGGGAGAAGCCGACCAAGCCTGAACGCCTCACCCCGGCCCGGGTCCGCCGAGGGTTCAGGAACATCCGAGCCCACCTGCTCTGTCCGGCCCGTGTTCCCCAACCTCGCGGCGCTGGTCCCGGACGACCGCCCGGGACGAAGAACCGCCATCCCGCACCCCGCTACGACGTTGGTAAAACCGTCAAACGCCCCGAGACCCTCAAGGCCATCGGCAGACCTGGCCGATCTTGGTAGATAAAGAACAAGCCTAGTGCATCCGGATACCACCGTCGACGTTGAACGCCGCGCCGGTGATGTGCCTGGCCCGGTCGGAGGCGATGAACGCGATCATCTCCGCGATGTCGCGGGGAGTCTGGTACTCGCGCTGGGGAACGAGGTTGCGGAAGTGCTCCTTGGCTTCCTCCAGTGTCATGCCTTCCCGCTTTGCCCAGTCGTCGAAGTCGTGCATTCCGGTCTCGAGCAAGCCCGGGTACACGGAGTTCACCGTGATGCCGCGCGACGCGTATTCCGCCGCCAGAGCATGGGTGATCCCGATGATCGCCGCCTTGGACGCGGTGTAGGGAAGAATGAAGGGCGTTCCCATCTGACCCACGATCGAGGAGAGGTTGATGATCCGCCCGCTGCCTTGCTCGATCATCCCGGGCAGGAACGCTCTAGTGGTCACGAAGGTCCCGCGCGCGTTGGTGTCCATCACGCGGTCCCACTCCTCGTCAGAGATGTCGGTCACCGCAAGCGTGGGCGAGTTGACCCCGGCGTTGTTGACGAGGATGTCCACCCGACCGAACACGTCCTTGGCGCGCGCAGCGAGAGCGACCCCGGAGTCGCTATCGCGAACGTCGTGCTCCACGCCGATCGCTTCGCCCTCGAGCGCAGCCGCAACCTGCGCGGCCTCCGAGCCGCGCAGATCAGCCACCACGACCCTGGCGCCCTGCTCTGAGAGGCAAGCAGAGGTTGCTCGGCCAATGGCGCCGGCGCCACCCGTCACCACCGCCACGCGTCCATCGAGGTCCGGCATCATGCGCTCCCTTCGATGGAACCGACTGACGATCGGCCAATGTCGAACGGGCGAGCGATCGCGAGGTCGGGCGGACAGCCCCCGTTCCGTTGCGTTGCCGCGGACCACATCGAACGTTGCACTACGAACCTCCCGGTATCGACTCGAGATGTGACCTGCCAATGGACACTAGTCTCACGTGTTACATCCTGCTAATAATGATTGGTGATCTCTGTGTATTGACGAGGACAATGCCTCGTCGCCGAGTGGCTCGTCGTACGAGGCCGTTGCCGCAGGTCCCGGAGCCGAGGACGTCACCCACGTTCACCCAGGTGCCGCGGGATGCGTACGAGATGAGCTCCTCGAACGTCCAGCTCATGTTGCTCAACAGGTCCTGGCCGACCTCGGTGCCGTTGACCGACACCCGCATGTCCAGCTGCAGGAAGCCCTCGTCGTCGCGGTAGGCGTCCAGCTCGTCGGCGGTCACCAGCCACGGTCCCAGGGTGGTGGCGAAGTCCTCCTTTGACGGGCCCGAGGCCCACCTTCATCTCGCGGCCTTGCAGACCCCGCGCGGACCAGTCGTTGAGAACGGTGTGGCCGAACACGTGGTCCCGTGCTTCGTCAGGGGTGAGTGAGGCGCCGTCTGCCGATGACGGTGGCCACTTCGAGTTCGAAGTCCAGCACGTGTGATCCCGGCGGGACCGGGACGTCGTCGTGCGCGCCGATCAACGCATAGGGGTTGGTGAAGTAGAAGGCCCGGGCCTCGTACCATTCCGGTACGACCACGCTGCCTCCGACCGACTGCACGACATCCTCGACGTGCTCCTCGAATGCCGCGAAGTCCCGCACGGTCGGCGGTTCCGGCGGCGGCAGCAGCCGTACGGAATCGATCGGTGTCGGGGCGGAGTCGTCGAGGGCGGCGGCACCGGCCTCAAGGGCGGCCGGCAGTCCGGCCCGTACGAGGTCCAGGACCGTCGTCGTACCGGGGAGGGCGTGCAGCCCGTGCTCGCCGACGACCCCGGCGAAGGAACGGCCGGCGCTTTCCCAGGTAGCGAAGCGCATGGTGTGCGTCCCTTCCGGGGGCTCTACTTGATGGCGATGGGGTTGACCGGGGCTCCGACGGCACCGGTGACGGGGAGGGGGGGCGGCGGTGAGGAAGAAGTCGTAGATGCCGTCGGCGGCGCAGTCGGCCGCGAGGGCGTCGAGATCCCATATCTCGCCGATGAAGAGGCCCATGTGCGGGATGGCCACTTGGTGCAGGGGCTGGAAGGCCCGATCGAATTCGTTGGGCCGGACCTCGAAGCCCCAGGTGTCGGTGGCGATACCGGCGATCTCGCGGGTGTGCAGCCAGTCGGCGGTGGTGAACGAGAGGCCGGGTGCCGGCCCGCCCGCGTAGTCGCCCCAGCCGTCGCGACGCGTCCGCGCCATCTGTCCCGTACGGACCAGCAGCAGATCACCCCGGCCTACTCGGGAGGAATCGCCCTGTGCGGCGATCGTGGCCTCGAGGTGCTCGGCGGTGATGGCGAAGCCGTCCGGCAGTTCGCCGTCGGTGCCGATCGCTCGGCCGACGTCGAGCAGCACTCCTCGGCCTGCTATCCGGTCGGCCACGGTCTCGATACCCGTGAGCTGATCGCCGTCGCTGGTCACCACCGCGGAGGCGCGTCGTCCGTTGTAGGCCATGCCGTGGTCGAAGATGTGTCCAAGGCCGTCCCACTGCGTCGACGCCTGCAACGGCATGAACACCACGTCGTCGGCACCGCCGATGCCGTGCGGGAACTCCCGCGGACCGAACTCGGCGTCCAGGCCCGAGGAGAGCATGGTGTGCACGGGATTGGTCCTGCGGCGCCAGCCTTTCTGCGGACCGTTCGTGTCGAAGCGCTGGGCGAGCGAGAAGGAGACCCCGCGTCGGATCAGGGCTGCGCCTTCCCGCCGTTTGCCCTCGTCGAGGAAGTTGAGGGTGCCCAGTACGTCGTCCTGTCCCCAACGCCCCCAGTTGGAGCAGCGCTTGGCGGCATCGGCAATGGCGCCGGCGGGGTTGGCACGGTCCAGTTAGTCCGGGGTCACGCCGGGTTCCTTCCGATGAAGAACTCACGGAACGGGTCCATGCTGGGTTCGAGGCCGGCGTCGAGGAGTCCCTTGCGCAGGGCGTGCATCTGGGCGTCGTGGATGCGCTGGGTGGGCTGGCGCAGCGGTCCGCCGTTGTAGCCCTGCAGCCACCCCTGGAA
The DNA here is from genome assembly GCF_043198355.1 of Streptomyces sp. NPDC048825. NCBI lineage: Bacteria > Bacillati > Actinomycetota > Actinomycetes > Kitasatosporales > Streptomycetaceae > Streptomyces > Streptomyces sp. NPDC048825. The sequence continues at coordinate 164,434 of NZ_JBICUR010000005.1, forward strand.
CTTCCATGCCTGCCGGTTGATGAAGGCACCGCCGTTCAGCACCTGAGCAAGGCCGCCCTTGATCTTGCGGGCCGGATGCAGCTGCCAGTAGATGTCGGTGGCGTCGTCGTACTTGCCCTCGCGCAGCAGCTGCATGACGCGCGGGATCATGGGCCCGTAGTATTCGTGGTCGCTCGTGGCGGACAGCTGGATCGGCATGACCTGTGCCAGCGGGATGAGCTCGCTCTCGATGGGCACCGAGATGACGACCTCGTCGCCGAAGAGCCGGTGGCACTCGATAGCGCTCTGAATGCTGGGGAAGCCGCCCTCGGCCTTGATGACCGCGATGTTGGGGCAGTCGTCGATGAGGCGGCGGATGAGCCGCGTCGGGATGTCCGAGGGGTGCACCCGGGGACTGAACCCCCACAGGAACATCGGGAACAGCATGACCGCGAGGTTCGTGGCGTCGCAGACGGCCTTGGTGTAGTCGTAGATCTCCTGTTCCGACTCCGGGTAGAAGTTCGGCGGGTAGGACAGGAGCACCAGGTCGGCACCGGCCTCTTCGGCGCCGCGCACCGCCTCGATGTTCCGCTCCAGGGTGCTCCAACTGCCGTGGTGGACCACGACGAAGTCGTCGCCCGCCTCATCACGGACGATACGCAGGAAGTCGAGGTACTCGGGCAGGGTGATGCTGACCTCGGAGACGCCGAGGGTGCCGAGGAATCCGTGCTGCTGGGCGAGCCTGATGTCGTGCCTGATGCCCTGCTCGTTGATGCCGCGAAGGTCGGCGGTGAACGACGGGATCGTGCAGTTGACGGCTCCGACGAGCTTTTCGCGGGCCCAGTCCCGGGCCTCGGTGCGGGTGTATGCGGGCATGGTCGTCCTTTGCCTCGGTGCGTGGGTGATGGGGGTGGTGACTCAGCGCCTGGCGGGTTGGTCTCGGCGCGCTCGTCTGTGCTGCGGTGTCCGGCGCGGCAGTCGGCTCAGGGCGCGCCGGTGCCTTCCCAGGCGAGGTACTTCATCTCCAGGTACTCGTCGATGCCGTAGACGGAGCCCTCCCGCCCCAGCCCCGACTGCTTGACGCCGCCGAAGGGGGCGACCTCGTTGGAGATCAGGCCGGTGTTGATGCCCACCATCCCCGCTTCCAGGGCGGCCGAGACGCGCCAGGTCCGCTCGGCGTCGCGGGTGAAGAGGTAGGCGGCCAGACCGTAGTCGGTGTCGTTGGCCATGCGGACGGCCTCGGCCTCGTCGGTGAAGCGGATGAGCGGGGTGAGCGGGCCGAAGGTCTCCTCGCGGGTGACGAGCATGCCCGGGGCCACGTCCGCCAGCACTGTGGGCTGGAAGAAGAGCCCTCCACGCCGGTGCCGCGAACCGCCGCACAGGATCCTGGCACCCCGGTTCGTGGCGTCGGCGAGATGTTCCTCGACCTTCGCCACCGCTGCCTCGTCGATGAGCGGTCCCTGCTGCACGCCGTCGTCGAAGCCGTCTCCGACGACAAGGTCCTCGACCCTGCGGGTCAACGCCTCTGCGAACCGGTCGTGGACTCCCGCCTGCACGTAGACACGGTTGGCGCTGATGCAGGCCTGGCCGGTGTTGCGGTACTTGGTGGCGACGACACCGGCGACGGCGGTCTCGACGTCGGCGTCGTCGAAGACGAGCACCGGCGCGTTGCCGCCCAGCTCCATCGAGGTCTTCTTCACCGTCTGGGCGGACTGGGCCAGGAGCAGCCTGCCGACCTCGGTGGACCCGGTGAAGCTGACCTTGCGGACCAGCGGATTGCCGGTCAGCTCGGGCCCGATCTCGCGCGGGTCGCCGATCACCACGTTGAGGACCCCGGCCGGTACACCGGCCCGCTCGGCAAGCTCGGCGAGGGCCAGTGCCGTCAAGGGGGTCTGCTCGGCGGGCTTGACGACCATCGTGCAGCCCGCGGCCAGTGCCGGAGCGGCCTTACGGGTGATCATCGCGGCGGGGAAGTTCCACGGGGTGATGGCCACGCACACCCCGACCGGCTCCTTGAGCACCAGCACCCTGCGCGATGCCTCCGGTGCCGCGAACACGTCGCCGCGGATCCGTTTGGCCTCCTCGGCGAACCACTCGATGAAGGAGGCGGCATAAGCGACTTCCCCGCGGGCCTCAGCGAGTGGCTTGCCCTCCTCCAGGACGATCAGCCGAGCCAGGTCCTCCGTGTGCTCGGTGACAAGGTCGAACCAGCGCCGCAGCACCTGTGCGCGCTGTTTGCCCGACCGCGCCCGCCACTCGGGCAGAGCACGATGAGCGGCGTCGACGGCCTCGGCGGTCTGCGCTCTGCCGAGTGCCGGAAGCTCCGCAATGAGGTCACCGGTAGACGGGTTGCGGACGGTGAGCCGACCGCCGTCGCCGGCTTCCAGCCACTTGCCCTCGACGTAGGCGGCCGTGCGCAGCAGCGTGGGGTCGGACAGACCGAGTGGAACGGTCGTCTCCATGGTCATGGCGGCTCTCTCACTTCTGCACGGGATGAATGGTGGCCGGCATCCGGGTTCCGAGTCCCAGCCGCTCGGCGTTGCGCGCGCACATGCCGGCGACCGCCAGGTCCTGGGCCGCTGAGCCGACCGACTTGTACAGCGCGATCTGGTTGACGTGGGTGCGCCCGGGGACGCGCTCGCCGACGAGGTCGGCCAGCGAGCAGATCTCGCCCGCCACGTCGAGACCGGCGGCTCGCGCGGCGATCAGGTCCCCGGTGTCGTCGAGCACCTCCTCGACCATGTCCGCCACGATGACGTCGGCACGGGCAATGACCTCCGGGTCCACCTCACGCTGCTCGGGCAGGGTGGATCCGATGGACACCACGGTCATGCCTGGTCGGAGCCACTTGCCGAGCAGGGTGGGGGTCTCGTCGCGGGACCGGGCGGCGCAGACGACCAGCGTGGCGCCTGCGACGGCCTCCTCGGCGCCGGCCGCCTGCGTGATCGGCAGGTCGGACAGTTCGGCGACGAATCGGGCTCGGCTCTCCGGTCGTGGGCTGTACACCCGTACGGCCTTGAGGTCTCGTACGACGGCGAGGGCGCGCACATGGTTCTGCGCTTCGAAACCGGAGCCGATCACGGCGACGGTCAGGGCGCCGGGCGGCGACAGCAGGTCCGCCGCGACGGCCGAGGTGGCCGCCGTCCGGTAACCGGTGATGGAGTGGCCGTCGAGCAGGGCCACCAGCTCGGCCGTCCGCTGGTCGAACAGGGGGATGAGGTAGGAGGCGCGGCGCGTCGGCATCGCGGCCGCGATGATCTTCGCTCCCATCAGTTCGCGGCCGGCCGGTACGCCGGTGAGGGTGCGCAGCCAGCCGTGGTCTCCGCGGGCCATGCCGCGGGCCGGATAGCGTGCTCCGTCCACGCTCGTCGCGTATGCCTCGCGCACCGCCGAGGTAGCCAGCTCCCAGTCGAAGGCCGCCCGTACCGCTGCGTCATCAAGGAAAAGAGTCACTTCAGTGGCCTTTGCGAAGGAGGGGGAGGGATCAGATCGGCGAGGGGGTCCACAGACCGCCGTCCGTCTGCTTGAGCAGCACCGGCAGCATGGTCTCGGTCATCGACCCACCGGTCCCCCACTGGTCCTGCGACTGAGGAGAGGTGCTGTCGAAGACGCGGGGCTCCCACGCTTCCTCGTCCTCGATCGTCTCCAGCCCCGTCGTGTACTCGACGACGTTCTCGTTCGGGTCGAGGAAGTAGGTGAAGGTGTTGTCTCCCGGGCCGTGCCGGCCTGGCCCCCACAGCGGGCGGTGACCGGCGCGCATTAGACGCCCGGTCCCGCGCATGTACTCGTCGATGCCGCGCATCTCGAAGGAAATGTGATTCAGCGAGACGCTCGGTGCTCGGGAGATGGCGAGGATGTGATGCTGGGTCCCGCTGCGCATGAAGCACATCAGGTCGCCGAGCCAGTCCGAGAGGCGGAAGCCGAGGTACGTCTCGTAGAACGCCTTGGTCGCGGCCACATCGGTGGAGTTGATCACCACGTGGCTGAGCTTCTTCGGGACGGATTCGCGTTCCTCGAGCTCCCGGAAGGGCTTCTGCGCGACTCCGGCGGACACCTCGACGAGTCGGCCGTCGGGGTCGAAGAACCGGACGCCGTATCCGCCGCCCGGGGTGTCCAGCTTGTCGGGCTCCCGGTCGAGAGTGATCCCGCCAGCCGCCGGGCCAGCTCGTCGACTTCTTCGGGAGAGTTCACACCGAAGGCGATGAGGTCCAGTCGCTTGTCCTGGTCCTGCCGGACGCGAAGGACGTACTGCTCCGGGTCCGCGGGAGTGGCGAAGAAGATCACACCGCTGTCGTCGGCCACCGGCTGCAGTCCCCAGATGTTCTTGTAGAACTCCAGAGCCTTGCCGTAGTCGGGCACACCGATACCCACATGTCTGAGATGGGTGATCGGACGGAAGGCCGCGGTCATCGTCGACTCCTGCTCTCCAGTGACGCTGAACAGGACGTTCGCGTCGCTTTTCCCGTTGCAAGACGCTAGACAGACGCACTCCTCGATACAAACAATCGATAGTGATGCGTTCGGATTGATGACATCAATCCGTGGTCGAAGTCGACCGTCGAGCCGCGGCAGCCGACTTCTTCCGGCATGCCTTCAGCACAGACAGGAATTCCGGTCGATGCCCACCACCAATGCGCCCCTGGATCTCAACCGGGTGGATCTGAACCTGCTCGTCGCCTTCGACGCCCTGATGGCGGAACGGAGCGTGACCGCGGCCGCGGCGCGTCTGTCCGTCGGACAGCCGGCCATGAGTTCCACGCTGGCTCGGCTCCGCAAGCTCCTGAACGACCCGATCCTCGTCAGGCAGGGGCGGACCATGGTCGCCACACCGGTTGCCGAGTCGTTGGTGCAGCCGGTGCATAAGACGCTGACCGACATCAAGTCGCTGCTGTCACAGCGCGACAGCTTCGATCCCGCGACCAACCACAGGACGTACTCGGTGATGGCGACCAGCTACTCGGCCGTCGCTGTACTGCATCCGCTGTTGGCGCAGCTGCCTGCCGAGGCTCCGAACGTGCGGTTGCGCATCCAGCCCTTCGCGGAGGAGTACGCGGAACAGCTGGCCCGCGACCAGATCGACCTCGTCATCGTTCCGCGCGAGATGGTGCCCAGCGGACTGGACGTGTGCAGTGAGGCCGCGTATACCGACTGCTACATGCTGGCGGTCGATCAGGAGCACCCCGATGTGGGCGAGAGCATCTCGGTCGAGGAGTTCAGCGAGCTGCCGTACCTCGCGATCAGCCCCGACCGACGACCCGCCCTGGCCGAACTGCAACTCGACATGCTCGGCATCCCGCGCCGCGTCGAGGTCACCACGAGTTTCGAAATCGCCCCGTTCCTGATCCGCGGTACCCGGCTCATCACCTTGATCCCCAGAACGTTCGGGCGCCGCATCGCCCCGGCGACAGGCCTGCGGCTGCTCGAACCTCCCATGGAGCTGCCGTGGGCCACCGAAATGATGGTCTGGACGAAACGCATGGACGACGATCCGGGCCACGCCTGGCTGCGGCAGCGCATGCACCATTTCGCAGATGCCTACATCCAGGGCACACCGCCCGCCCCGGCAGCCGGCTGAGACAGGACCGGTCAGGAGGAGCCTGGCCGCGTTCCATCGATTGGATCAATGCCGACGCATCGACAGGAGTTGTTTTTCACCATGTGATGACAGTCCTAACCTGACGTCTCGAGCCGCAGGCAGGGCCACGGAATTCCGCTGATCGTCCCTGCCAAGCACGACTGAGGCAAGGGAGCCCCATGACTGCCATCTCTCCAGAAACGGCTGATGCCGCTGCAATCCTGGACCGCGTCGAGGCCTCGCTGAAGAACGATCTCGTCCCGGTGGAAATCTTCAACGACGAGGCGGTGTTCCGCGCCGAGATCGAGCAGATATTCACCAAGTGCTGGGTGTTCGTGGCGCACGAGAGCGAGATCCCCAAGGCGGGTGACTTCGTGCAGCGCAGAATCGGCCTCGATCCGGTGATCGTCACGCGCGACGGCAAGGGCGGCATCAACGTGCTGTCGAGCTACTGCCGTCACAGGGGCACTCAGCTGTGCCAGACCGATGCCGGCAACTCCCGGTTCTTCAAGTGTCCTTACCACGGGTGGACCTACAGCAACAATGGCGACCTGGTCGGCACCCCGCACATGCACGACGCCTACGGCGAGCGTCTCGACCCCAAGGCGTGGGGCCTGATACGTGCGCCCCGGGTGGCCACCCGGCAGGGCTTCGTCTTCGCCTCGCTGGACCCGGACGGACCGTCGCTGGACGAGTACCTGGGCGGGGCCGGGTGGATGCTCGACCTGATCGTCGGGCTGGCACCCGGCGGCATGCGGGTCGCCGGGCCTCCGGAGCGCTACCGGCTGCACGCCGACTGGAAGACGGCCGCCGAGAACTTCGCGGGCGACGGTTACCACGTCGACACGCTGCACTGGAGCACGGAAGAGGTCGCGGTCGCCCAGGGGCTGCAGATGACGTGCGAGATCGCGCGCATCTACGAATTCGAGAACGGCCACGCCTTCGCCGGCCACGCCTGGACCAAGGCAGTCCATCCCGGCTACGTGCTCTGGGGCTACGCGCCGGAAATCACCCAGCACTTCGACCTGTCGGGCCTGGACGAGGCACAGCTCCACGTAGTCAACCACGAGCCGCCGACGGTCGGAACGATCTTCCCAAACCTCAGCTTCATCCGGGTGAACACCCCGTCTGTGTCGGGCGGTCCTCTGTCGGTGATCACCAGCTTCCGGCAGTGGCAGCCGATCGGCCCCGGCGAGATCGAACTGTGGAACTGGCAGTTCGTCTGGGACTTCATGTCGGAGGACGAGGCCCGCGACTCCTACGTCAACGGCCAGTTCACCTTCGGCTCGGCAGGCATCTTCGAGCAGGACGACACCGTCGCCTGGGAAGGCGCACCGCGCGCCGCCCACAGTCCATGGATGCGCAAGGTCGGCATGGAGTTCCACTTCCAGCAGGGCAACAACAGTCAGGTCGACCAGTCGCACGACCCCTCGTGGACCGGCCCGGGCCGCAAGCGCAACACCGGCTACGGCGAGCACGCGCAGCTCCACTTCTACCGGCACTGGCTGAACGTGATGCGCGGGAACACCGGCGCCGGCACCGAGGGAGCTGAGTCAGCATGACCACGACCGACACACCCCGCATCGTCCCGCCCGTGAGCGCCAACCCCGAACTTCAGGCCTTGGCCACCCAGTTCCTGGCACTGGAGGCCCGGCTACTCGACGAGGGCCGCGAGGAGGAGTGGTACGGACTCCTTGACGACGAACTTCTCTACACCGTGCCGATCCGACAGGCAGCGGAACCGCGTTCCAAGGAGATCGACCGCAACGCCTTCCGGGTCCGGGACACCAAGGCCCACGTACGCACGCGCCTGGACCGGCTCAACACCGACCACGCGTACTCGGAAATACCTCCGTCCCGCACCTTGCGCATCGTGGGCAGCGTCGAGGTCGAGGAGATCGACCGCCCCGACGTCATCAAGGTGTCGAGCGCCCTGCTGGTCTACCGCCAGCGCGGCATCGACCCGCACTTCGATCTCATCCCGTGCAGGCGCTACGACCAGCTCCGCCTAACACCGTCGGGCCCACGCCTGCTGTCCCGCGAAATCGTGCTGACCGAAACGGCGCTGGCCACTCCGAACCTTGGAGTCTTCCTGTGAGCGCCAACCTCTCCGTCTCCCTCGACGGCACCCGCTGCAAGTCCTACGGCATCTGCGTCAGCGTCATGCCCGACGTCTTCGACACCCCGCCCGGCAGCCCGACGGCTGTTCTCCTGCGCGACACCGTCGACGCCGACGAGCGGGAGGACCTCGAAGAGGCCGCCCGCGCCTGCCCCGCACAGGCCATCGCGCTCAACTCGGGACCCAAGCCGTGACTGGCGGCTCCGAGCGAGTCGTCGTGGTGGGAGCCTCCGCCGCCGGCCTCAGCGCCGCCGACGGCCTCCGGGAGGCCGGATTCACCGGCTCCATCACCGTCCTCGGCGCCGAGCTGCACCAGCCGTACGACCGGCCCACGCTGTCGAAGGCCCTGCTTGTCGCCGAGGAGGACCCGCAATTCCTCGAACTCCGCTCTCCCGAACGCATCGAGGCGAACCGCCTCGACCTGCGTCTCGGCCACGCCGCGGCGGGGCTCGACGTCGACCGCCGCTATGTGGTGACCACCTACGGCGAGGCTCTTCCCTGGGACGCTGTGGTCATCGCCTGCGGCAGCCGCCCCCGCGAGATGAGGAGCCTCGCGGGTGAGGTACTGCCGGCCCTGCGCACCCCCGAGGACCTGCGGGTGCTGCGCGAGGCCGCGGCGCGATACGGCGAGATGACCCTGATCGGCTCCGGCTTCATCGGACTGGAGGTCGCGGCCGCCCTCGTCGCGCGGGGCGTGGCGGTCACGGTCCTCGACGCGCTCCCGCTGCCGCTGGAGCCCGTACTGGGGACCGAGCTGGCCACCCGTCTCCGCGACCTGCACACCGCACGCGGGGTCCGCTTCCGCAGTGCCGTCGCGGTGGCGTCGGTCACGGGACAACCAGGGGCGTACGAGGTCCGGCTCACGGACGGAAGTGTGCACCGGACCCCGTTCGTGCTGACGGGTATCGGCGCCGAACCCGCCGTCGACTGGCTGGCGGGCTCCGGGATCGAGGTGACCGGCGGGATCGTCACCGACGCCGCCGGCCGGACCAACGTACCCGGCGTGTGGGCCGCCGGTGACGTGGCCGCGTTCCACCACCCGCTGCTGGGACAGCGCGTACGCGTGGAGCACTGGACCCATGCGGTCGAGCAGGGCCGGCACATCGGCTTGAACATCGCCCGCGGCGAGACCACGCCCTACCAGGGAGTGCCGTACTTCTGGACCGACCAGTACGGCATGCGGTTCCAGTGCTACGGCCGCCGCCGTGCGGGCGACCGCAGCCTCGTCGTCGAGGGTTCACTCGACGCGGGCGAGTTTCTCGTCCTGTTCGGCCACGCCGGCGAGTTCCACGCCGCGTTCGCCTGCGGGCGTGTCCGTTCGCTGCGCGACTACCGCAAGCTGCTCGCACGCGGCGGCACCTGGGACGAGGCACTCGCGCTCGCCCGCACGAACAATCCCGCGCTCGACACCACCGTGTCGTGCGTCAACCGGAAGGAATGCACCACCCATGAAGCTGCTTGACGACCACGTCGTACTCATCACCGGCGGCGGCTCGGGCCTCGGTCTCGGCGTCGCCCGCCACTGCCTCGAACAGGGCGCGCAGCTCGCGATCCTCGAGTACGACGAGGCCAAGGTACTCGGGCTGAAGAAGGAGTTCGGCGACGATATCCTCGTCGTGCACGGCGACGTACGCAACATCGACGATCTTCGTGCCTGCCGATCTCAGATCGAGGACCGCTACGGCCGGCTCACCTCCCTCATCGGCGCGCAGGGCATCTTCGACGGTAACGTCCGGCTGGCCGACATCCCCGTCGAGCGTGTCGGCGAACTGTTCGACGAGGTCTTCTCGATCAACGTCAAGGGCTACGCGCTGACCGCGCGGATCATGCACGACCTGCTGCAGGCCGAGGAAGGGGCGATCGTGCTCACCGCGTCCCAGGCGGCGTTCGCAGCCGACGGCGGCGGTGCGGCCTACACGTCCAGCAAGGGGGCGGTGGTCAGCCTGGTGAACCAGCTGTCGTTCGAGTTCGCCCCGCGGGTACGGGTCAACGCCGTCGCCCCTACGGGCATCGCGGGCAGTCAGCTCCGCGGGCCCGGTGCTCTCGACCTGCACGAGTCCAAGCAGTCGGACATTCCTGCGGACGCCTTCCGCGCGGAGTTCGAATGGGGCACGCCCCTTCAGCACCTGCCCACCCCGGAGGAGTACGGGCCCTTCTACGCACTCCTCGCATCCCGGCACAACAAGGTGATGACAGGCCAGACCGTGATCGCCGACTCGGGCACCCTGAACCGGGCCCTCATGAGCATGGGCCAGCTTATCAGCAGCTACCCGTCGGCCTGAGTGCTGCGCCTCTGCGCACCACACCGGGTCGCAGAGGCGCGCATGCCGTCTTCCTGCTGGACGTGCGTCAACCGTACGACCATTGACGTGCATGCTGTTGCCGCTTGGCCAGCCTATCCCGAACTCCACCTTAAACCGCATCCGGACACTCTGGACGTCATCAGAAACCGGCACACCAACGCGGACAGCTCAACCATGCCGTCCCCGAAATCCTTCAGCTCCAGCGCCGAATCCGCCGCTGCAACGCCGACACTGGCGTACCGCACGGAGACATCGTCGCTCTCGCCCTCGACATCTGGCTCCGCGCAAAGGGCTACCCGCCCGAGCTCAAGCCGCGGGAGACAGAAACCTTCTGAGCAGCCCTCTCGGGCGACGTTCCTGCGACCTGGTCGACGTAGTCTCGCAGCATGTCTCTTGCACACAGAGGCCACGGTCACGATGCCGACTGGACGACGAGCGCCTAGGAGCGTGTCCCAGTAACCGGCTACTGTCCGGGCAGTCGTGATCGGCGAGAGCCGGACGTGATCGCCCGGCTCTCGCCTCGTGCTCGGAAGCGTCGCGTCTCGTTGGTTCGTGGCTCGGTGGGGGCGTGGTGGCTGGTGCGCCGGGCTGTTCAGCCGGTCATGGCAGCGATTCCTGCTGTTCCGGCGTGTCGGAAGATCTTGAGGAGGTTGTGGCAGGCGGCCAGCAGCCGCCATTCGCCGCGGGCGCCGTCCTGGCCCCGCAGCAGGAGCTGGCGGCCGTTCTGGCAGGTCACGATCTGTCCGAAGACGGGTTCGACGATGGCTTTTCGACGGGCGTAGGCGGCTTTACCGGGCTTGGTCCGCAGCTTTCGGGCCATGCGTTCCTTCAGCGTGGCGTCCTTGGGGATGCGTCCGCGGGGTGCGGGCGGGACCTGTTCGTCGTGGCCGAGGCGGCCGGTGGCCGCAGGCCAGTTGGCGTTCCTTCGCCGCCTCAAGGTTGGTCTCGGAGCAGTACCCGGCGTCGACGAGCGCCTGCTTGGGGTGGCAGCCGGTGTTCTGTGCGGACTGGTCGAGCATCTCGGTGTAGTTCAGCGCGTCCGAGGGGTTGCAGGTGATGTCGGCGGCAGTGATGACCTGGTGTTCTTCGTCCACGACGGCTTGGGCGTTGTATGCCTGGATGTAGGCGCCGTCGCTGTTCTTCATGATCCGCGAGTCGGGGTCGGTGAAGTTGGCCTGAGCCTTCGGCTTGGGCCGGGCCCTGACGGCAGCCTTCTGACCGGCGTCGGTGACAGCCTGCTCGTCGCTGGCGCCGGCACGTTCCTGGCGGCGGCGTTCTTTATCCTCCGCGTGGCGACGGGCCTTGTCGGCGGCCTCGGCCTCGATCTGCGCGCGGGCGGCCTGCAGCGCAGCGTGCCGCACGTCGGCACGCACGGTGGTACGCACGAGTGTCCTCCCCGAAACTCGTCCTGTGTTGCTGCTATTGCCGTCTCCCAGAACGCGACCGACCCTCTCTCTGGCGTGGGTGATCCAGGATGTTCCCGTCCCTGAGGTTCTGCCCGGCTGGTCCCTGGTCAAGGTGGCCAGCTGCCTCGCATCCTTGGCTGCGACGCCGTCGTTCATGACGAGCAGGGTCGCCGGTGATCGTGTACGCCGTCATCGCGTCACCAGAGCGCGGCAACGGCGACGAGACCCTGGACCCGCAGTGGGCCCTTCTGTCGAAGCGCCACGACGGCGCGTTCACCTGCGGTTGCGGACCAGCGCACAAGGTCACGGCCTCGCGGACACCACGTTCAGGTACTGGCACGTAGACGTTCGCCGCGGGAGGCCGTGGCCTGTTCGTCAGCCTGTCTCGCCGAGGATCCTTTCGCGAAAGCTGCGGGGATTGCGGTCGGCGACCCGATCTGTGTGCCGCACTGCGGAACGACGATTGGTTCGCTCGCCTGTGATGGTCGACAGTTGTCTCGCAGGTCCTAACGACAAAGGCACGGTAGTTCGTTGGGGCATGCCCCAGTTCACATTTACGCGAGGCGACGACTCGATGAGCCGCGGCCCCGGGCCAAGGATCGCGAGGTCGAACTGGCCACCACCGATCGAAAGCGATGGAGCTTTCTGACATGACCACTTTCAAGGACATCACCGTGCTGGGAACGGGAGTCCTCGGATCGCAGATCGCTTATCAGACGGCATTCCGCGGGTTCCAGGTGACGGTGTGGGACATCGACGGTCCCGCCCTCGAGCGGGCAAAGGAGCGGTTCGCTCAGCTGGCCAGCGTCTACGCCTCTGAGGTCGAGCTCCCGAGCCCGGATGCCCCGCAGGCCGCGCTCGAGCGGATCCGCGGGACGAGCGACTTCGCCGACGCCGTGAAGGACGCCGATCTCGTCATCGAGGCCGTGCCGGAGAACCTTGAGCTCAAGCGCGACGTCTGGGCGAAGGTCGGCGCGGCCGCGCCGGAGAAGACGATCTTCGCGACCAACACCTCGAGCCTTCTGCCCAGCTCGATGGCCCTCGCTACCGGTCGGCCGGACCGCTTCCTCGCGCTGCATTACGCGAACAACATCTGGCAGCGCAATATCGCCGAGGTCATGCGCACCGAGTACACCGACCCGGACGTCTTCCAGCAGGTCGTCACCTTCGCTGAGGAACAGGGCATGATTCCGATCCGGGTGCAGAAGGAGCAGCCGGGGTATGTGGCCAACACGATCCTGTTCGCGACCCTGCGCGCGGCCATCGAGCTCTACCTCAACGAGGTCGCGGACATGCCGACGATCGACGAGGCGTTCCGTGTCTCCATGGTCACGCCTCTTGGGCCGTTCCAACTCCTCGACATGGTCGGCATGACGACCGTCTACAACGTCTACTCGGTCGGCAACGAGGTCGAGCAGCGCTTCGCGAAGCTCGTCAAGACGGAGTACATCGACAACGGCAAGCTCGGCAGGAGCACCGGTGAGGGCTTCTACCGCTATGCCGACGAGAGGGTCGGCGGATCGACCGCCTCCCCGATCACCGGAATGATTCAGAGGAATCCCATGTACGAAGACGTCACCTTGTCGCTCCCGGACGTGCAGCTCCACGGCCGGATCTATCGACCGGACGGCGACGGCCCTCACCCGGTCGTCATCTTCCACTCGGGCCTCGGCAGCGTGGCGGAAGGGAACTACGGGTTCGCTGACCTGTTCACAAGCCTCGGATTGGCTGTCCTCTTCTACGACCACCGCGGGTTCGGGTACAGCGGTGGAGACCTGCGTCAGGAAGTCGACCCGCTCCTCTTCGCCCGCGATCTCCGGGACGTCATCACGCTGCTCGCGGATCGCGACGACGTCGATGAGCGACGGATTTCCCTTTCGGGGTTCAGCCTCGGCGGGATGATCGATCTGCTGGTCGCCGGCGTCGACCGTCGGGTTGCGGGTGTCGTCTCGGTCGTCGCCCCGATCAGCGGCTTGGCGGCGCGCGATTTGTTCCCGCCGGAGGCGCTGCCGACGGTCGACGCCGCGGTCGAGGCAGGTCGCCGTGAGCAGTTGCTCGGCGGCCAGTCCCCCGTCCTGCAGGCCACTGGCGAGCGTGTTCCCGGCGGACCGGAGGTCATGTTCGACGACCCCATCGGCGCGGAGTTCATCAAACAGTTCGACGGGCTGCCGAGCTACCGCAACGAGGTGACCCTGACGTCACTCGGTCGCCTCTTCGAGACTGAGCTGCTGCCGTTCGCTGCCAGGATCACCGCCCCGCTCCTGCTGATCGTCGGGAGCGAGGACACTATCTCCCGGGTTGAGGACGCCCGCGAGTTCTTCGAGCAGGTGCGCAGCCCGAAGCTCCTTGAGGAGCACCCCGGCCAGCACTACGCCGTCCTCATCGGAGATGGGTACAAGCAGCTCGTCGCGCGATCCGCGGAGTGGCTCGCCGAGAACGCGACCGTCCCGGTGTCCCGCTAGGTGTGCTGTTGACGGACCTCGGCCGGGTCTGTCAGGAACTTTGTTTTTCTGACAGGCCCACAACGCCGGCTGACGGCGAGTGAGATCGCCGAGATCGGAGCGGAGTACTCGGTGCCGGACGGGCTCAGCATGGACGAGGCCGCTTGCATGCCGGTCGCCTGGGGCACGGCGTATCGGATGCTCTTTACCCAAGCCGGGGTCCGCGCCGGCGATCAAGTCCTGGTCCAGGGCGCCGGAGGAGGCGTGTCCTCTGCTGCCATCGAGCTGGATCTCGCAGCAGGCGCAGTCGTGTACGCCACCTCCAGGTCGCCTGAGAAGGCACTACCTCCGCGTTCATAGAAGGAACGGCCGGCCAACCCGTAGTAACGGCCCAGCACGAGCATCGCCGTGGGATCTACGGAATATTGAGAAGGATGAAGATGGACGACCAGTTCGACGCCGATGTGGCGATCATCGGCTACGGACCGACCGGGGTCCTGGCGGCCCTGTCGCTGGCGCACGAGAGTGCCACGACGATCGTGTTCGAACGCGAGGAAGGGATCTACCAGCGAGCGCGGGCCATGACGGTCAACGACTGGACGGTGCGGATCTTTCAGTCCCTCGGGGTCGACGACCGGGTTGCACCTACGCTGGAACCGCAACGCGCGTCGCGCTGGTTGACCTACGACCACGCTGAGATCTACCGCGTCGAGCACCCCCCGTCGCTCCTCGGCAAGGAACCGCGTTTCTACAACATCTACCAGCCAGCCCTGGAAGCCGAGCTGCGCGCCTGCGCCGAGGAGCGTGCTGAGATCGACACCCGTTTTGGCTACAACGTCACGGACGTCAATCAAGACGCCAACGGAGTGACCGTCACCGCTACCGAAGTCGCCACCCGCCGATCGACATCCGTGCGAGCGCGCTATGCCATCGCAGCCGACGGCGGTTCCTCCAAGACGCGTTCGGCGATCGGTGCACGGTTGGTCGGCGAAACGCTGAATGTGACGTGGGTCGTCATCGACTGCCGGGTCAAGCGCTGGTGGCCCGACCGCGACATCCTGACCTTCTGGTCCGACAAGGATCGCCCCGCCGTGGACGTCGCCCTTTCGGCAGGCAATCACCGTTGGGAGATTCCGCTGCGGCCTGACGAGTCGCCGGCGGACTATCCGACCACCACGGAGGTTTGGAACCTGCTCCAGGCCCTCGGCGTCTCCGAGGATGACGTGGAGATTCTTCAGCACGCCTTCTACCAGCACCACACGCGGATGGCGGACACCTGGCGAGTTGGACGCGTCTTCCTGGCCGGCGACGCGGCCCACATGATGCCGCCATGGGCGGGCGCCGGGATGCAGTCCGGCATCCGTGATGCTCACGACCTGGGCTGGAAACTTGGTCGGGTGCTCAACGGGAGGCTGTCACCGCAGTGGCTCGACACCTACGAGGTAGAGCGGCGCCCGAACGTCGCCTACTACACCGATCTCGCCGTACAGCTCGGCCGCATCATCAAGCAGGAGCTCTCCCCGGAGGAGCAAGCTCGCCTCACCCCACGAACCGGTGCACAGGACTCGACTGTGGAGCGCTCCACTCCACGGCTAGCGGCCGGCTGGTTCCGAGGTCAGTTCTCGTCCGGCTCACTCGTAGGTCGGATGATCCCGCAGCCGCTGGTCACCACGACGCACGGCCGGCGAATGCTTCTCGACGACTTTCTCGGCGACGGCTTCGTGCTGCTTGGAGCTGGCGTTGATCCCGCCACCGTGCTAAGCCCTGCCGAGAAGGATGGGTGGGATGAGCTGGGCGCCCGCTACGTGACAGTCAGTCCTGCCAACGCGCACGCATCCGGACCCGATACGTGCGTCGACACCGCACGAACGCTGCTCCCGTGGTTGGAGGAGAGTGGCGTACGCGTCCTGGCAGTACGACCGGACCGCTTCATCGCCGCCACCGACGTCGACGGTCTGGCGGTCCCGGAGTTTCCCGCCGTCGCCCCTGCCAACTGATGGTCTCCCAGACCGCGTGGTGGACGCGGCCCGGGGAACCATCGAGCCCGCAGCGCTCAAGACAGCCGATCACATCCGCAAGCGGCACAAGCCAGGTTCGCTTCGCGGGCGGAGCCGCGCTTGCCTGAGGATCAGCGCGTCCTCATGCCTTGTGCTCCCGCGCGGCAACCTCGGTAAGGGCGATGTCGTAGATCATGTCCTCCTGACCACCGACGAGCCCGCGACGGCCGCACTCCATCAGCAGGTCCCGCACGTCAACCCCATAGCGCTCAGAGGCAACTTCCGCGTGCCTCAGGAATGACGAGTACACGCCGGCGTACCCCAGGGTCAGGGTCTCCCTGTCAACACGTACCGGACGGTCCTGCAACGGTCGCACCAGGTCGTCGGCGGCGTCCTGGAGTACGAAGAGGTCGCAGCCGTGCTTGAAGTCCATCAGGTCCGCAACCGCGATGAACGGCTCGATCGGGCAGTTTCCCGCGCCGGCGCTATGCCCGGCGAGCGATGCGTCAACACGATGGACGCCGTTCTGCACAGCCGTGACCGAGTTCGCGACCTCAGGAAACCCGAGACATCCATGCCGATCTCGCGAGCTGCAGCGATGTGCTGCGCGGAGATGTCGGCTTCAGTGCAGTGGGTGGCTATTCGCACCGAACGGACGCCCATCTGGTAAGCCTGCTTCAGCTCGTGGATCGTGCCGACTCCCGGGAGGAGAAGCGTGGTGAGACGCGCGCGCTCGAGAACGTTGGCGGCCGCCTCGATCCACTCCCAGTCAGTGTTCGAGCCGGGCCCGTAGTTCACCGATGAGCCGGCGAGTCCATCGCCATGAGCAACTTCGATGGCGTCGACACCCGCGTCGTCCAGGGACGCCACCCTCATCGAGACCGGCACCGAGTCCTATCGCTAGTGTCGATGTGTCGTGGGATCGGATCGATCCGCTGCTGCCGTGGAGGGGCTGCACTCCCATTGCACCATCGGGCTGCCGGCCCTGACCAACCTCACGGCGGCCGAGCTGGGCACCGAGGTACTCCAGGTGGCTTGTGAAGCCCTGGCGGACGGCACCTCGCTGCCGAACGCCCAGCGATTGGTGGCGGGAGGGGGCTAACCTGGGGCTTCGCAGGGAAATGTGCGTTGACCTGGGAAAACTTCTCTCCGTAGTCCCGCGGGTCAACGTCGTTTCCCAGGCTCATTGCCCTGGATGTGCCCTCGCAGCGTCTCACCAGAGGGCGCCTTGCACTGCTGGCAGACGGGTAGTGGGCGGCGTCGCCGCCAGGCTCAATGAGCGGTGTGCATCGTGAAGTTGCAGGTCACGGGTCTGGTGTGAATGGCGAGTTGGGTACTCGTGCTGGTCGGCGGCCGATGACCATGGCGTAGATCATCGGGCAGGTCTGGCTCCGGCGGGATGCCGGGTTCGGCTGCGCCCACGACCGGCCCCCGGCCTACGATCCGTCAGCAGGTCGGCACGCCGTGAGACCGCGGGAGGGCGCCGGGGATCTTCGCTGCGCGAGGCCAGGAGTTCGCCGAGCCGGTCGTTCGTCGAGGCGTCCATCTTCTGACCCTTCGTCAGCGCGGCGCGGTGGTGCCGATGGGCACGTGGCGTTCGATGAACTCGATCTGGTCGGCGACCACCGTCTCGAACAAGTCACCGACGTAGATGTCGAAGTGGCTGGCGTCGTATCGCTTGATCTCGCCCCGCGGCGCGCGGTGAGCCAGTTCTTCGGTCGCCTTGGCAGGGGTCACCACGTCCCGTTCGCACAGCGAGATCAGCAGCGGCGACGTCACGTCGGTCGCGCGAAGACCGGGCCGGTAGCTTGGGACCTGGAACATGTACCGAGCTGGAATCTGGGGGATCTCGAAGGGCATCCCTGCGGCCGCGTAGATCGCACGGAACCCTGGGAGGGAATCCGGGGACGTCATCACCGCCACGTCACCTGGGGCTCCGACGACGGCCATGCGCACCGGTGGACGGCCGAGCATTGCAACCACCCGGTCCTTCAGTGCGGTCCGCATCAGGCGCAGGGCTGCCTTCTTAGGCATCGCGCTCACGGTGGCCTTTCCGTCCGAGAAGGGGCACTGCGCGATCACCGCGGCGACTCGGTGGTCGTCCGCTGCCGTGATCATCACGTGTCCACCGGCGAAGGAGGTGCCCCAGAGGATCACACGCTCGGGGTCGGCGCCGTCGATGGTCCGGGCGAACGCCACCGCGTTTCGCCAGTCCTCCAGCTGCAGCGGGATGTCGACGAACTCTCTTGGCTCGCCCGTGCTCGCACCGAAGTGGCGGTAGTCGAACGTCATCGCCAGGTAGCCGCGTTGCGCGAACCTCTCGGCATAGGTGTCGAGCCGGAGGCTCTTGACTCCTGACAGCCCGTGCGCGAGCACGACGATCGGCAGGAGCCCTCGATCGTCGGAAGCGGCGGGACGGAAGATCGAGGCTTCGCACTCGCCGTCCCCGGACCTGAATCGCGCTTCAGTCCGAGGCCCTGATACACCAGTCACCTGACTCTCCCATCGCCGTTCGTCTTTGTCCGATCGCGGGCCGGGCCGAGAGCACCGGTGCACTCATGGTCGATCAGTGACGGGCGCTACTCAATGTCGGGTTGCACATTCTTGAGCGGGTGATCTGTGCTACTTGCACAGGTGGGTCTCGTATTGTTGCGTGTCGCGTCCTGGTTCGGAGGGAGCAAGATCGCGGGCCGTAGCGTCAAGCGAACTCTGTAGGCTCGTCAGAAGTGCAGCGAAAGAGCCGAGCCGTTCATGTCACTGCGAAGGCCATGTCCGGCAGGCCCTGGTCCGGGGTTCGCCTGTCGGGTCTTGCCGGGGTAGGGGAGATGGCACGTGATCAAGGTCTCGTCTGGAGGCAGGAGAGACCCGTCTGCGGCCGGGCAGGGAGGGGTTCGATTTCCTGGGCTGTCACCTGCATGCCTGCATGTTGGGTCGGCTGTGGGAACAGAAGCGGGTCGTCCGCTACTACCTGCACCGTTGGCCCTCGCAGCGGTCGATGAAACGGGCGCGGGTCAGGTTCAAGGACCTCACCGATCGTCGCCGGGTCGGGATGAAATTGGAGGACGTCATCGACGCCCTGCACCTGTTCCTTCGGGGTGGGGCAACTACTTCCGCACTGGCAACGCAGCCGACAAGTTCATCGAGCTCGACCGGTACGTCGCGTGGCGGCTGAAACGGCTTCTGATCAAGAAGCAGGGGCCACAACCTACGCGCCGGACAGGCGGGGCGCTGGACCCGGACCTGGTTCCACGACCAGGGGCTTCACCAGCTCATGGGCACCATCCGCTACCCGAAGGCAGCGTAACCATGCATAGAAGACCGTCGGCACGCCGTATGCGGGAAAACCGCACGTACGGATTGAAAGGGGGATGGGGAACCCGGACCGCCAGGCGGCGGCACCGGCGCCCCTGACTACCAATGCCGAGCAGCAGTTTGCGGGGCGCTACGGATGAGTTGCTGCGCAACACGTCCAAGGTGCTCCTGGCCGATCCGACCCTCTTGCGGCCTATCCAGGAAGCTGTCGCCAACGCCACCGACCGCCGCTTCGGATCGGACCCCTCCATTGCAGAGGCGATAGGTGAGGCCACCCGGGCCAACGCCCAGCATTGGGCACGCTCAATGTACGAAGACCCGCAGCGGGACGTCGAGCCCAATCTGACCAGCCAGATCGTCGGCATCGCTCGCGATGGATATCGCTGGGGCGAGGAGGACACCTTCCGCGCCTCGTACCACGCCGGCCAGCAGGTGATGTGGTCCATCTGGATGAAGATCGCCTTTTCGCTGTGCGACGAACCAGAGGTCCTGCTGCCTGCTCTTGACCGGGCCTCCCGCTCACTGTCGCTCTGGATCGAGGGCACGGTCAGTGCCCTGATCGACATCCTCGAGCAGGAGCGCGCAGCTCTGTCGGGCGACCAGCACGTGAGACGCCTTGAGCTGATCAATCTCATCCTGGGCGGGGCACCGGTTCCCGCGACCGCTGTTGACCAGAGACTCGGATACCCGCTGCGGGCCAAACACCTGGGCGTGATCCTCTGGGCGCCAGCACAGGTCGCCGATCGCGAGACACTCGTGCAGGTCGCGAGCCGGCTCGGCCGGGTCGCGGAGTCCAGGAACCAACTGCTCGTCCAGGCCAGTGCTTCGTCGCTGTGGCTGTGGCTGACGCCCGGAATCCCGGTTTCACCCGAGGCGCTCGAGGCAGCCGTAGCCCCTTACCGCGACGTCAGGCTTGCGATCGGCTCTCTGGACGAGGGGGTGGACGGCTTCCGACGCACCCACGACCGTGCGGTCGAGACCCAGCGGCTGGTGCAGACCCACAACGCCCACCGGGTCGCCTTCTATGACGAGGTCGCGGCCGTCCTCTTGCTGGCCCGAGACGACGCCCGGCTGCGCGAGTTCATTCACGCCATTCTCGGCCCGCTCGCCTCGGGTCCACAGGAACTACGTGACACACTGCGGATGTTCATCCACCAGCGGTACAACGCATCGCGGACAGCAGAGCTTCTGTTCGCCCACCGAAACACGGTCCTGCAACGCATTCGCCGCGCCCAGGACCGCCTTCCCGTCACCCTGGACCGGCACGGCACCAATGTCGGCATCGCCCTGGACGCGATGCACTGGCTGAACCTCCAGTACGAGTGAGCACGGTGCATCGTGAAAGCTGCACGTCAGAGCGCGGGGTCGGCGGTCTCAGCATGGTCTCCAACAACTGCGGGGCGATGGAGACCGGGCTGGCCGTGCTGCTCGCCGCCGAGCGGATTGCCCGGGTGACCGGCTCCTACATCGGGCGAACAGGAGTTCGCGCGGCAGGGAGCGGTCGTGTGGCTGCTTCCGTCGACGGGTTACGCCGCCTCGGTCGGGCTGGCCACCCACGGGTGCGGGCTGCGGCGGCGCTCGGGGTACCGCGGGGTCGGTAGACCGTTGGTGGCGGTGGGTTCGCTCCGGTCCGCGCGCTTCGGTCACCACGCGTCCGCTTGCTCAGATCGCCTCCCCGGGTCTACGCGACGGAATCTGGGGACGCGTCGCCCATTGCCGCTGTGACTCCCCTGGTGATGGTCGGGCCGAACTGTCGGACCTGGGGGATCGTGGTCACCATGTGGGCCGCGACCCGTTCACTGAGGCAGAGGAGCCGGTGCGGGACGTCGCCGGGGAAGCGGACGAAGTCGCCCGCGGCCAGGTCCACCGGTTCGTTGAGCGGTCCGGTGCGCAGCTTGCCGGTAATCACGTAGACATGGTGCAGGGTGCCCGAGGCGTGGGGCGGGACCACTTCCGGGGCTTTGCCGCTGCGCTCGAGGCGCAGAAGCAGAGTGCGGACATACCCGGAGCCGTAGGTCTCGTCCAAGAGGCGCTCCGTCCAGTTGACCCCGTCCGCCCACGCACCTTCGTCCTGGCGCTGTACGTAGACCGGTGTGCCCCATTCCGTGAGCAGTCGGCGCGCCGGGACGTCGAGTGCCGCACCGAGCAGGGACAGCGTCTCGACCGTGGGATTGCCCGAGCCCTGCTCGATCTTGGACAGCGTCTGTTTCGACAGGCCCGACCGGCGCGCGAGCTCGCCCAAAGACATCGCCCGCTCCAGCCGGAAGCGCCGTACATTGCGGGCCACGAGTTCGTTCTCACGCGGGGTGTCACTTTTAATGTGCATGGCGTCATTATTGACGGACGTAGGGTCTAGTTCGCATTCTTGTCACGTAAAGATTGCCGAGTGGTCAACTGAAAGTGACGCCGCTCACGGGAACCGAGGTGAATGACCATGATCGCGACCCTCGCCGACGCCGTACGTGACGACCGGGCCGCCATCGACAAGGCGGTGAGTCTTCTCGTGGCGCTGGGTGACCGGTCCGGCAGGGGAGCCGGCGTCAGCGAGCTCGCGCGCAGGGCCCAGCTGAGCAAGTCCACCGCCTACCGCGTGCTGGGGATGCTCGAGCGCAATGGCGTCGTGGAGCGTCACGGCACCGGGTACCGACTCGGCGAGCGCCTGCACCGCCTGGGACAAGCGGTGCACGGCCCGGAAGCCGAGCACGTGCGCGACGTCCTGCTGCCCTTCCTGACCGACCTGTACGAACTGACCCGGGAGACGGTGCACCTGGCGGTGCTCCACGACACCCACGCCGCCTACCTCGCCAAGCTGTACGGTCACCGCTCGACGGCCGTGCCCTCACGCATCGGCGGCCGCCTCCCGGCCCACGCGACGGCGGTGGGCAAGGCACTGCTGGCCTTCGACGTCGACGCGGCCGAAGAGGCGGTGCGACGGCCGCTGCCGCGTTTCACCCACCGCACCATCACCGAACCCGAGGCGCTCTCCGCTGAGTTGGAACGCATCCGCCGCACCGGGGTGGCCCTCGACGACGAGGAGTACCAGCCGGGTCTGGCCTGCGTGGCCGTACCGGTTCTCAGCCGCAGCGGACGGGCGGTGGCGGCGCTGTCGGTCGCCGGTCGGCGCGGGGACATCGACACACGACAGGTGAGCGGCCAGGTCCGCCGCATCGCCGCCGCCGCGTCGCAGGCGTGGGCCCGGCGGATGTGACGGCGGGTCGGGAATGCCTTGAGCAGGCGCGCGAGGGCGGCCGGTGACATCTCGTCCCCGGCCGCCCGCTCCATGCTTCGGTGCCGGCCTCACCTCGTGGCCTGCTAACGCTCCAGCAGGTCGAGTGCGATGTCGACGATCATGTCCTCCTGGCCGCCGACCAGGCCGCGCCGGCCGACCTCCAGCAGGATGGTGCGGACGTCGACGCCGTACTGCCGTGCGGCGGCCTCGGCGTGCCGCAGGAAGCTGGAGTAGACGCCGGCGAAGCCGAGGGTGAGGGTCTCGCGGTCGACCTGGACCGGGCGGTCCTGGAGCGGTCGTACGAGATCGTCGGCCGCGTCCTGGAGAGCGAACAGGTCGCAGCCGTGCTTCCAGCCCTGGAGGGTGGCGACCGCGACGAAGGGCTCGATCGGGCAGTTGCCGGCGCCGGCGCCGTGCCCGGCCAGGGAGGCGTCAACTCTGGTGACCCCCTCCTCGACGGCGACGACCGAGTTGGCCACCGCCAGGGAGAGGTTCTGGTGGGCGTGGATGCCGATCTGGGTCTCCGGCTCCAGCACGTCCCGGTAGGCGCGGACGCGTTCGCGGACGCCGTCCATGGTGAGCCGACCGCCGGAGTCGGTGACGTACACGCAGTGCGCGCCGTACGACTCCATGAGCTTGGCCTGCTCGGCCAGCTTCTCGGCGGGGGCCATGTGGCTGAGCATCAGGAACCCGGAGACGTCCATGCCGAGTTCCCTGGCCGTTGCGATGTGCTGGGCCGAAACGTCGGCCTCAGTGCAGTGGGTGGCGATGCGGATGGACCGCACGCCGAGGGAATAGGCGTGTTTGAGCTCGGCGATGGTGCCGATGCCGGGCAGCAGCAGCGTGGTGAGGGTGGCGCGCTCCAGGACGGAGGCGGCGGCCTCGATCCACTCCCAGTCGGTGTTGCTGCCGGGGCCGTAGTTGACCGAGCCGCCCGCCAGGCCGTCGCCGTGGGCGACCTCGATCGCGTCGACGCCGGCCGCGTCCAGGGCCGCGACGATCCGGGACACGTCGGCGGGCGCGATCCGGTGCCGTACGGCGTGCATGCCGTCCCGCAGGGTGACGTCCTGGACATACAGGTCGGTGGTCATGCCGTTGCCCCCTGGTCTGCGTGCTGAGCGATGCGCTCGGCGGTGCGCAGGGCGGCCGAGGTCATGATGTCGAGGTTTCCGGCGTACGCGGGCAGGTAGTGGGCGGCGCCCTCGACCTCCAGGAACACCGAGACCCGGGTGGTCACCGCGGGCGCTCCTTCGGGCAGCAGGGTGTGTACGGGTTCGTCCGCCGGTACGGGGGTGAACTGGACGTCCTGCTTGAGGCGGTAGCCGGGCACGTACTTCGCCACCTCGGCCACCATGTCGGTGACGGAGGAGCGGATGGCGTCGTGGTCGGTGTCGCCGATCAGGCAGAAGACGGTGTCCCGCATGATGAGCGGTGGTTCGGCCGGGTTGAGGACGATGATGGCCTTGCCGCGGGCGGCGCCGCCCACTTTCTCGATGGCCGCGGAGGTTGTCTCGGTGAACTCGTCGATGTTCGCCCGGGTGCCGGGGCCCGCCGACTTGGAGGCGATGGAGGCGATGATCTCGGCGTAGGGGATCGGGGTGACGCGGGCGACGGCGTGCACGATCGGGATGGTGGCCTGGCCGCCGCAGGTGACCATGTTGACGTTCCTGGCGCCCAGGTGGGCGTCGAGATTGACTGGTGGGATGACGAACGGCCCGATCGCCGCCGGTGTCAGGTCGATGAACGTCTTGCCGTACGGCTGCAGCCGTGCTGCGTTGGCGACGTGCGCCTTCGCCGAGGTCGCGTCGAAAACGATGTCGATGTCCTCGAAGCCGTCCAGGGCGATCAGGCCGTCCACGCCCTCGTGTGTCGTCGGCACCTTCAGGCGGCGGGCGCGGGCGAGGCCGTCGGAGTCGGGGTCGATGCCGACCAGCGCGGCCATCTCCAGCGTCTGCGACAGCCGAAGGATCTTGATCATCAGGTCGGTTCCGATGTTGCCGGAACCGATCACGGCCACTTTCGTCTTCTTCATGACGGTCATGACGGGTCCCTAAGAATGGTTGGCGGTGAAGGTGGCGCTGACCGTGCCGAGGCCGGAGATCTCCGCGGACACGGTCATGCCGGGGGAGACGCTGACCATGGGGCCGAGCGCGCCGGACAGGACGACCTGGCCGGTGCGCAGCGGGTCTCCGTAGTCGCGGGCCGTACGGGCCAG
This sequence comes from Streptomyces sp. NPDC048825, assembly GCF_043198355.1. Lineage (NCBI taxonomy): Bacteria > Bacillati > Actinomycetota > Actinomycetes > Kitasatosporales > Streptomycetaceae > Streptomyces > Streptomyces sp. NPDC048825. The sequence continues at coordinate 189,010 of NZ_JBICUR010000005.1, forward strand.
CCACAGCAGGGCGTTGAGGGGGTCGCCGAGACAGGCGGTGCCGTTGCCCTCGGAGACGAGGGTGCTGTCGGCGTACATGCGCATGGTGACCTCGCGCGGTTCGAACGCGTCGAGGGGAAGCCATGTCTCGCCGAGGACGTAGAGGCCGCTGGAGGCGTTGTCGGCGACGGTGTCGGTCAGAGAGATGTCCCAGTCGGCGACGCGGCTGTCCACGATCTCCAGGGCGGGGACCGCGTAGGCGACGGCCGCGCGGACGGCGGACAGGCCGAGATCGTCCCGGTCCAGGTCCTTAGCCAGCACGAAGGCGATCTCCGCCTCCGCCTTCGGCTGCAAGAGCCGGGAGGTGGGCACCTCAGCGAGGCCGGAGGCGTCCATGTCGGCGAAGAGGACCCCGAAGTCCGGCTGGTCCACGCCGAGTTGCTGCTGCACGGCCGGCGAGGTGAGTCCGATCTTGCGGCCGGTCACCACCGCGCCGGCGGCCAACCGGTGCTCAGTCAGACCGCGTTGGACCCGGTAGGCGGCGTCGAGGTCGGCGGTGCCCAGCAGTTCGCGGACCGGGGCGCATGGCTGCCCCTTCTCGGCGGCGGTCCGCAGCCGGTCGACGGCGGCGGTGATCGCCTCTGCGTGGTCGGTCATCGGGTCGGCTCCTGTTCTGCCGTGGCGACGGCGAAGCCCGCGATCCACTCGGGGATCGGGGTGTAGAAGCGGGAGGTCATGCGGTAGGAGCCGGTGGCGGCGAGCGAGGCGAACGCGGCGATCCAGGTGCGCACCTCGTGCGCGGAGCCGCCGCCCTCCTTGGCCATCCACTCCACGGTCCAGTCGTCCACGTCGGTGAGGCGGCCGCTTTCCAGGGTGTCGAGGACGTGGTTGTCCCAGTTGGGGTTGATCGGGACCATCAAGGTCGAGCCCGCCGCGTAGTCGTGCCCGGCCTGGATCACCCGCTGCTCGCCCCGGGCCCGCTGGTCGGGCGTGGGCGGACGGCCCTCGATGAGGGCGTCGGCTACCCGTGGCGGAGCGCCCTCCAGCACCGGTACCGGCGGGTCGTGCGACAGGCCGCCGGAGCCCAGGAAGAGCACCCGCCGGTCCAGTTCAGCGGCGGCCTCGCCGAGCGCGGTCCCCAGGGCGCGGATACGGCCGACCGGGCCGAGCGGTGTGGCGACGCCGTTGACGAAGACGGGGACGACCGGGACGTTGTCGATGCCGCCGAAGAGGACCTCCAGGGGCTGGACGAAACCGTGATCCACGGTCATGCGGGCCGAGACGGTCAGATCGATGCCTCGGTCCAGGACGCCGCGGGCCAGCGTCCGGGCGGCGTCGGTGTCGACCGACACCGGGCCGGCGCTCGAGCCGAAGTCGCCGACCGCGTGCGCGTCCGTGCCCAGGCAGAAGGGGGGCATCTCCTTGTAGAAGAAGCCGTTGTAGTGGTCCGGGGCGTACAGGACGACCAGGTCGGGATCGAAGGCGCGCACGAAGCCCCGTGCCGTCTCGACGGCCTCGTCGACGGAGGCGACCACCTCTGCAGCGGGGTCGTTCTTGCCGATGAGGGGGGAGTGGGACAGCCCTATGGCGGCAGCGTTCACGACGGTTCTCCCTGGAGGCGGATGACGAGCTTCCCGGTGAGCCGCCCGTCGATCATGAGCTGGAAGCCCTTGTGGATCTCGTCCAGCGGCAACGTGCGATGGATCACTGGGCGCACACCGGTGCCGTCCATCAGCTTCAGCAGTGCGACGAGCTCGCTGCGGGTGCAGCCGGTCGAGCCGAGGATGCGCTGCTGGAGGTAGAAGATCCGGGCCAGGTCTGCGGGCGGGTTAGTGCCGCTGGTGGCACCCGCGATCACGATGGTGCCGCCGGGACGCAGGGAGCGCATCGAGTGGGCCCAGGTCGCCTCGCCGACCGTCTCCACCACGACATCCACCCGCTCGGGCACCCGCTCGCCGGTGGGTACGGCCTTGCGCGCACCCCAGGACTCGGCCTGTGCCCGCTTGTCGACGCTGCGGCTGGTGGCATACACCACGGCACCCGCAGCCACCGCCAGCTTGATTGCGGCCGAGGCGACCCCGCCGCCGGCGCCCTGCACCAACACCCGGTCGCCCGCGCGGATCTGTGCCTGGGTGAACAGCATCCGGTACGCCGTCCCCCATGCGACCGGCAGGCAGGCGGCCTCGTCGAAGGTCAGCCAGGACGGCTTGGGGACGAGGTTGCGGGTGGGGACGGACAGGTATTCGGCGAACGCGCCGTTGTGCCGCTCCGACAGCAGGGCACGGCCGGGATCGAGTGTCTCGTCGCCGTCGCCGGCGTCCGGGTCAGCGATCACCGGGTGGACGAGGACCTCGTTGCCGTCCTGGTCGTAGCCCGCGGCGTCGCAGCCGAGGACGATCGGCAGCCGCTCGGGCGGGTGGCCGACCCCGCGCAGCGTCCACAGGTCGTGCATGTTGAGTGAGGACGCCGCGACGCGGACGATTGACCAGCCGGGCCGGGGCTCGGGCTTGGGAACGTCGCCCAGGACCAGCCCGGCCAGCGGGTCGGTCGCGCTCTGGGCGACGGCGGTTGCAGCAAGCATGCGGCCACGCTCCCCCGGCAGTACGGTCCGCGGACAGTCAGCGTGCCGCCGTACGGAACGAGCCGTGGCAGGGATCTGTCGTACTGCTGTTGCCTGTCGCCATGACCTCCACGAACGAACCCCAGGGCGGGGCGCCGACCACGCCGCGCGGAACCCTGCGGCGCCCGGCGGACCTGGCCCGCACCATCGACGTCTCCGGGCTCGTGGACACCGAGGGCGGACTCCTGGACCGGGTGATCTTCACCGACCAGGAGCTGTACCGGCAGGAACTGCGCCGAGTCTTCGCACCGAGCTGGCTGTTCCTCGCGCACACCGACCAGTTCCACAAGCCCGGCGACTTCTTCACCACGTACATGGGTGAGGACCCGGTCATCGTCACCCTCGACCGCGACCGCCGGATCCGGGCCTACCTCAACTCCTGCCGGCACCGCGGCGCCCGTGTCTGCCGGGCCGACGTCGGCACCACCCGCAACTTCACCTGCACCTACCACGGCTGGTCGTACAACCTGGACGGTTCACTGGTCAGCGTGCCCAACCAGGACGGCTACCCGGACTCCTTCCGCACCGAGGACTGGGGCCTGGTGGAAGTGCCGCACGTGCAGACCTACCGCGGGCTGGTCTTCGGCACCTGGAACCCCGACCCGGTGCCGCTGCGCGAGCAGCTCGGCGACATGGCCTGGTACCTGGACGCGATGCTCGACCACGACGAGCACGGCACCGTTGTGGTGGGCGGTGTCCACAAGTGGGTGCTGGAGGGCAACTGGAAGCTGGCGGCCGAGCAGTTCGCCACCGACTGGTACCACGTGAACATGAGCCACGCCTCGGCGCTCATGGTCCTCTCGTCCTCCGGGAAGACGCCCAAGGCCGAGGTCGTGCACCGCACCGGCCGCCAGTACTCCGACGCCAATGGCAACGGCGCCGGCTTCCCGGTCCACCCCAAGAACCGCTTCGACGCGCAGACCGTGCACAAATGGACGGACTATGAAGCTCTGCGCGAACGCCTCGGTGACGCCCGCGTGGAGGGCCCACTGACCAACGGCCACGCCACCGTCTTCCCCAACTTTTCCTATCTGCCGGTCAACGGCTCCATCCGCGTCTGGCACCCCAAGGGACCCGACCGCATGGAGGTGTGGTCCTGGACCATCGTCAACACGTCGATGCCCGAGGAAGTGCGCGAGGCCCAGCGCCTGTACAACCTGCGCACCTTCGGTCCCAGCGGCATCTTCGAGCAGGACGACGGTGAGAACTGGAGCGAGGTGCAGGCCATCTCGCACGGTTTCGTCACCAACAACGTGGCCCTCAACTACCAGATGGGCATGGACTCCGAACGCGAGGACGGCCGCCACCCCGGCACGACCAGCGAGCTGTACAGCGACGCCGCAGGGATGGCCTTCTACGGGCGCTGGCGCGAACTGATGAACACCCCCGCCTGGCACGAGGAGCACGAAAAATGAGTGACGGCATCCGCGTCGCCGCCCTGGACGACATCCCGCAGGGCGAGGGCATCGCCATCGACAAGGCAATCACCGGAACGGCCGACAACATCGCCCTGCTGCGCGACACCGACGACATCGTCTACGCCCTGGACGACACCTGCACCCACGAGACCGCCTCGCTGGCCGACGGCTGGGTGGAGGACGGCTATGTCGAGTGCCCGCTGCACTCCAGCAAGTTCTGCCTGAAGAACGGCGAGGTCCAGGGGCTGCCCGCGACCAGGAACGTCTGCCCGCACCGCGTCGTGGTGCGGGACGCCGAGGTCTACCTCTTCCCGGGGGAGACGCCGTGAGCAACCGTGTGGTGATCGTGGGCGGTGGCGTCGCCGGGGTCAGCACGGCCAGCGCCCTGCGCGCGGGCGGCTTCGACGGCGACCTCACCCTCGTCGACGCCGGCGAGTTCCCCTACGACCGGCCCCCGCTGTCCAAGGACTTCCTCGCCGGCACCAAGGACATCGGCCAGATCGCTCTCCAGTCCCCGCAGTGGTACGACGAGCAGCGGGTCCGGCTGGTGAACCGGACCACAGTGACCGCCCTGCGGCCCAGCGAGGGGGCCGTCCAACTCGCCGACGGCGGCCTGCTGCCCGCCGACGGTGTCGTGCTCGCCACCGGAGGCGCCGCCGCCCGCCCGCCCATCCCCGGCGCGGGCAGCACTCGCGTCCACGTGCTGCGCACCGCCGACGACGCCGACCGGCTGCGCAAGGCACTCGTGCCCGGCGCCCGTCTGCTGGTCGTCGGCGCCGGCCTGATCGGAGCCGAGACCGCCTCCACCGCCGTACAGCTCGGCTGCGAGGTGTTGCTGGTGGACCCCGTGGCCGCGCCGCTGTCCACCGCGGTCGGCCCGGAGCTGGCCAACTGGCTGCACGCGCAGCACGCCCGCCACGACGTGGCTACTGCACAGGCCACCGTGGAGTCCTTCACCGACCACGCCGACGGCATCGAAGCCCGTTTCGCCGGAGCGGCCGAGCCCCGGCTCTTCGACGCGGCGCTGCTTGGCGTCGGCATGGTGCCGCACACCGAACTCGCCCGCGCAGGAGGGCTGGAGGTGGATCGCGGCATCGTCGTCGGCCCCGACCAGGTCACTTCCAACCCGCACGTGCTCGCGGTCGGCGACCCCGCGCGCACCAGCCTGGACGGCGTCCTCCTGCCACGCACCGAGCACTGGGAGGCGGCCCAGCAGGACGGGGCCCGCGCGGCGGCCACCCTTCTCGGTGCCGAGCCGCCGGCGCCCACCGCACCGTGGTTCTGGTCCGACCGGCATGGCTGCCACCTCGAGAGTGTCGGTCACATGCACGAGGCCGCCGAGAGGGTCGTACGCGGCTCCTTCGACAATCCCAGCTTCTCGGTCTTCGGCCTGCGTGACGGGCACGTGGTCGCTGCTGCGTCGGTGGACGACCCGCAGGCCGTACGGGCGGCACAGCGCATGATCGACCGCCGCCTCCCCGTGGACGCCGCCCGGCTGGCCGACCCGTCCGTGAACCTGCGCGCGCTGCTCCGCGGCTGATGTGCCGCACAGCGGCACGGCGCGTACCGCCCCCGGTCCGAGAAGGGATCGAATGACACCGTGAGCACAACCACTGAGCCGACCCGGTCGCAAGTTGGCGCCCGCGCCGACCGCGACACCCACTTCGAGGTCGAGCAGTTCTACTACGAGGAAGCCGACCTCCTCGACGCCGGCCGCTACACCGACTGGCTCGACCTGCTCGCCGACGACCTCGACTACTGGATGCCCACGCGCACCAACCGCCTGCGCCGCCAGCAGTCCCTGTCCGTCGCGGCACGTGGCGAGGCGGCCTTCTACGACGAGACCAAGGACAGCCTCGCCTGGCGCATCCGCCGCTTCGACTCCGGCATGGCCTGGGCCGAGGACCCGCCCTCGCGCACCCGCCACCTGGTGACCAACGTGATGGTCCGGCACGCCGACCCCGCCGAACACGACGGGGTCGGCGAGAACGATCTGTGGGCACAATCGGCGTTCCTGGTCTACCGCAACCGCCTGGAGCGCGAGGAGAACGTCTTCGCCGGTTCCCGGACCGACCTTCTGCGCCGTACCGCAGGCGGCCGCCTCCAGGTCGCCCGCCGAACCATCCTCCTCGACCAGAACATCCTGCTGGCGAAGAACATCTCGACGTTCTTCTGAGCCGCCGCTCCACTTTGATGGGACACCTCGTGACCGACCTCGACCTCAGGCACCACCGCGTTCCCACCACCCTCGGTGAGATCACCGTGGCCGAAACCGGTGAAGGCCCCGTGCTGGTGATGCTGCACGGCGGCGGGCCCGGCGCCTCCGGCGTCAGCAACTATCACCAGAACCTTCAGGCCCTGGCCCGGAACTTCCGTGTGGTCCTGCCGGACCAGCCGGGCTTCGGCGGCAGCTACCGGCCCACCGAAGAGGACCTGGAGAAGCGGTCGATCACCGAGATCACGGTCGACGCGTTGTACCAGGCACTCGACTCGCTCGGCATCGACACCTTCCACCTGTTGGGCAACAGCCTGGGCGGGGCCGCCGCCATCGCCATGGCCCAGCAGCGCCCCGAGCGGGTGACCGGGCTCGTCCTCATGGCGCCCGGCGGGGGCTGGCTGCCCTTCGGCCCCACGCCCACCGAGGGCCAGAAGGAGATGTTCCGCTACTACAATGGCGGCGGGCCCAGCGAGAAGAAGATGGCCGCGTTCATCCGCACCATGGTCTTCGACCACAGGCAGTTCGGCGAGGACGTTGTCCGCGCCCGCTACGAGGCCTCCCTGGACGAGAGCCACAGCGCCTTCTACCACCACTACAACGCCGCGTTCGCCAAGCGCGGCGGCATGGACCCGCTCTGGCGCGACCTGCACAGGATCAAGGCGCCGACGCTGCTGCTGTGGGGCCGCGACGACCGCACCATCACCCTCGACGGCGCCCAGCTCCTGCTCAAGCACATCCGCGACGTACAACTGCACGTCTTCGGCCGCTGCGGCCACTGGGTACAGATGGAGCGGCAGCGCGAGTTCGAGGAACTGATCACCGGCTTCCTCACGGAGCGATCATGAGTGGCGGCTGGCTGGACGGGTACGCGGCGCTGATCACCGGCGGCGGCTCCGGCATCGGCCGCGCGGTCGCCGAACGCTTCCTCGCCGAGGGCGCCTCCGTCACGATCCTCGGCCGGGACAAGGACCGGCTCGACGACGTCGTACGCCAGGCCGCCGACCCGGAGCGGATCCACACTGTCACGGCCGACGTCCGCGACAGCGAGGCCATGCACGCCGCCGTCGAGCAGACCGTCGAACGCTTCGGCAAACTCGACACACTCGTCACCAACGCGGGCGTCTGGGACTACCAGCGACAGCTCACCCGTCTCACCGGCGGGGAACTGCACACGGCCTTCGACGAGATCTTCTCCGTCAACGTCAAGGGCTACCTCCTGGCCGCCGAGGCCGCCTGGCGCGAGCTGGTGAAGACCCGCGGCAGTATTGTGATGACGTTGTCCAACGCCTCCTTCTACGTGAACGGAGGCGGCCCGCTCTATACCGCCAGCAAGCACGCCTGCCTCGGCCTGATGCGCGAGCTCGCCTACGAGCTGGCCCCCAAGGTCCGTGTCAACGGTGTCGCCTGCGGTGGCATGAACACCGACCTGCGCGGCCCCTCAGCGCTGGCGCTCGCCGACCGCTCGATCTCGGCGTCGTTCGCGAAGAAGGCACCGGGCTCCCCGCCGCCGCCCATCCCCCTGCACGACTGCAGCACCGACCCCCGCGACTTCACCGGGCCGTACGTGCTGCTCGCCTCCCGTGCCCAAAGCGGCCCGATCACCGGGCACGCGATCACCGTCGACGGCGGCATCGGCGTACGCGGGTTCGCGACCGCCGCCGGCGGCGACCATCTCTGAAGCTCAACGAGGAGCCGCTCGTGACCACGCTCTCAGCCGTGACCCCGCACCCGGCCAACTCCGGCCTGCGGGTCGACCTGAACCCTGCCGCCGCGGTCGAACGCAACGCCCGCTACCACGGTGACACCGTCGTCATCCGCTACCCCGGGGGTGACCTCACCTACGCCGAACTTGACGACAAGGCTGCCCGCCTGGCCGGAGTCCTCGCCGACGGCGGCGTCGCGGACGGCGACCGGGTCGCCTACCTCGGTCTCAACAGCAGCTCCTTCCTGGTGACGATGCTGGCCGCGTTCCGGCTCGGCGCCGTCTTCGTGCCGGTCAACTTCCGGCTCGCCGAAGCGGAGCTGGAGGCTGTGCTCGACGGCAGCGGAGCCACGGCTCTGATCTGCGAGGAGGGGCACCGGCAGAGCGTCGACAAGGTACGCGGCCGGACGAGCCTCGCCCGCTTCCTTCTCGTGGACGACGACCCGGAAGCCCCGACGACGGGGGCGCCGGGATGGGAGCCCTGGGCGCCACTGCTCGGGGCGGCCCAGCCGGCCGCCGGTGTCCCGGCCAAGGGCGCCAACGATCCCGCGATCCTCATGTTCACCTCCGGAACCACCGGCACGCCCAAGGGCGTCGTCCTGACCCACGGAAACATCTGGTGGAACTCAGTGAACGTGGAGCTGCGCCTGGACACCCGGCGCGGCGACGTCACGTATGCCGCGGCCCCGCTGTTCCACATCGGTGCCCTGAACAGCTTCGTGATGCGCACCCTCGTGCGCGGCGGCACGGTGGTGATCCGGCGGGGCTTCGAGCCACAGACGTGTCTCGACGACCTCGTCACCCACCAGGTGAACTCCATATTCGGGGTGGCCCAGATGTTCTCAGCGCTGGCCCGCGTTCACGGCGTCTTCCAGGCGGACCTCAGCCGACTGCGGTCCGTCGTGGTCGCGGGAGCGCCGGTGCCGCCTTCCCTGATCGAGCTCTACGCCCAGCACGGCATCCTGCTCCAGCAGGCATGGGGACTGACCGAGACCGCTCCTTTCGCCACCCACCTGCCGGCCGAACGCACCCTGGAGAAAACGGGTTCCGCCGGTATACCCATGCCCTTCACTGAAGTCCGCGTCGTCGACGCGGCGACCGGCCTGCCGGTCAAGGCGGGGGAGAGCGGGGAGATCGTCGTCCGCGGCCCGAACGTCACCGCCGGCTACTGGAACAACCCCGAGGCGAACCAGGCGGCCTTCGACGAGGACGGCTGGTTCCACTCGGGCGACATCGGCTACCTCGACGAGGACGGCTACCTCTACATCGTCGACCGCCTCAAGGACATGATCATCAGCGGCGGCGAGAACGTCTACCCCGCCGAGGTCGAGCGCGTCCTGTCCGCCATGCCCGGTGTGGTCGACGTCGCCGTCGTCGGAGTGCCCGACGACCAATGGGGGGAAACCGTGGCGGCGGTGGTGAGCGTGGAGGAGGCCTCGGAGATCACACTGGAGGCTGTGCACGCCTGGGCAGCCGGACGCCTGGCCCGCTACAAGCTGCCGAGACGGCTGACGATCGTGCCCGCCGTCCCCAGAAATGCCTCCGGCAAGCTCGACAAGGCCCACGTCCGACACCTGGCCGGAAGGGACGGCTGACGTGCTCTCGATCCCCGCGCTCCCACAGTTGGACGTCGAAGGCACATGGCAGACGACGAGGGAGTCATGGAGCCGCCTTACGGGCACGTTGCGCCTGCGCCGGCGCGACACCGACGTCCTCGTCCGCGTGGAGCGCTGCGCGGCCGGCCGGCTCCGGGACGCCTATCCCGTCGCGGCCCATGACGTGGAACTCGTCCTGGAGTCGGATCAGCGCGCACAGACGGTACCTGCCCTTCTGCGAACACTGCTGGAAGCCGTTCGAGTAGCTGATCCACGCTGTCGCCGGGTGGTGTACGCGGTGGGGGAGGGAGACCGCGTCGCCCAGCAACACGCGGAGGCGGTCGGCTTCCGGTTCGTCGTCGACGTCGACCTCCAGGGCCGGCAGCTGAGCCTTCTGGTCCACGAACCCGAATGGGTCACACGCACCGATACGGACCTGGGTCACCTACCGGGTACGTGATCGGCGGCGGCCCAACGGCGAGCGCGGCGGCAGCGCCGGCGCTGACCTGCCCGGCGCGTACCTGACCGCGCGAACTCGGCCCGCGCGAATCTGCCCGGCGCGGACCTGGCCGACGCGAATTTGAGCCACGCGGACTTGGTCGGCACGAACCTGAGCCACGCGGACCTGACCGAGGTCGTTTGGTCAGAGCGAACGCGTTGGCCCGATGTCCTTGGTGAGAGCATGCGGCGGCGCTGTGTGCCGATCGGGGGCGGCAAGTGGCGTATTCAAGGGGCGGGCAACAGTGGGGCGGACCTAGAGGTGCCACCGGTACCAGTGCCCTAAGGCAGTCCCCACGGCGGCAATTTTTTGGAACCCTGGCAGTCAGTCCGGGTAACCCCTGCGGTCCCGGCCCTGCGCGGGCAGGGACGATGTCGACGTCGATGCCTAGGGCGGCGCCGTGCTCGATCGCCTTCTACTTGTAGCCGGTGTCGACCATGCCTTGCTGATGGTGGGGTGGTCGGTGACGCGGGTGAGGAGCTGTATGCCGGCCTCGTTGTCCGAGACGCTGGCGGCGGTCACCATGACCAGTAGTAATAGGCCGAGAGTGTCGACGCCGACTGCGAGCGTCAGCACACGTCAGTCTTCTTTGAGGGCTCAAGGCCCGGATCGTCGGCAGACGTTGTGCTGACGCCTGCGGCCGGCGCCGAGGAGGCGCCATCAGCGACCTCAGCTACCGCCCATTAGATCGTGGGCCGCAAGCGGAGCATTGTCGTCGACACCGTCGGCTTGCTGCTGGCGGTGCTGGTCACGGCCGCGAGCGTGCAGGACTCCGTCGCCGGCCAGGCCCTCATCGAGAAGGTGGCCGCCGAGCATCCCACCGTCCGCAAGACCTGGGTCGACGGCGGCTACCGCCAGCACCTCGTCGAGCACGCCGCGACCCTCGGCATCGACATGCACATCGTCCGCCGCGATCCCACCTGATGAGCCACCGTCGCCTGGCCCGCGACTACGAAGCCAAACCGCATCGCTCCGAAGCCATGGTCCACTCGCGATGATCAACCTCATGACCCGTCGCCTCACAGCCGAATCCACCCCGAGCTGGCGCGGCACGTGAACCGCCCCAATCCGGCAATCCGGGATGAAACAACGGAAGAAGACGCCCTCTCAGCCCTCCGCCCCCACCAACCGCACCGTCCGCTCCGCCAGTTCGCTGATGTGCACCCCGTCGAACCCGAACACGGCGCTGCGCACCCTGTCCTCCAGCGGGTCCTTCCACTGGTCCGGGATCGCGTCCGCGCCGGTGAGCACCCCTGCCACCGAGCCCGCCGTCGCTCCGTTGGAGTCGGTGTCCAGGCCGCCCCGGACCGTCAGCGTGATGGAACGGGTGAAGTCGCCGTCGCCGTACAGCAGCCCCGCGGTCAGGACGGCCGCGTTGGGGATCGTGTGGATCCAGCCGAGCCCCGCAGTCTCCTCCGCGACCGTCGTCAGGGTGTCCTCCCAGGTCATCCGGGTGTCATGGAGGGAGACCACCCGCCGTACGGTCCGGGCGAGCCGGCTGCTCGCGGGGATCACGGCGAGCGCCTGGTCCACGGCCTGCCGCACGGTGTCGACCGTGAACGCCGCCGAGATCAGCGCCGCCGCCCACATTGCCCCGCAAACGCCGTTGGCGGTGTGCGACAGGACGGCGTCCCGGCGGGCGAGGGAGGCCGCGCGTCGAGGGTCGCCCGGGCTGGTCCAGCCGTAGATGTCGGCGCGGATGAGGGCGCCGATCCATTCCTGGTAGGGGTTGTCGTGCGTCGCGGTCAGCGGCGGTTTCAGACCGTCCGCGAGGTTCCGGTACGCGACGCGCTCCGCCGTGAACGTCTGCAGATACGGCAGCCGCAGGAGCCACAGCTCGCCGACCTGCTCCGTACTGAAGCCGAAGCCGTACGTCTCGAGGAGATCGAGGCCGAGGATCGCGTAGTCCACGTCGTCGTCCCGGCAACTGCCGTGGATCCGGCCGCGTACGCACTCACGCCACTCGGGGCGCAGCTCCAGTTCGACGCCCGGCTCGACGGGCTCGGGCAGATAGTCGGTGAGCGGCAGGGCGGCGGCCTGCCGCAGATAGCGGTCGATGCGGTCCCGCGTCCAGTGGTCGCCCTGCTCGACCGGTTTGCCGAGCATGTTGCCCGCGATCCGGCCCAGCCAGCCCCCGAGAACGCGGTCCGCGACGTCAACACCGACAGGGGTCATACGTCCGGTGTACCGAATTCCTGCCCGTCCTGCCTGGTTTATGCCGATCCCGCCTCGCGCCACATGAGAGTCTCGTCGGGTTTTATTCGTATTGCGGGTTTGGAGATCCATGCGTTCCGTGCGTTCCGTGCCTTCCGTTCAGTCCCTGTGTTCCGCGCAGCCGAAGAGCCGTACGACCTTCCTGGCGGTCGCCGCCGCTGTCGCCGCCCTGTCCGCCACCGCGGCGGCCCCTGCCCATGCCGCGCCCGGCGATCCGCTGGTCAGGACCGGGGACGTCGGCAACGTCCGGATGGGCGACACCGACACCCTGGAGGACGTGCTGGAGCACATCAGCGTGCCGTTCGGCGGCAGCGGGACGCTGACGCACCAGATGTACGACTCCCCGGGCGCCGCGACGGCCGAGTAAGAGCCGTTCACTGTTCACTCAGGCACTGTCCGGCGTGCGGGATTCCGCCTGGGCAGCGCCCGCCTCCGCCGGTTAGGGTCACAGCGGCGCGACTGCCTTGACATGTCAAGGCCCGGAGAACAAGGGGAGTACAAGGTGGCGGACGCTGCAGTGAACCGGACCCGGGGGCGTACCCAGCGGGTGCTCATCGCCGCGGACAAGTTCAAGGGCTCGCTCACGGCCGTGGAGGTCGCGCAGCGGGTGACGGCGGGGCTGCACCGGGTCGCGCCGCGCGTCGAGGTCGAGGCACTGCCGGTGGCCGACGGTGGCGACGGCACGGTCGACGCCGCGGTCGCGGCCGGGTTCGAGCGGCGTGAGGTACGGGTCGCCGGGCCGCTCGGGGACGAGGTCACCGCCGCGTACGCACTGCGCGGCGACACGGCGGTCGTGGAGATGGCCGAGGCCAGCGGCTTGCAGCGGCTGCCTCTCGGCGTCCTCGCTCCGCTCACCGCGTCCACGTACGGGTCCGGAGAGCTGCTCCGGGCCGCCCTGGACGCCGGGGCACGGACGATCGTCTTCGGGGTCGGCGGCAGCGCCACGACGGACGGGGGCGCGGGGATGCTGGCCGCGCTCGGGGCCCGCTTCCTGGACGAGGACGGGCAGCCGCTGCCTCCCGGCGGCGGGCCCCTGCGGGAGCTCGCCACGGCTGATCTGTCCGGTCTTGATCCCCGTCTCGCCTCGGTCGACGTGGTGCTCGCGAGCGACGTGGACAATCCGCTGACCGGGCCGAAGGGGGCGCCTGCGGTGTACGGCCCGCAGAAGGGGGCCTCTCCGGATGACGTGGTGGCCCTCGACGCCTCCCTCGCGCATTTCGCCGCGGTTCTGGAGAAGGCGATCGGGGACAGGGCCGCGGAGTGCGCCGTCGTGCCCGGTGCGGGGGCCGCCGGCGGTATCGGCTACGGGGCTCTTGTGGGCCTCGGCGCGAGCTTCCGGCCCGGGATCGAGGTGATGCTCGACGTTCTCGGCTTCGCGCCCGCGCTGGAACGGGCCACGCTCGTCATCACCGGCGAGGGTTCCCTCGACGAGCAGACCCTCCACGGCAAGGCTCCCGCCGGGGTCGCAGCTGTCGCGCGCGCCGCCGACAAGGAGGTCATCGCGGTCTGCGGCCGGCTCGCCCTTCCTCCGGAGGCCCTAGGCCGGGCGGGCATCCGCCGGGCGTACCCCCTGACGGACGTGGAGCCCGACGTGGCGCGCTGCATCGCCGAGGCGGGGCCGCTTCTGGAGGACGTGGGGGAGCGGATCGCGCGGGACTTCCTGGTCTGAGGTTCGGAGCCGCTGGGCTGAAACGGGTGTGGGCCCGAGCCGTATCGGCTCGGGCCCACACCCGTCTGTCTGTCCGGCCTGCCGCTAAGGCAACTGGGCCGCTCGCGCCTCACGTCGGTTGTCGCGGAAGTTGTTCACCCTTCGCGCCGTGGCGAACAGGGGAATCACCGCGCCGGTGACCAGCTGGAGTGCGCAGCCCGTCTGGAGGAGGAGCTGGCCGCCGGGGGCGTCGAAGGCCCAGGAGGTCAGCAGGCCCATGCTGAGGACGATCCAGGAGAGCATCGCCACCGCGAGGCGGCCCCGCGGCTTGGGGTACTCGACGCGGCTCACCATCAGCCAGGCCGTGCCCAGGATCGCCATGAGCGTGGCGACGAAGGGCAGCTCAAGCAGCACGATGGACACCACGGTCAGCGCGCCGAATGGTGACGGCATGCCCTGGAACGTGCCGTCCTTCACTGTCACGCACGAGAATCTGGCGAGCCGCAGCACGACCGCCAGGAGGACCACGATGGCCCCCACCGCCGCCACTCGCTGCTGCGCGTCGTCCGCGACCATGCCGTAGACGAGGACGAAGTACGCGGGTGCCAGACCGAAGCTGATCAGGTCCGAGAGGTTGTCGAGCTCCGCACCCATGGGAGAGGAGCGCAGCTTGCGGGCCACCAGTCCGTCGAAGAGGTCGAAGACCGCCGCGCACAGCATCAGGATCACGGCCGTGGCCGCGCTGTTCCGGGCCATGCCCGACTCCTGGCTGCCCGTGAGGTGCGGGATCAGGATGCCGGTGGTGGTGAAGTACACCGCCATGAAGCCGCACGTGGCGTTGCCGAGGGTCAGCGTGTCCGCTATCGAGAGGCGGAGTGACAGCGGCATCTCCTCCGCGTCGTCCGCCTCGTCGGTATCCGGCACCCAGCCGGTGCCGGCCTGAGCCTCCGGATCAATCACGGTCAATGCGAGTCACCCCAGCCACCGTCTTCTGACCGACCTCCACCGCGACCTCGACGCCCTCGGGGAGGTAGATGTCGACGCGCGAGCCGAAGCGGATCAGACCGATGCGGTCCCCCTGCTCGACCTTGGTGCCCTGCGGAACGTACGGCACGATGCGTCGCGCGACCGCACCGGCGATCTGGATCATCTCGATGTCGCCGAGCTCGGTGTCGAAGTGCCAGACGACGCGCTCGTTGTTCTCGCTCTCCTTGTTGAACGCCGGAACGAAGCCGCCGGGGATGTGCTCGACCGACGTGACCGTGCCGGAGAGCGGGGCGCGGTTCACGTGGACGTTCAGCGGGCTCATGAAGATTGCGACGCGGGTGCGGCCGTCCTTCCACGGCATGATGCTCTGCACCACTCCGTCGGCGGGCGAGATGACCCGGCCCGAGGTGATCTCGCGCTCGGGGTCACGGAAGAACCACAGCATGCCCGCCGCGAGCGCGGTGGCGGGTACGGCCACTGCCTTGGCGGCGCCGGACTTGCGCGCGCGTACCAGGCTGAGGGCTGCGGTGGCGACGGTCGGGAGGAGCCACGGCGATGCTCCGCGCGCGAGGCGTGCGCCGACCAAGCTGTCGCGAGGTGCAGAGATTGGGCTGTGGGGCATGGATGACCTTCGTAGCGGATGATGCCGCGCTGCAGGAGGGGGACGGCGGCTTCCTGGGATCGTACCGGTCGCGGGCCACAACTGGGCAAGCCAGGAAGCCGAGTCAACGGCCGAAGTCCTGACGGGGTGTGATGTTCACCTCGAGCAAAACACCCCAATCGGCACGTCTAACCCTGGAATCGATACTCTTCGAGCAGCCGGCGCCCGATGATCATTTTCTGGATCTCGGCCGTACCTTCGCCGATCAGCAGCATCGGAGCCTCACGGTAGAGGCGCTCGATCTCGTACTCCTTGGAGAAGCCGTAGCCGCCATGGATCCGGAACGCGTCCTCCACGACTTCCTTGCAGTATTCGGAGGCGAGGTACTTCGCCATCCCTGCCTCGAGGTCGTTTCGCTCCCCTGAATCCTTTTTGCGAGCTGCGTTCACCATCATCGCATGGGCGGCCTCGACCTTGGTGCCCATCTCGGCCAGCTTGAACTGAATGGCCTGGTGCTGGGCGATCGGCTTGCCGAAAGTGTGACGCTGCTGGGCATACGAGACACCGAGCTCGAATGCACGCTGAGCGACGCCACAGCCACGTGCCGCCACATTGACGCGGCCGACTTCGACACCGTCCATCATTTGGTAAAAGCCGCGGCCGGTGACTCCGCCGAGCACGCGATTGGCCGGAATGCGCAGGCCATCCATGATCAGCTCGGTCGTGTCGACCCCCTTGTAGCCCATCTTGTCGATCTTCCCGGGGATCGTGAGGCCGGGCCGGACCTCACCGAAGCCGGGCTCCTTCTCGACCAGGAAGGTCGTCATCGACTTGTGGGGCGCGGTGCCCTCTGGGTGTCCTTCGTCACTTTTGACGAGGACGGCCACGAGCGTCGACGTACCGCCGTTGGTCAGCCACATCTTCTGACCGTTCAGGACGTATTCCTCGCCGTCCTTGACCGCCTTGGACGTGATCGCCGACACGTCCGAGCCGAGCGCCGGCTCCGACATGGAGAACGCGCCGCGCACCTCGCCCGCCGCCATACGCGGCAGGAAGTACTCCTTCTGCTCCTGCGTGCCGTGCTGCTTGAGCATGTACGCCACGATGAAGTGCGTGTTGATGATGCCGGACACCGACATCCAGCCGCGCGCGATCTCCTCGACGCAGAGGGCGTACGTCAGGAGCGACTCGCCCAGGCCCCCGTACTCCTCGGGGATCATCAGCCCGAAGAGGCCCAACTCCTTGAGGCCGTCGACGATCTGCTGCGGGTACTCGTCGCGGTGCTCCAGCTCGGTCGCGACCGGGATGATCTCCTTGTCCACGAAGTCCCGGACGGTGGACAGGATCTCCTGCTGGATGTCGGTCAGACCGGCGGTCTGGGCGAGTCGCGCCATGGCTACTTCTCCTGCTCCTTGAGCTGGGGCCGGCCGGGCTGCTCGCCGCCGCGCTCCTTGATGTACGTCTCGGTGGGAACCATCACCTTGCGGCGGAACACGCAGACCAGCGTGCCGTCCTGCTTGTAACCCTTTGTCTCGACGTAAACGATTCCGCGGTCCGACTTGGACTTGGAGGGCGTCTTGTCGAGGACGGTCGTCTCGCCGTAGATCGTGTCGCCGTGGAAGGTCGGCGCTACATGGCGCAGCGACTCGATCTCCAGGTTCGCGATCGCCTTGCCGGACACGTCGGGGACCGACATGCCGAGCAGGAGCGAGTAAATGTAGTTCCCTACGACGACGTTCTTCCCGAAGTCCGTCGTGTTCTCCGCATAGTTGGTGTCCATGTGGAGGGGGTGGTGGTTCATCGTCAGGAGACAGAAGAGGTGGTCGTCGTACTCGGTGACCGTCTTTCCGGGCCAGTGCTTGTAGATGTCCCCGACGGTGAACTCTTCGTAGGTGCGGCCGAACTGCATGGTGTCTTACGCCTCCGGGGCCTCGAACTTGGACGTACGGGTCATGCCGGCCGCCCGGCCCTTGCCCGAGATGACGAGCGCCATCTTGCGGCTGGCCTCGTCGATCATCTCGTCGCCGATCATCGCGGAGCCCTTCTTGCCGCCCGCCTCGGACGTGTAGTACTCGTACGCGTCCAGAATCAGCTCGGCGTGGTCGAAGTCCTCCTGGGACGGCGAGAAGATCTCGTTGGACGCCTCGACCTGACCCGGGTGCAGCACCCACTTGCCGTCGAAGCCGAGGGCGGCGGCGCGCTGGGCGACCTCGCGGTATCCGTCGACGTTGCGGATCTGCAGGTAGGGGCCGTCGATCGCCTGGAGGTTGTTGGCGCGCGCGGCCATAAGGATCTTCATCAGGATGTAGTGATAGGCGTCCGCCGGGTAGCCGGGCGGCTGCTCGCCCACAACTAGCGACTTCATGTTGATCGACGCCATGAAGTCGGCCGGGCCGAAGATGATCGTCTCGACGCGCGGGGACGCCTGGGCGATCTCGTTGACGTTGTTGAGACCCTGGGCGTTCTCGATCTGCGCCTCAATACCGATCTTGCCGACCTCGAAGCCCATCGTCTTCTCGATCTGGGTGAGAAGGAGGTCCAGGGCCACCACCTGTTGGGCGTCCTGGACCTTCGGCAGCATGATGCAGTCGAGGTTCGGACCCGCCCCCTCGACCACCGTCACGACATCGCGGTACGTCCACTCCGTCGTCCAGTCGTTGACGCGCACGACCCGCGTCTTGCCCGTCCAGTCACCCTCGTTGAGGAACTTGACGATGGTGTGCCGCGCCTCGGGCTTGGCGAGCGGCGCGCACGCGTCCTCCAGGTCCAGGAAGACCTGGTCCGCGGGGAGGCCCTGGGCCTTCTCCAGGAAGCGGGGGTTCGAGCCGGGGACGGCCAGGCACGAGCGCCGCGGACGGAGACGGTTGACACTAGGAAGGTGCGCGGCGAAGCCGCTCGTTGGAGGGGTGGTGGCGGGAGACGGGCGGGCGGTCATGCGGGGACCTCCAGGGGGTCGAGCTTGTTCGCGGTCCGGATCTCGTCGACGATGCGGCCGATGATTCCGGTGATGTCGAAGTCCTTCGGGGTGAAGACCGCGGCCACTCCTGCGGCACGCAGCTGATCGGCGTCACCATTCGGGATGATGCCACCCGCGATCACCGGGATGTCTGTGGCTCCTGCCACACGCAGCCGTTCCAGCACGTCCGGCACCAGCTGCGCGTGCGAGCCGGACAGGATGGACAGACCGACCGCGTGCACGTCTTCGGCGACGGCCGCGGCCACGATCTCCTCGGGCGTGAGCCGGATGCCCTGGTAGACCACCTCGAACCCGGCGTCGCGGGCCCGTACGGCGATCTGCTCGGCGCCGTTGGAATGCCCGTCCAGGCCCGGCTTGCCCACCAGGAAGCGCAGCTTGCCGACGCCCATTTCACGGGCGGTCACGTCGACCTTGCGGCGCACCTCCGCCAGCGCGCTGCCCTCCTGCGCGGCGACCGCGACGGGCGCCGACGAGACGCCGGTGGGTGCCCGGAACTCGCCGAACACCTCCCGCAGGGCGCCCGCCCACTCGCCGGTGGTGACCCCCGCACGGGCGCACTCCAGTGTGGCCTCCATCAGGTTGCCCGTCCCGGCAGCTGTCTCCTTCAGCCGCTCCAGTGCCGCTCCCGCGCGTGTGTGATCGCGTGCGTCACGCCATTCACCCAGGGCCCGTACGACGCGCTCCTCGACCGTCGGGTCGGCCGTATGGATCGCCGTGTCCAGGTCGGCCGTCAGCGGGTTCGGCTCGGTCGTCTCGAAGACATTGACGCCCACGATCTTCTCTTGACCGGACTCGATGCGGGCCCTGCGCTCGGCATGCGAGGAGACGAGCTGCGACTTCAGGTAACCGGACTCGACGGCCGCCATCGCGCCGCCCAGCTCCTGGATGTGGTCGATCTCGGCGAGCGACTCCTCGACGAGCTTGCTGACCTTCGCCTCGATGACGTGCGAGCCCTCGAAGATGTCCTCGTACTCGAGCAGGTCGCTCTCGTACGCGAGCACCTGCTGCATGCGCAGCGACCACTGCTGGTCCCAGGGGCGGGGGAGGCCCAAGGCCTCGTTCCAGGCGGGGAGCTGCACGGCACGCGCGCGTGCGTCCTTCGAGAGCGTCACGGCCAGCATCTCGAGCACGATCCGCTGGACGTTGTTCTCCGGCTGGGCCTCGGTCAGACCGAGGGAGTTGACCTGGACCCCGTACCGGAAGCGCCGGTGCTTGGGGTTCTCGATCCCGTACCGCTCGCGCGTGATCCGGTCCCAGATGCGGCCGAACGCCCGCATCTTGCACATCTCCTCGATGAAGCGGACGCCCGCGTTCACGAAGAAGGAGATGCGCGCGACGACGTCACCCATGCGCTCCTGCGGCACCTGGCCCGAGTCGCGGACCGCGTCCAGTACCGCGATGGCCGTCGACATCGCGTACGCGATCTCCTGGACCGGAGTGGCTCCGGCCTCCTGGAGGTGGTAGCTGCAGATGTTGATCGGGTTCCACTTGGGGATGTGGCTGACCGTGTACGCGATCATGTCCGTCGTCAGACGGAGCGAAGGCACCGGCGGGAACACATGTGTGCCCCGCGACAGGTACTCCTTCACGATGTCGTTCTGTGTCGTCCCCTGGAGCTTGGTGATGTCCGCACCGTGCTCCTCCGCGACGACCTGGTAGAGCGCCAGCAGCCACATGGCCGTGGCGTTGATCGTCATCGAGGTGTTCATCTGCTCCAGGGGGATGTCCTGGAACAGCCGGCGCATGTCACCGACGTGCGAGACGGGGACCCCGACCCGGCCGACCTCGCCGCGGGCGAGGATGTGGTCGGGGTCGTAGCCGGTCTGTGTCGGCAGGTCGAACGCGACCGAAAGACCGGTCTGGCCCTTGGCGAGGTTGCGCCGGTACAGCTCGTTGGACGCCTCGGCCGTGGAGTGACCGGCGTAGGTCCGCATCAACCACGGCCGGTCCCGTTCTTTTTGCGCCTGCGGCGCGGGCGGCTCGCCCTGTGCCGCAGGCGCAGTCTGACGCTCACTCATGTACGGACCTCAGATGTTCCGGAAGCGGTTGATGGCGTCGATGTGCTTGGCGCGCTTCTCCTCGTCGCGCACGCCCAGGCCCTCGCGGGGCGCCAGTGCCAGCACGCCCACCTTGCCTTGGTGGAGGTTGCGGTGCACGTCGTACGCGGCCTGCCCGGTCTCTTCCAGTGAGTACACCTTGGAGAGCGTCGGGTGGATCTTGCCCTTCGCGATGAGCCGGTTGGCCTCCCAGGCCTCGCGGTAGTTGGCGAAGTGCGAGCCGATGATGCGCTTCAGGGACATCCACAGGTAGCGGTTGTCGTACTCGTGGTTGTAGCCCGAGGTCGACGCGCAGGTGACGATCGTGCCGCCCTTGCGGGTGACGTACACGCTGGCGCCGAAGGTCTCGCGGCCCGGGTGCTCGAAGACGATGTCGACGTCCTCGCCGCCGGTCAGCTCACGGATGCGCTTGCCGAAGCGCTTCCACTCGCGCGGGTCCTGGTGGTGCTCGTCCTTCCAGAACTTGTAGTCCTCGGCGGTGCGGTCGATGATCGCCTCGGCGCCCATCGAGCGGCAGATCTCCGCCTTGGTCGGGGAGGACACGACGCAGATGGGGTTGGCGCCGCCCGCGAGCGCGAACTGCGTGGCGTACGAGCCGAGTCCGCCGCTCGCGCCCCAGATGAGGACGTTGTCGCCCTGCTTCATGTCGGCGCCGTTGCGGGACACCAGCTGCCGGTACGCGGTGGAGTTGACCAGGCCGGGAGCGGCGGCCTCCTCCCAGCTGAGGTGATCCGGCTTCGGCATCAGCTGGTTGGACTTGACGAGGGCGATCTCGGCGAGACCGCCGAAGTTCGTCTCGAAGCCCCAGATGCGCTGCTCCGGGTCGAGCATCGTGTCGTTGTGGCCGTCGGACGATTCCAGCTCGACCGACAGGCAGTGCGCGACGACCTCGTCACCGGGCCGCCAGGCGTTCACGCCGGGACCGGTGCGCAGGACGACACCCGCGAGGTCGGACCCGATGATGTGGTACGGCAGGTCATGGCGCTTGGTGAGCTCCGAGAGCTTGCCGTACCGCTCCAGGAAGCCGAAGGTGGCCAGCGGCTCGAAGATCGAGGTCCACACCGAGTTGTAGTTGACCGAGGAGGCCATCACGGCCACCAAGGCCTCGCCGGGACCGAGCTCGGGCACCGGCACCTCGTCCAGGTGCAGCGACTTGCGGGGGTCCTTGTCGCGGGTGGTGAGGTCCGCGAACATCTCCGTCTCGTCCTTGTGCACGGTGATCGCGCGGTACGAGTCGGGCAGCGGCAGTGCGGCGAAGTCGGCGGAGGTGGACTCCGGCGACTGAATCGCGTCCAGGATTTCCTTCACGGTGTTGCCTCCGGCGAAGCGAGCGCTCGGGGAGCGCTTGAGGGTTACGTCGGGGTGGTTGCTGCTGATGTGAGGCGTGCCGTCGGTTCG
Organism: Streptomyces sp. NPDC048825; assembly: GCF_043198355.1. Taxonomy (NCBI): domain Bacteria; kingdom Bacillati; phylum Actinomycetota; class Actinomycetes; order Kitasatosporales; family Streptomycetaceae; genus Streptomyces; species Streptomyces sp. NPDC048825. The sequence continues at coordinate 210,923 of NZ_JBICUR010000005.1, forward strand.
GCCAAGGTGGAGCTGGCAGCGCTTTGTGGCGCGGAAGGTTGCCTGTGACGCAGGCGTCCGGGCGCGCAGGCCATAAAGCTTGCGGGGACAGCCGGCGTACGAAGGTGCTCTGCACGCCGGCCGCCCGGACTACTCCAACGTATGGCACCGCGTGTCACGTCGCAAGGCACGGAGTGCCAGAATTTTCTCTCATCTGTCATTCGCCCGTAACAGATGAGCGATGATCGATCAGTACTCGCTCCAGAACCGCCCTGAACAGTCCGGTGGATGGTGAACGGCGGGTGAACGGCGGGGGTCGCGGTGCCGCGGCCGAAGTCCCTACGCCCGCTGTACGGCCCTTCTACGACCGTTCTCGCAGCGCCTGCTCGATCGTCTTCATGACCTCGTTGAGCGGTGCGTCCGTCCTGGCCACCGTCACCAGCACCTCGCCCTGCGAGGCGACCGAGGCCGCCGCTGAGCGAGGCGCGGTCTCACGCCCCACCCCGATGCCCGTACCGAAGGTCTTCTGGACTATGGCGAACGCGTGGTCCAGCTGCGCCTCCACGTCGCCCTGCCCGCCGGCTCGCAGCCACCGCCGCAGCACATGGTTGTGCGCCGTGACCACGGCCGAGGCGGCGACCTCCGCGAGGAGCGGATCGTCGTTCGCGTCGTCGTCGTGTGCGTGCTCGTCGAAGTGCCCCAGCAGATAGCGCGTGAACAGCCGCTCGTACCGCGCCACGGACGCGATCTCCGCCTCCCGCAGCGTCGGCACCTCACGCGTGAGCTTGTACCGCGACACCGAGATCTCCGGCTGGGCCGCGTACATCTTCATGACTTCCTTGATGCCGCGGCACACGGTGTCGAGCGGATGCTCGTGCGCCGGCGCGGCATTCAGTACCGCCTCTGCCCGGATCAGGGTGTCGTCGTGATCGGGAAAGATCGCCTCTTCCTTGGAGCGGAAGTGCCGGAAGAAGGTGCGCCGGGCGACCCCGGCCGCCGCGGCGATCTCGTCGACGGTCGTCGCCTCGTAGCCCTTGGTCGCGAACAATTCCATGGCCGCGGCCGCCAGCTCGCGGCGCATCTTGAGCCGTTGGGCGGCGGCGCGGCTGCCCGCGGCACTCTCCGGAGCGTCGGGCGTGGCTGGTGTACGGGAGGACTTGACCGGCTGGGACATGCCCCGAACGTACTGCATTCGTGGAGCGGGGCGCTCAAGATCCCCTCTCCCCCCGTCCTGTGCAGGGGGAGAGGCACCGGCCGGGTCGAGCAGTCCGCCCCAGTCCGCGCGGTCCGTGAACCAGTCGCCGGGCCGTCGCTCAGCGCCGTGCATATTCGCGGAAGCCGCGGCCGGTCTTACGGCCGAGGCAGCCCGCGGCCACCAGGTGCTCGAGAAGCGGCGCCGGGGCAAGGCCCGGGTCGCGGAACTCGCGGTGCAGGACCTTCTCGATGGCCAGCGAGACATCGAGACCGACCACGTCGAGGAGCTCGAAGGGGCCCATCGGGTAGCCGCCGCCGAGCTTCATCGCGGCGTCGATGTCGTCGAGCGAGGCGTAGTGCTCCTGGACCATCTTGATCGCGTTGTTCAGATACGGGAACAGCAGCGCGTTCACGATGAAGCCCGCGCGGTCGCCGCAGTCCACCGGGTGCTTCTTGATCTTCGTGCACAGCTCGCGGACCGTGGCGTGCACATCGTCCGCGGTGAGAACGGTGCGGACGACCTCCACCAGCTTCATCGCCGGGGCCGGGTTGAAGAAGTGCATGCCGATCACGTCCTGCGGGCGCGAGGTGGCGCGGGCGCAGGCGACCACGGGCAGCGAGGAGGTCGTGGTGGCCAGGATCGCGCCCGGCTTGCAGACCTTGTCGAACACCGCGAACAGCTGCTGCTTGATCTCCAGGTCCTCGGCGACGGCCTCCAGCGCCAGATCGACCTCGGCGAAGGCGTCGTACGAACCCGCCGGAGTGATCCGCTCCAGAGTCTCGGCGGCGGCCTCGGCGGTCATCCGCCCCTTGTCGACAGAGCGCGAAAGCGACTTGCCGATACGGGCCTTGGCGGACTGCGCCTTCTCCTCGCTGCGCGCGGCGAGCACGACGTCGTACCCGGCCTTCGCGAAGACCTCGGCTATGCCGGACGCCATGGTGCCGGAGCCCGCGACACCGACCGAGCGGACGGGGCGCCCAGGGGTTTCGGGGCCCGAGGAGAGCGGCGTCAGCGCGTCGCGCACGACGGTCCCGCTGCCCGGAGCGTCGTAGGTGTAGAAGCCGCGGCCCGACTTGCGGCCGGTCAGGCCCGCCTCGCTGAGCTGCCTGAGGATCGGCGCCGGCGCGTGCAGCCGGTCGTGCGAGGCGGCGTACATGGCCTCCAGGACCGTACGCGCGGTATCGACGCCGATGAGGTCGAGCAGTTCGAGCGGGCCCATGGGCAGTCCGCAGCCCAGCCTCATCGCGGCGTCGATGTCCTCGCGGCTCGCGTACTTCGCCTCGTACATCGCGGCCGCCTGGTTGAGGTAGCCGAACAGCAGACCGTCGGCGACGAAGCCGGGGCGGTCGCCGACGGCGACGGGCTCCTTGCCGAGTTCGAGGGCGAGATCCGTGACGGCGGTGACGGCGCCGGGCGCGGTCAGTACGGACGAGACGACCTCGACCAGCTTCATCGCGGGCGCCGGGTTGAAGAAGTGCAGCCCGAGAACACGCTCGGGACGGGCCGAGTCGGCGGCGAGCCGGGTGACCGAGAGGGCGTTGGTGCCGGTCGCCAGAACTGTCTCCGGGCGCACGATGCCGTCGAGCTCGCGGAAGATCTGCCGCTTGATCTCGTACGACTCCGGGGCCACTTCGATCACCAGGTCGGCGTCGGCCGCCGCGCGCAGATCGGTGGAGGTGCGGAAGCGTCCGAGGAGCTCCTCGCGCTCCTGCTCGGTGAGCCGCTCGCGCCGAACGGCACGGGCGGTCGCGGCCTCGAGCGCGGTCTGGGCCCGGGCGGCGGCGGACTCGCTGATGTCGATGCCGATGACCTCGCGGCCGGCCCGGGCGAGAACCTCCGCGATGCCGGTGCCCATCGTGCCGAGGCCGACCACGGCGACGATCTTGAGATGGGGCAGAGGGGTGTCGGACAGGGGAGTGGCCATCACGGGACTCCAGGGATGAGTGACGACTGAGGGACGCATCTGGATACGCCGACCGGCGCACACAGTGCGGGAGTTGTGCGGGTGTGGAGCCGGGCTGCGAAGCGCACACGCCCGGTGCCGTCCGCGGGCCGGACACGCAGGCCCGCGAGGCGGTGAAGACCGACCGGCCCTGTCCCGGAGCCGAGTCGTACTGAGGTACTCGAAGTACCGAACCGACCGACACTCACGGCGGCTGCGTCACCAGGCCGCCGTAAGCAGGTATGCGAGTGGGTAACTCGCTCGATTGAGCTTAACTCGCGGGTAACGAGCGCGCCAGTGTGCGGAAGAGTCGAGGTTATGTGACGTACGTCGCGGATAAGCTCGCGCCATGGACGAAGAGTTTCGGTCGCTCACTGGGCGCTTACGGTTTGAGGCGGGTGCTGGGGAGGCATTCGCGTACGAACGTCTGGTTTCCACCGGTGATCTCGATGAGCTGGCCGATGTGCTCACCGCGCCCCAGCAGCCGCTGTGGGCGCGGGAGTTGGCGGCGTTCCGGCTTGGGCTTGTAGGGGATCGGCGGGCCTTTGAGACGCTTGTTCTGCTGCTCAATCATCGGGATCCGCAGCGGTGTGCTTCTGCTGCGTATGCGTTGGCGCGGCTTGGGGATCCGCGTACCGCCCGGGCGGCGGCTGCGCTTGCCACCAATGAGCTGCGGGTTGCTTATGCGCTTCATCCGGTGCGGTTGTTGGTGGAGCTGCGGGCTCCTGAGGCTGTGCCTGCGCTGATTACTACGCTGGCGCGGCGGTTTCGGCCGCATGATCCGTATCGCAGGGTTGCGCTTGCTTGTGTGGAGGGGCTGGGTGCGCTGGGGGACGAGCGCGCGCGTGCCATCTTGAACGAGGCGCTTGCGCATCCTTCGCTGGCGCAGGCGGCGGCCGGTGCGCTCAAGCGGTTGCCGGTTCAGCGATCTCCTCGCTAGTGCCGGGTGGGGTTTTCGCCCCCGCCGCCCCTACCCGTTCCTATCCCTTGGGGCCCCGCCCCAGGCCCCGGCAGGGCGGAGTATGTGAACTGCGGGTGCGTCGTGGCTGGTCGCGCCCGCGCGGCGGAGCCGCAGATTGATACAGTCCCGCGCCCCTTACGGGGCTACGGCCAGTGGCCCGGAGTAACGCACCTCGGGTACCGAGACGCCGGCCACCTCCCACGGCTCCTCCGTGCCGTCCGGAGTGAAGCCGGCCCGTTCGTAGAAGCGGCGGGCGCGAGCGTTCTCCTTGAGTACCCACAGCAGCATCCGGTCGTGGCCTGCGTCGGTGCAGCGGGCCTTGGACTCCCGTAGCAGGGCGTGGCCCACGCCCTGGGAGAGCCGGTCGGGGTGCACATAGATCGCGTACAACTCGGCATCCTTCGTGGGGAGTTCACCGTCTCGGTAGGGACCGTGACACGCCCAGCCGACCACCTCGCCGTTCCTCCCCCAGTGCCTTAAGGGCCTGGGAGGTGCCCCCACCGCGACCAGGTTCACCACGCCCTCGCCGGCCTGCTCGAAGTGGGCCCGGCGGCGCGACACCTCGGCCGTAAGGTCGAGCCCGTCGAGGTAGGACTGGGGTATCAGGCCCGCGTAGGCGCTCTGCCAGCCGCGTATCCGGATCTCGGCCACGCGCTCGCAGTCGGCGAGGGTCATTTCACGGATGTGGATCACTCGGGCAGTATCGCGTACGCCTCGATCTCCATCAGGAACTCCGGGCGTACCAGGCCGGCGACCTGCACGGCCGTGGACGCCGGCAGGCGGTCGGGGGATATGCAGGCGTCGCGGGCCGCGCGGACGGCCGGGATGTGGGCCATGTCCGTGACGTAGTAGGTCAGTTTGATCACGTCGTCGAACGTTGCCCCGGCGGCGGCCAGGCAGCGGCGGAGGTTCTCGAAGGTCTGGCGGGCCTGGGCCGCGGGGTCGTTCTCGCCGACCAGCTTGCCGTTCTCGTCCAGTGCCAGTTGGCCCGAGATCGCCACGAAGCGGCCGGTGCCCAGGACGACATGGGTGTATCCGGTGGCGGGGGCGACCCCGTCGGGGGCGGGAATGCGGGTCAGTTCGGTCATGGGTCCATCGTGGACCATGGCACTGACAATGCCCCCGACGGGCAGCCGCTGCTCACTGATCACATACCGAGGCTCAGCCTCGGAATCCGAGCATGCCGTGCAGTGTCGCGCCGCGCGAAGCCGAGGCCTCCTGTGCGGTCAGCGGCTCGGGATCCGGCAGTGTCTCGCACACCGCGTCGGCCTCGCCGTCGCTGCGCGGAACCTTGCCGGTGGACAGGTACGTTGCCAGGTGCTGGTCCAGGCAGGTGTTCCCGGACAGCGTGATGCCGTGGTTTCCGCCGCCCTGCTCGACGACCAGGCTGGAGCCGCGCAGCAGGTGATGGACCGTGACACCGCCCTCGTACGGGGTGGCCGCGTCGTCGGTCGCCTGGAACAGCAGCGCCGGCGGCAGCGAGTCGTTGGCGACGTCGACCGGGTCGAGCGAATCCGTCGGCCAGAACGCGCACGGCGCGTTGTACCAGGCGTTGCTCCAGGTCATGAACGGTGCCTTCTCGTGCACCTTCCAGTTGTCGTGGCGCCACTGGTTCCAGTCCCGCGGCCAGGACGCGTCACGGCACTCCACAGCGGTGTAGACGCTGTAGCCGTTGTCGCCCGCCGCGTCGACGGCGGCGAAGTTCTGGTACGCCTCGACCAGCGGGTCGTCGTTCTTGTCGTTCACGTAGGCCGCGAACGCCTCGGCGAGGTAAGGCCAGTAGCCGTTGTAGTAGCCGCCGGGGAGGAACGTGTCCTCCAGTTCGGACGCGCCCACCGTGCCGTCCGCGGGCTTCTTCGCCAGCGCCGCCCGCATCGCGTACCACTTGGCCTCGATCTTCGCCGGATCGGTGCCGAGCTTGTAGGTCGCGTTGTACTTGGCGACCCATGCCATGAAGGCCTTGTGGCGGCTGTCGAAGGCGTAGTCCTGATCGATGTTGTCGTCGTACCAGACACCGGTGGGGTCGACGATGGAGTCGAGCACCAGGCGCCGCACGCGCTCCGGGTAGAGCTTCGCGTACACGGCGCCCAGGTAGGTGCCGTACGAGTAGCCGAAGTAGTTGATCTTCTTGGCGCCGAGTGCGTGCCGGATGGCGTCCATGTCACGGACCGCGCTCACCGTGTCGATGTACGGCAGCACGTCCGCGTATTTCTTGCCGCACTCCTCGGCGAAGGCCTGTACCCGGGCGAGGTTGGCCTTCTCCAGGGCAGGGGTGCTCGGCACGGAGTCGGGGCGTACCGGCGCGAAGTGACCGGGCCGGCAGTCCAGCGCGGGCTTGCTGGCGCCGACGCCGCGCGGGTCGAAGCCGACGACGTCGTACTGCGCCGCCACCTCCTTCGGCAGCGAGGACGCGACGAACCCGGCGAGCGTGAGACCGCTGCCGCCGGGACCGCCCGGGTTGACGAGAAGTGGCCCCTGGTACGTCTTCGAGGTGTGGGGGATCCGCGACAGCGCGAGCGTGATGCGTTCGCTGTACGGGTTCGAGTGGTCGAGCGGCACTTTGAGGGACGCGCACTGGAGCGTCGGGTAGTCCTCGGTGCCGCACTTCTTCCAGGTGAGCTTTGCCGCGGGGGCGGACTGGTTGGAGTGCGGTGCGGTCGCGGCGCCCGCGTTCGCGTCGGCCGGAACCGCGGTCACCAACCCGGCCAGCACGGCGGCGGCACCGCACAGAGCGGTTGCTCTTTTCTTCATCAAGGCCTCCCAGGACGGAGGAATTTGAACCGTGCACATCACGGCCCGCCCCGCATCGTCCCGGAAATGACCCTCAGGAAGGACAGGTTCTGCGAAGAGTTGACACTATTGGGCAGCGCGATGCCGCCGGATGCCGGGCAAAGGCGCTGGTCGGAGCAGGGAAACGTTCGTCAGAGCAGAGTGAGTTGAGTGGGCCCCGGTACGACCGGCTCCGGCTCCGGCTCCGGCTGGGGCCTCCGGCGAGGCATCCCCGCGCGTGTGGGACCGATGCCGTACTCCTGGGCCAGTTCGTGCACCTGACGGGTGATCCGGCGCTGGTACCACTTCGGGGCGTACGCGCCTTCCGCGTACAGACGCTCGTAACGGCGTACCAGATGCGGGTGATGGTGCTCGAGCCAGCTCATGAACCACTCGCGCGCTCCCGGCCGCAGATGCAGCACGAGCGGGGTCACCGAGGTCGCTCCGGAAGCCGCGATCGCCCCTACGGTGGCGCGCAGTTGGGAGGGGTGGTCGCTCAGGAAGGGGATCACCGGGGCCATCAGTACGCCACAGCCGATGCCGTTCTCGTTGAGCGTCCGCACGACGTCCAGGCGCCGTTCCGGGGCGGGTGTGCCCGGTTCGACGGTCCGCCACAGCTCGTGATCGGTGAAGCCCACGGAGACGGATATCCCGACCTCGGTGACGGCGGCGGCCTGCTTCAGGAGGTCGAGGTCGCGCAGGATCAGGGTGCCCTTCGTCAGGATCGAGAAGGGGTTCGCGTGGTCGCGCAGGGCGGCGATGATGCCGGGCATCAACTGGTAGCGGCCCTCGGCGCGTTGGTAGCAGTCGACGTTCGTGCCCATCGCGATGTGCTCCCCCTGCCAGCGACGCGAGCCCAGCTGACGGCGCAGCAGCTCCGGTGCGTTCACCTTCACCACGATCTGGCTGTCGAAGCCGAGGCCCGTGTCGAGGTCCAGATAGCTGTGGGTCTTGCGGGCGAAACAGTAGACACACGCGTGTGAGCAGCCGCGGTACGGGTTGACCGTCCACTCGAAGGGCATGCGTGAGGCTCCCGGCACCCGGTTCACGATCGAGCGGGCCCGGATCTCGTGGAAGGTGATCCCGCGGAACTCCGGCGTGTCGAAGGTGCGGGTGGTCACCGCGTCCGCGCCGAACAGCGCGGGGTTCTCCGGCGGATTGCCGCCGGACTCCACTGTGAGGTTCTCCCAGCGCATGAGGCCTCCTCGGTAGCACTGAGCACAGAATAGAACACTTGTTCCCTTGATTGTGTGTGGAGTGAGTCAAACTTTTCGGCAGGGCGTTGAGCAGGGAGTTGAGGTGAAGGGTCGGGAAGGATGGCGGGTTGAGCAGACAGCAGAAGCCGTCACAGCAGGTGTCGGCGGACCCGCTACTCGACTGGGAGGTCCTGACATGGCCAGTAAGTTCACCGAGCTTGCGATCGACTGTGCCGATCCCCGCGGTCTCGCCAGGTTCTGGTGCTCGGTCCTTGACTACGAGGTGCAGGACGAAGACGACGGAATCGTCATCATCGGCTCCCCTGCCGTGCCCGAAGGCAAAGACCGCCTTGGCCCGGTGCCACCGGCGTTGACATTCGCGCAGGTGCCCGAGGGCAAGACCGTCAAGAACAGGCTCCACATCGACGTCAACCCGACCGACAGGGAGCAGGAAGAAGAGGTCCGTCGCCTGCTCGACCTGGGGGCCCGACACGCCGACGTCGGCCAAACCGGCGATGAGAGCTGGGTGACACTTGCCGACCCGGAGGGGAACGAGTTCTGCGTCCTCGCGGGCCGCCGCCCCTGATCGGAGGCCGCACACCGCGCCGGTTCCGCCGCCCTTTCTGCGCCCCTTGGGGGACCCCGATTTGGGCGGCTCGGCCGCCTGGTGGTTGGCTGACCGTGCCACCCCCGAGTTTCCAAGTGCTGGAGGAACCAATGGCGCAGGTCGAGGCCACCACGGAGCGAGTCGTAGCGGCTCAGCCGGACGACGTTTTCGACGCCCTGGCCGACTACAGCGGCACGCGCGGGAAGATCCTGTCCGAGCACTTCAGCGAGTACGAGGTCCGCGAGGGCGGTGACGGCGAAGGCACCCTCGTGCACTGGAAGCTCCAGGCCACCAGCAAGCGCATCCGTGACTGCCTGCTCGAGGTGAGCGAGCCCACCGACGGCGAACTCGTCGAGAAGGACCGCAACTCCTCGATGGTCACCACCTGGCGGGTCACCCCGGCCGGCGAAGGCGCGGCCCGCGTTGTCGTGACCACCGTGTGGAACGGCGCCGGCGGCATCGGCGGCTTCTTCGAGAAGACCTTCGCGCCCAAGGGCCTCGGCCGGATCTACGACACGGTGCTGGCGAAGCTCGCCGCCGAGGTCGAGAAGTAGCCCAAAGAATCCCAAGAGGTCCCTGTGCAGGGCGCGTTGAACGCGCCCTGCACTGACGCGCTCTGTCGCGGCGTTCCCGATGTTTCCGCCGGCGGCGCTCCGTCGCGTACGCCGGAGCAATTCCCGGGTTGCCACACATGGCAACCGTACGCACCCGTACCGTGGTGGGTGCGGCACAGATCTTGCGGGACCGTGGGGAGAAGGGGCCTTGGCCATGGACCGTGGCACCGATGGGGGCGCGGCTTCAGGCGGCGGAGCCGGGAACGGCGCTGTGGTGGAGACTGTCGCGGTCGGCCGCATTCCGCTGGCCGTGGTCGTCGTCGACCGCGAGGGGCTGGTCTCCCACTGGAGCCGGGGCGCCCGGCGCCTGTTCGGGACCCCCAAGGATGAAGCGGTGGGCCGCCCCGCCGCCGATCTGCTCCCCGTGTCCGGCGCCCTGACCGAGGACGACGAGATCACGCCGTACGGAGCGTATGCCGCGTACGACGGACTCGGCCCCGACCTCGAATCGTCCCTCGACGGGCGGCTGTCCTACCCGGCGGCGGGCCGCGCCCGGCTCTCGGTGCCGGGCTCCGAACGGGTCGACGTCCTGTGGTGGGCGTATCCCCTGGTGGGCCCCGGCCGGGAACGGCTGCTCGTGCTGGCCGCCGACGCGGACGGGACGCGCCGCGACGACGCCGCCGATGACACAGGGGCGAGCGAGCCCGTCGAGCGCATCGCGCCCGGCTTCGCGCTGCACACCGACTTCCCCGGCGCCGAGGACCTCGCCCGCCGGCTGCCCGAGATCCTGCCCAGCATGAGTGTCGGCGAGAGCGCCCGCATCGTCGGGCAGGTTCTCGAACTGGGCTATCCCGTCCTGGAGTTCAGCCAGAACGAACGGGTGCCCGTCACTCCCGACTGGGGTGTGCCGCGGCGCATCGAGCGGAAGGCACGCCAGGAGCGTGCGGCCCGGGCGGCGGCGTCCGGTGAGCCCCTGCCCGCGGACCACGAGAATGACGTGGAGGACCTCGAGTACGCCGCGGTGCGTGAACGTCTGGAGTTCCTGAACGAGGTCAGCGGGCGCATCGGCACCTCGCTCGACCTGTCCCGCACCATCATCGAGGTCAGCAAGGCCGTGGTGCCGCGGTTCACCGACGTCGCCGGGACGTACCTGCGCGAACAGGTCGTCGCCGGTGAGGGCTTCCCCGACGGTGTGCCCGACACGACCACCATGTGGCACCGCGTCGCCGTGGAGCACACCGACGAGCCGGGCCGCTGGGACGATGTCGTACCGGTCGGCGAAGCCATGCCGTTCCCGGCGCACACGCCGTTCTTCCAATGCATGACCACCGGCGAACCCGTTCTCGTGCCGCGCATCAGCGAGCAGATGGGCCACATGATCGCCGCGCAGTTCGAGAAGCGCGACATCCGGCCCCTCATCACCGGCCGCTCCATGCTGGTCGTCCCGCTCAAGGCCCGAAACGTGGTCCTCGGGTTCATGATCCTGCTGCGCCACCCGGAGCGCGTCGAGTTCAACGACATGGACCGGGTGACGGGTGCCGAACTCGCCGCCCGCGCCGCGCTCGTGCTCGACAACGCCCGCATGTACACGTACCAGGAGAGCGTCGCCGAGACCCTCCAGGACAGCATGCTGCCGCACATCGCGCCCCGTATGTCGGGCTGCGACATCGCCACCCGCTATCTGCCGGGTACGTTGCTGGGGCGGGTCGGCGGCGACTGGTTCGACTCGGTGAAGCTGCCCGGCTCACGGACCGCGCTCGTCGTCGGCGATGTGATGGGGCACGGGCTCAACTCGGCCGCGATGATGGGCCAGTTGCGCACCGCCGTACAGACCATGGCGGGCCTCGACCTGCCGCCCGCCCAACTTCTGCGAAACCTCGACGACTTGGCGCAGCGGCTCGGTGAGCACTATCTCGCGACCTGTCTGTACACGGTGTACGACCCGATCGCCGACGAGCTCCAGATCGCCAACGCGGGCCATGTTCCGCCGGTGTTGGTCCGTGCCGAGGACGGCCGCAGCGAACTGCTCGACCTGCCGACGGGGGCGCCCATAGGGGTCGGCGGAGTGCCCTTCGAGACCGTACGGGTGCGGGTGGCGCCCGGCGACCGGCTTGTGATGTGCACGGACGGACTGGTGGAGGTGCGCGGTGAGGACATCGGCGTCGGGCTCGCCACGCTGTGCGAGTCCGCCGCGCATCCGGCGGCGTCCATGGACGACGCCTGCGACACCATCATCCGGTTCCCTTGCCGAGACGTTTTCGAAAGCGGGGCGCGGCGGGCGTAAGGACGATGTGGCGTTGCTGATGGCTCGGCTGGGAGGCATCGAGCCTGAGGATGTCGCTACATGGGGGCTCGCGGCTGAGCCGATCGAGGTGAGTCGTGCGCGGGACGTGGTTCGTGAACAGCTCCATGAGTGGGGGCTCAACTCGCTTGCTGATCAAGCTGAGTTGATGGTCGGCGAGCTCGTCACCAATGCCGTACGGCATGCCCGTAGCCGGCGGATCGAGCTGCGGGTTGTTCGTGGGGACACGTTGCTGTGCGAGGTGGATGACGACGATCCCACGTTGCCGACGATGCTCAGTGCGGGGCCACATGACGAGTTCGGCCGCGGCGTGCGTGTGGTCAGCAGGCTGGCCCGGGAGTGGGGCGCCAGCCGCACGGCTTCCGGCAAGACCGTGTGGTTCGAGATGACGCTGCCTCGTCGTTAGCCGCGGGGGCGCGCGGCGGCGTACGTGCGTCGAATGAGTCGTGAAAGGTACGAAAGGTGTGTGCCGTGCGCTTGTCGCCTCACTCCGGGCGCGGTACACCGATCTGGCCCGCCCGTTTTGGCGGGCGCTGTCGCATCCTGGGGAGCGGGCATGAGCGTGACTACTCGGTACAGGGACGCGTGGGAGGGCTTCTGGCGAGAGGCTCCTGACGAACAGGGGGCCGTCTTCTGGGACGCGGAGCCCGCCCTCACCGTCGGGGTCCATCTCCCGCTGTTCGAACCGCACTTGGCCGCTCCGGGGCTGCCCTTCGTGGACCTCGGGTGCGGTAACGGGACCCAGACGCGGTTCCTCGCCGATCGGTATCCCCACGTTGTCGGCGCCGATTTGTCCGCCGCTGCCCTTGAGCACGCCCGGCACGCGGACCGGGCGGGGCAGGCCTCGTACCGCCTCATAGACGCCGCCGAGAAGAACGAGGCGGAGACACTGCATGCCGAACTCGGCGACGCCAACGTCTATATGCGGGGTGTGCTTCACCAGTGTGAGCTCGACGATCGGCAGCCGCTCGTCGATGGCGTTGCCGCATTGGTGGGGGAGCGGGGGCGTGCCTTCCTCGTCGAACTCGCCGAGGCCGCCGGGGTTGTACTGCGTGGGCTCGCCCAGCGGCCGGAGGGGCCGCCGGCCAAGCTTGCGCCTGTCTTTCGGCATGGCATCGCGCCCGGCGAGGTGGCCGATGACGCGGTGATGGAGTATCTGCGGTCCGCCGGGCTCACCATCTTTGCCAGTGGTGAGCTGCCCCTGGTCACCACGGAGTACCAGGGCGACGGTACGCGGATTGAGTTGCCGTCCAAGTGGGTGGTGGCGGGGCGGGGTTGAGGGTGCGGGTGGGTGGGGGTGGGGTTTTCTTTCCCCGGACCCGCCCCCTTCCCGAACTGGGGCTGCGCCCCAGCCCCCAGGCAAGCGGTTCTTCTTCCTGGACGACGTCGACCGCGACAGGACATGGCTGGGCTGCGGACCCGGCGTCTGCCGCGGTTCGTGAAGCAGTATGCCGACGTGCAGTATGTACTGCGCGACGCGGCCCGGGACTTCGCGGCCGAGGTGAGTGCGGGGGCGTTCCCGGCGCCTGAACACACCTTCTAGGGAGGGATGGCGAGCCGGCCGAAATGCTCGGCCGCTGGGCGCGCTGGGCTTTGCCGAAACTCTGGATTTCCAGCGTCCGGCTGCTATGGCAGTGTCGCTTGCCTGGAACAGGGCGTTGCCGCCGGCGTGGCTGAGCCCCCGGGCCGGCAGGAGGGCTCAGCACGATCATCCACCCGCTGGTATTGAATACGTTCGCGTGGAAAGAGCACGGTTTCTCATGGATCTGGCCACGCGTCGCCGTCGAGCGGCGCTGTTCCTCTTCTTCCTCATACCCGGTCTGTCGATTTCCTCATGGGTGACCCGAACGCCCGACATCCGAGACCAACTCGGCGTCTCGACCGCGCAGATGGGGATCGTCCTGTTCGGGCTGTCTGTCGGCTCCATGATCGGCATTCTCAGTTCCGGCACGCTGGTGGCCAGGTTCGGCACCCGGCCCGTCATGGGCGCCGCCACAGTGCTGATCATCCTCAGCATGACGGTCATCGGTAGCGGGACGCTGCTCTCCTCCGCCCCCGTAGCCACAGCCGGTCTCTTCCTCTTCGGTGCCGGCATGGGCGGGGGAGAGGTTGCGATCAACATCGATGGCGCCGATGTCGAGCAGATCACCGGACGGACGGTACTGCCCACCCTGCATGGCTTCTTCAGCCTGGGCACCGTCGTGGGAGCCGCGCTCGGCATCCTGTGTACCGCTGCCTCCATCCCGGTTCAGTGGCACCTGGCCGCCATGGCCCTTGTCACGGCAGCCATGCTTGCCCATGCCTTCCGTGCCATCCCCAAGGCAGTGGGGATACGCCGGAACGACGATGTGCAGCCCGAAGCCGGCACCTCGACGGCGCACGTGAAGGTCTGGAAAGACCGGAGGCTGCTGCTGATCGGAGGCGTCATCCTGGCAATGGCGCTGGCCGAGGGCTCCGCCAACGACTGGCTGCCCCTGCTCATGGTCGACGGCCACGGCATGGATCCCGCCATGGGGTCAGCCGTCTACACGGGCTTCGCCGCGGCCATGACCATCGGCCGCTTCGCCGGCGGATCCCTCATCAACCGCCTCGGCCGCTCCCACGTTGTCCGGGGCAGCGCCATCTGCGCCAGCCTCGGCATCGCCCTTGTCGTCTTCGCCGACTCCCCCGTCCTGGCCGGCGCCGCCGTTCTCCTGTGGGGCCTGGGAGCCTCGCTCGGTTTCCCGCTCACCCTCTCGGCGGCCGGCGATTCCGGACCCGACCCGGCCGCACGTGTCAGCCTCGTGGCGATGATCGGCTACGTCGCGTTCCTCGTCGGCCCGCCCAGTCTCGGCTTCCTCGGCGATCACTACGGCCTGCGCCTCGCCATGATCGTCGTCCTCGCCTTCACCACTGCGGCCATCCTGCTCGCTCCCGCAGTCGGTGCGCGCTCCGCTGCGGCCTCACCCGCCCCTGACCCGAGAGCCCCAACCCTCCCGGCCAAGGACGGCTGCCGAGGTTCGTGAAGCAGTACGCCGACGGGACGGCCCACTGCTTCTTCACGCAGTTGGTCCGGCGCCGGAGAACCCCTCCGGACCGCGTCAGCGCCGTCCCTTCCGTGCACCGCACGCTCCTCGCCCGCTGCCAGTCGCTCGACGGCAGCCAAGGACGTCCCGGCAGTCCCGGCCCAGCGCAAGGCCCGCCGCGAGTACGAGAACCGCGTCAGCACCTCGCACCGATCGGGCCATGATCGTTCTAAGCGGCAACGGCTGTACCGACGTTCCCGAGGCCGGGCTGGTGGCGCAGTTCCCCGCGCCCTTAAACGGGCGCACCCTTGGCGTCGCTTGTGACATGTGACATGGTACTGGGGTGAGTGTGGTGTTGACCTGCGATGTTGTTGTCGTTGGGGCCGGGATGGTGGGGGCCGCCTGTGCCCTGTATGCGGCTCGGGCGGGGCTCGATGTCGTTCTCGTGGACCGTGGGGCTGTGGCCGGGGGGACTACCGGGGCGGGTGAGGGGAATCTGCTCGTGTCCGACAAGGAGCCTGGGCCTGAGCTTGAACTTGCTCTGTTGTCCGGGCGGTTGTGGGGTGAGCTCGCCGGGGAGCCCGGTATTGGTGCGGCTGTTGAGTACGACCTCAAGGGTGGGCTCGTTGTTGCCTCCTCGGGGGAGGGGCTTGCGGGGCTGGAGGGGTTTGCCGGCGGGCAGCGGGCGGCCGGAGTTGAGGCTGTGGCGGTCGATGCCGACCAACTCCCGGACCTGGAGCCGCAGTTGGCGGGAGGGCTCGCGGGTGGGGTGCTGTATCCGCAGGACGCCCAGGTCATGCCTACCCTCGCCGCTGCCCATGTCGTACGGCTCGCTCGGGCTGCCGGGGCCTCGTTGCGGACGGGGTGGGCGGTCACGGAGGTGCTGCGTACGGGGGCGGGGGCGGTGCGGGGAGTGCGTACCTCTGAGGGGGAGATTCATGCTCCGGCCGTCGTGAACGCTGCGGGGACCTGGGGCGAGGAGGTGGCCGCGCTTGCCGGTGCGTCCCTGCCTGTGTTGCCTCGGCGCGGGTTCGTTCTTGTCACCGAACCGTTGGCGCCTCGTACCGTGCGGCACAAGGTGTACGCCGCTGACTATGTGGCCGATGTGGCCAGTGACTCGGCGGCGTTGCAGACCTCGCCGGTCGTGGAAGGGACGGCTGCCGGGCCGGTGCTGATCGGGGCCAGCCGGGAACGGGTCGGGTTCGACCGGGCCTTCTCGCTGCCGGTCGCGCGGGCGCTGGCGGCGGGGGCCACGCGGCTGTTTCCGTTCCTGGAGGGGGTGCGGGCGATGCGCGCTTACCTCGGCTTCCGTCCGTACATGCCCGACCATCTGCCCGCGATCGGGCCGGACGCACGGGTGCCCGGGCTCTTCCACGCGTGCGGGCACGAGGGGGCGGGGATCGGACTCGCCACGGGTACGGGGCGCTTGATCGCCCAGGTGCTGAGCGAGAAGAGCCCGGATCTCGACCTCACCCCGTTCCGTCCTGATCGATTCCCCGAGGAGGGCCTGTGAGACGTACGAGATCTCCGCTGGAGCTGGTGGGGGCACGGCCCGGTTCCGCCTTCACCGTCACCTTCGACGACCGTGCGATCGCCGTCCTGCCGGGACAGACGATCGCCGCCGCGCTCTGGGCGGCGGGCATCACGTCGTGGCGTACGACGCGGGGGAGCGGTGAACCGCGCGGTGTCTTCTGCGGGATCGGGGTCTGCTTCGACTGTCTGGTGACCGTCAACGGGCGGGCGAACCAACGCGCTTGTCTGGTTCGGGCGGAGGCCGGCGATGTGATCCGTACGCAGGAAGGGACGGGGCGCGATGGGCAGCAGCATGGCTGAGGGGACGCCGCACGTCGCGGTGGTCGGTGCGGGCCCTGCCGGGCTTGCGGCCGCGATTGCCGCTGCCGCGCGTGGTGTACGCGTGACCCTGATCGACTCCGCGGCGGAGGCGGGCGGTCAGTTCTACCGTCAGCCCGCCGCAGCGCTCGGCGCCCGCCGTCCCCAGGCCTTGCACCACCAGTGGCGTACCTGGGAACGGCTGCGTGATGGCCTTGCGGCGCACATCGCGAGGGGCCGCATCACGCATTTGACGGATCACCACGTGTGGTTCGTGGAGCGGCAGTCGGACGGATTTGCCGTGCACGCCCTCCTCGGCCCCGAGCAGGAGCAGCCCGTCGCCGTTCATGCCGATGCCGTGCTGCTTGCCACCGGGGGGTACGAGAAGCTTCTGCCGTTCCCCGGGTGGACCCTTCCGGGAGTGGTCACCGCGGGCGGGGCGCAGGCCATGCTCAAGGGTGGGCTGGTGTTGCCGGGGCGGGTGGTCGTGGTGGCCGGGACCGGGCCGTTGCTGATGCCGGTGGCGGTCGGGCTCGCGGCGGCCGGGGCGGAGGTTGCCGCGCTCGTCGAGGCCGCGGATCCCAAGGTCTTCGTGCGGCACGCGAGAGCGCTGGCCGCCCATCCCGCCAAGCTTGCCGAAGGCGCCCGGTACGCCGCCGAGTTGGCGCGGCGGCGGGTGAGGGTCCACGTCCGTCACGCCGTCGTCGCCGCGCACGGCAGGGAACGGGTCGAGGCCGTGACCGTTGCCGCTCTCGACGGCGACGGGCGGGTCCGGCCCGGCAGCGAGCGGCGCATTCCGTGCGACACCCTCGCCGTCGGGCACGGCATGCTGCCGCACACCGACCTCGCCGAGGCGCTCGGCTGCCGGCTCGACGGGCCGGGCGTCGCCGTCGACGACGAGCAGCGTACCGATGTGCCCGGCGTCTGGGCGGCGGGGGAGACCACCGGGATCGGCGGCGCCGTACTGTCGCTCGCCGAGGGGAGAATCGCCGGACTCTCGATCGCGGCGCGGCTCAACTCCCTTACACCCGACACGTGTTCGTACGAGGCTGCCGCCAAGGTGCGTAGCGGACTGCGGGAGTTCTTCGCCCTCCTCGACACCGTCTACGACCCGCCCGCCCACTGGACCGAACAGGTCACCGACGACACCGTCGTCTGCCGCTGCGAGGAGGTGCCCGCCTCCGCGATCCGGCAGGCGGTGGGCGAGCTCGGCGCCGGTGACGTACGCACCGTGAAGCTGCTGACCCGGGCCGGGATGGGCTGGTGCCAGGGCCGGATGTGCGGACCGGCGGTGGCAGGCCTCGCGGGGTGCGAGTTCCAGCCCTCGCGACGGCCGTTCGCCCGGCCCGTACCGCTCGGCGTGCTGGCACGGGCCGGGGACACAGACCACCAATCACCTTCTCGGCCGTGAACACCCGAGCTTGTGTAGCCGGTCGTTCACACCTCGTCGCGCTCCCGACTGCCCCCTACGACAGGACGGTCACAGGTCGCATCCACCGCATGACGGCCGGACCGCCATGCAGTGCGGGACCGGTGGCAAGGCCCCATGCCAGGAAGTCCTGGCGACGTCGATCCGGTCAACACCACGTACAACCGTCTCCCCGGCCAGGCCGGTTCGTGCCTTCAAGGGCTCACAGAACGACCAGGCCATCATACCGGAAATGTCCCCCTCTACTGATCGGATGGGACCGCTCATGACCGTCACCGACGTCACCGAGAACCGCCCCTGGCGCGGTGTCCTCGTCGCCACAGCCCTGCCCCTCGACGACGATCTCTCCGTGAACTACGACAAGTTCGCCGAGCACTGCGCCTGGCTCGTCGCGAACGGCTGCGACGGAGTCGTACCGAACGGCTCCCTCGGCGAGTACCAGGTGCTCACTGGGGAGGAGCGCGCCAAGGTCGTCGAGACGGCCGTGGCCGCGATCGGCGGAGAGCGCGTGATGCCCGGGGTCGCCGCCTACGGGTCCGCCGAGTCCCGCCGCTGGGCCGAGCAGGCGCGCGACGCCGGCTGCCGTGCGGTGATGCTGCTGCCGCCCAACGCCTACCGTGCCGACGAACGCTCGGTCCTTGCCCACTACGCCGAGGTCGCGAGGGCGGGGCTGCCCATCGTGGCGTACAACAACCCCATCGACACCAAGGTGGACCTCGTACCCGAACTGCTCGCGAAGCTGCACGGCGAGGGGCACATCCAGGGGGTCAAGGAGTTCTCGGGCGACGTCCGGCGCGCCTACCGGCTGGCCGAACTCGCCCCGGAACTCGACCTGTTGATCGGCGCCGACGACGTGCTGCTCGAGCTGGCGATCGCGGGCGCCAAGGGCTGGGTGGCCGGCTATCCGAACGCGCTGCCCAAAGCCTCCGTCGAGCTCTACCAGGCCGCGGTCGAGGGCGACCTCACCACCGCGCTGCCGCTCTACCGGCAGCTGCATCCGCTGCTGCGCTGGGACTCGAAGGTCGAGTTCGTGCAGGCCATCAAGCTGTCCATGGACATCGCCGGGCGGCACGGCGGACCCGTACGCCCGCCGCGCGTCCCGCTCCTGCCGGAGCAGGAGGCCGCCGTGCGCGCGGCCACCGAGAAAGCCCTCGCCGCCGGACTCGCGTAACGGAGGATCGACACTCATGCGCAGCAAACTCGTCCTGCACGCCGTCGACTCGCACACCGAGGGCATGCCGACCCGGGTGATCACCGGCGGCATCGGCACCATCCCGGGCGCCACCATGAACGAGCGGCGCCTGTACTTCCGTGAACACCGCGACCACATCAAGCAGTTGCTGATGAACGAGCCGCGCGGGCACTCCGCGATGAGCGGCGCCGTCCTTCAGCCGCCCACCCGCCCCGACTGCGACTACGGGGTCGTCTACATCGAGGTCTCCGGCTATCTGCCCATGTGCGGGCACGGCACGATCGGGGTGGCGACCGTGCTCGTCGAGACGGGCATGGTGGAGGTCGTCGAGCCGGTCACCACCATCCGGCTCGACACCCCGGCCGGACTCGTCGTCGCCGAAGTCGCTGTGGAGGACGGGGCCGCCAAGGCCGTCACCCTCCAGAACGTGCCGTCGTACTCCGTCGGCCTCGACCGCAAGGTCACCCTCGCCGACGGGCGGACAGTGACCTACGACCTCGCGTACGGCGGGAACTTCTACGCGATCCTGCCGATCGACCAGCTCGGGCTGCCCTTCGACCGGGCCCGCAAGGACGACATCCTCGCCGCCGGTCTCGCCCTGATGGACGCCATCAATGCGGAAGCAGAGCCCGTCCACCCCGAGGACCCCTCCATCCGTGGCTGCCACCATGTGCACGTCGTCGCCCCGGGCTCCGACGCCCGGCACTCGCGCCACGCGATGGCGATCCACCCCGGCTGGTTCGACCGCTCTCCCTGCGGTACGGGGACCAGCGCGCGCATGGCGCAGTTGCACGCGCGTGGTGAACTCCCGCTGCACACCGAGTTCGTGAACGAGTCCTTCATCGGGACGCGGTTCACCGGGCGGCTCCTCGGGACCACCGAGGTCGCCGGGATCCCGGCCGTGCTGCCGAGCTTCACCGGGCGTGCCTGGGTGACCGGGACCGCCCAGTACCTGCTCGATCCGTCCGATCCGTTCCCGGCCGGGTTCGTGCTCTGAATCCTGCCGCCCGCCTGTACGTCGTAAGCCGCAAGGAGACACCCGATGCCCGCCCAGCGCACCAGCGCCCCCGCCTTGCCCACCCTGGGGGGACAGAAGCGCAACTACCGCGAGCGCGTCGCCGACGCCCTGCGCGCCGCGCTGATCGCGGGCGAGCTGCGCCCCGGCGAGGTGTACTCCGCGCCGACCCTCGCCGCCCGCTTCGGTGTCTCGGCGACGCCGGTACGGGAGGCCATGCTCGACCTCGTCAAGGAGGGCCTGGTCGACACCGTGCCGAACAAGGGTTTCCGGGTCACCGCCGTCTCCGAGAAACAGCTCGACGAGTACACCCACATCCGCTCGCTCATAGAGATCCCCACGACCGCCGGGCTTGCCACCACGGCCGACCCCGTCGCCCTGGAGGCACTACGCCCCGCCGCCGAGGAGACCGTCACGGCCGCCGTGGCGGGCGACCTCATCGCGCACGTCGAGGCGGACACCCGCTTCCACCTCGGCCTGCTCGCGCTCGCCGGCAACGAGCATCTGGTCGAGGTGGTGCGCGACCTCCGCAAGCGCTCCCGTCTTTACGGCCTGCACGCACTCGTTGAGGCGGGCCGCCTGGAGAACTCCGCGCGGGAGCACCTGGAGATCCTCGACGCGCTCATCGCCCGCGACGAGGAGGCGGTACGCGCGGTGATGACGCGGCATCTCGGGCACGTACGGGGCCTGTGGGCAGCCGGATGAGATGACCGCCGGATGAGAGACCGCACTGGGCAAAGGCGTCCGCTGAGCCTGCCCGAGTCACCACTCTGTCCTGCGCTTACACTGAGTCACAAGGGACGTTCGTGACATACCGGAACCGCCGTGCGCTATCAGCGGATGCTCGTACCGGCCCTCGCCCTGGTATTCGTGATGGTGCCCGCGATCTCCGCGCGGGCCCAGGGTGAGGCAGTTCCGCGCGGCCCCACGTTCGGTGCACGCGCTCTGCAGGCGCTGATCGACGGTATCCAGTTCGGGGTCATCATCGCGATCACGTCGGTCGGACTCTCGCTGATCTTCGGCACCATCCACTTGATCAATTTCGCGCACGGCGAGTTCGTCACGATCGGAGCCACCTTCGCGTTCTTCCTCAACGTCTCCGCGGCCGGTCCGGGCTGGCACCTGATCCCCGCCGCCATCGCCGCGGTGGTCTTCGGGGCCCTGCTGGGCGGAGCCGTCGACCGTGGCATCTGGCGCCCGCTGCGGGCCCGGGGCACCGGGCTGATCAACATGTTCATCGTCACCATCGGGCTCTCACTGGTGCTGCGGCATGTCGTGCTCGTGCTGTACGGAACCCGGCCCGGCTCCTACGCGCAGTACGACATCCAAAGCACGATCGGCCTCGGGCCGGCCGGCATCACCCCGCGGGACCTCACCGTCACCCTGCTCGCCGTGCTGGTGCTGCTCGGCATTGCCGCGCTCCTGCAGAAGACCCGGATCGGTACGGCTGTCCGAGCCGTCTCCGCCAACCGGGACCTCGCGGAGGCGTCGGGCATCGACGTGCAGCGGGTGGTGCTGTTCGTGTGGATGCTCGCCGGCGGACTGGCCGCACTCGGCGGGGTCTTCTTCGGCCTGGTCGAGATCGTCACCTGGGACATGGGCTTCAAGCTTCTGCTGCTCATGTTCGCCGGGGTCATCCTGGGAGGGCTCGGCTCCGCCTACGGCGCGATGGTCGGCAGCCTCGTCATCGGCATCGTCGCCCAGATGTCCACACTGTGGTTCCCGGTCGACCTGCAGTACGCCTGGGCGCTGCTCGTTCTGATCCTCGTCCTCCTCGTCCGGCCGCAGGGCATCCTCGGCCGGGCCGAACGTGTCGGGTGAGGGGGCGCGCCATGGACTTCTCGGCCATCGTCTCCGACGCCCTGCGCTCCGGCATCGGCCCCATCGCGGCCATCTACGCGCTCGCCGCGATGGGCCTGAACCTGCACTTCGGTTACACGGGGCTGCTGAACTTCGGCCAGGTCGGATTCATGCTGGTCGGCGGCTACGGGCTCGCCATCACGGTGGCGACGTACAACGGCCCCATGTGGCTCGGTGTCCTGGGCGGCATCGCCTGCGCGATCGTGCTGGCCCTGCTGCTTGGCCTGCCCACCCTGCGGCTGCGCGCCGACTACCTCGCGATCACCACGATCGCGGCGGGGGAGACGCTACGGCTGTTCTACCGGTCCAGCTGGGCCGAGCCCGTCACCGGTGGGGTGTTCGGGCTGCAGAGGTTCGCGAACGACTTCTACGCGCTCAACCCGATAGAGCCCGGCACCTACGGCCCGTGGCTGGTCAGGTTCAGCTCCCGCGACCTCTGGGTGATGATCGTCGGATGGGCGCTGGTGCTCGTGGTCGGACTGTTGCTCGCCCTGCTGATCCACAGCCCATGGGGCCGTGTCATCCGGTCGATCCGTGAGGACGAGGTCGCCGCGCGCAGCCTCGGCAAGAACGTCTACGCGTACAAGATGCAGAGCCTCGTGCTCGGCGGCGTCATCGGGGCGGTCGCGGGCATGGTGCAGGCGATCCAGGTGCAGTCCGTGAACCCGGACAACTACGATCCGGGCGTCACGTTCTTCCTGTACACGCTGCTCGTCCTCGGAGGTGCCGGGCGGATCCTCGGGCCGGTCGTCGGCGCGATCCTGTTCTGGTTCGTCCTCAGCTTCCTCGACAGCGCGCTCCGCCAGGCCATCGACGCCGAGTACATCTCGCCGGACCTCATCAGCACGTCGGAGGTCGGCGCGGTGCGCTTCGCCCTGGTCGGCATCGCCCTGATCCTGCTGGTCGCGTTCCGGCCACAGGGCATCCTCGGCAGCCGGAAGGAGATGCTGCTCAGTGGCCGCTGACCCCGCCGTGTCCCACCCGGGCCGGCTCTCCGCGATCGATCCCGAGCCGGGGGTGCGCAAGCCCGATCCCCTGCTGGTCCTGGACCAGGTGACCCGTAACTTCGGCGGTCTTGCCGCCGTGCGGGTCGAGCACCTGGAAGTGCAGCGCGGGGGCATCACGGCGCTCATCGGGCCGAACGGGGCGGGCAAGACCACACTGTTCAACGTGGTGAGCGGGTTCGACCGGGCCGACGGCGGCCGGTGGTCGTTCGACGGACAGCCGCTCACCGGCGCCCCGGCGCACCGGGTGGCGCGGCGGGGAATGGTCCGTACGTTCCAGCTCACCAGGACGCTCGCCCGGCTCACCGTGCTGGAGAACATGTTGCTCGCCGCGTCCGGGCAACGCGGCGAGCGGGCGCTGCCCGCGCTGCTGCGACCGCTGTGGCGCGGGCAGGAGCGGGAGTTGGAGCGCCGGGCCGACGAACTGCTGGACCGGTTCCGGCTCGGGCCCCTGCGCGACGACCATGCCGGCACTCTCTCCGGGGGTCAGCGCAAGCTGCTGGAACTGGCCCGCGCGCTGATGGCCCGGCCGGTCATGCTCCTGCTCGACGAGCCGATGGCCGGGGTGAACCCCGCGCTGACCCAGTCGTTGCTCGGACACATCACGCAGCTGCGGGACGAGGGGCTGACGGTGTGCTTCGTCGAGCACGACATGGACGTGGTGATGGGCATCAGCGACTGGGTGGCCGTCATGGCCGACGGCCGCCTGGTGGCCGAGGGCCCACCGCACACGATCGGCCGGAACGCCGCCGTCGTGGACGCCTACCTGGGCAAGCGGCACGACGAGCCGGAGGCGACCGAGGAGAAGGGCGGAGAGGAGTAGAGATGTCCGCCGAGGAGCAGGCACCGGTGCTGGCGGCCGACGACATCGTCGCCGGTTACGTCCCCGGTGTCGACGTGCTGCGTGGATGCAGCATCGAGGTGCGGCCGGGCGAGGTGGTCGGCGTGATCGGCCCCAACGGCGCCGGCAAGTCGACGCTGGTCAAGGCCGTCTTCGGGCTGCTGCGGGTGCGCGGCGGGACCGTGCGGCTGCGCGGCGAGGACGTGACCGGCCGGCCCGCGCACGAGCTGGTCCGGCGGGGCGTGGGCTACGTGCCGCAGCTGCAGAACGTGTTCCCCACGCTGACCGTCGAGGAGAACCTGCGGATGGGCGTGTATCTGCGGCCCAAGGACCACGCGCGGCGGGTCGCGGCGGTCGAGGAGCTCTTCCCCGTGCTGGCCGACCGCCGCAGGCAGAAGGCCGGCGCGATGTCCGGCGGCGAACGCCAGATGCTCGCGATGGCCCGCGCCCTGATGATGGAGCCGCAGCTGCTGCTGCTCGACGAGCCGTCGGCCGGCCTGTCACCGCTCCATCAGGACCACGTGTTCGACCGGTGCAGAGTGATCAACAGCGCGGGCGTCGCCGTGCTCATGGTCGAGCAGAACGCCCGCCGGTGCCTTCAGCTCTGCGACCGCGGTTACGTCCTCGACCAGGGCCGCAACGCGTACACCGGCACGGGTACGGCCTTGCTGCACGACCAGAAGGTGATCGAGCTCTACCTCGGCACGCTCGCCCGCGTCCGTTGACTCCCGCTGTCGGTCCTCCCGGTCACTCCTCGGCCCTGCTGATCTCGGTACGCAGGGTTTCCAGCTGTCCCTTGTCGTTGTAGCCGTACACCTCGATCGACGCCTGACCGGGTTCGCCCTTGTCGGTGAAGTCGAGCGGACCGCTCACACCGTCGTAGTCGATGTCCCTGCCGTCCGCGAGCAGCTCCTTGCAGGCGGCGAACGAGTTGCACTTCTCGCCGTCCTTGGTGATCCCGTTCATCTCCTTCACGTATTCACCCGGGTCGTCGGACTCCGCCTTCTCGGCGGCCAGCGCGATCGTCGTCACGCAGTCGAACACCTGCGGTGCGAACTGCAGCTCCTTCAGATCCGGCGCGAATTCCTTGAGATCCTTCACGTACTGCTCGTTCTCCGCCGATGCCGGCGCGGTCCCCTTCATCCCGGAGAGCCTCTCGGGCTGGCCCGGGGCGACCAGCGAGGGCAGCTCCTCGCTGCGCAGTCCGTCGGCGCCGTAGACGCCGATCCGGTCGGGCCCGAGTCCGGACTCGATCATGCCCTGCAGGATCTGGGTGCCTTCCTCGAACGCGATCACCACGGCGGCGTCCGGCCTGGAGTTCTCCACCTGCTGGACGACCTGGTCGAAGTTGGTCGCCTTCGGGTCGTAAGTCTCGGCGAGCGTCACCGTCGCACCGCGGTCCTCGAGTGTCTCCCGCGTGGCCTCCATGAGGCCGCGCCCGTAGTCGTCCGCCCGTGCGACC
Organism: Streptomyces sp. NPDC048825; assembly: GCF_043198355.1. Lineage (NCBI taxonomy): Bacteria > Bacillati > Actinomycetota > Actinomycetes > Kitasatosporales > Streptomycetaceae > Streptomyces > Streptomyces sp. NPDC048825. The sequence goes on from NZ_JBICUR010000005.1 coordinate 236,066, forward strand.
AGGGCCACCCGGTCGTGGCCGTCGTCGCGGATGACATCCGCCAGGATGGGCCCTTGCAATGCGTCGCTCGGGACGGTACGGAAGTAGAAGCCGTCGTCCTCGTAGTCGGTGAAGGTGGGAGCGGTGTTCGACCCCGAACACTGCACGACGCCCGCTCCGGTCACCCGGTCGATGAACGCCAGCGACATGCCGGAAGCCGCGGCCCCGATGATCGCGTCCACGCCCGCCGCGAGGACCCGGTCCGCCGACTGCGCGGCAACGGCCTCCTGGCCCGCCTCGTCACTGGAGACCACAGCCGGCACGGACTTGTCCAGGACCCCGCCGGCGTCGTTGATCTTCTGTATGGCGAACTTCAACGACTCGATCTGGGGCGGGCCGAGGTAGGCCAGCTGTCCCGTCTCCGACAGGACGTAGCCGAACTGGAGCTCACCATCGCCCGGGTCCGCCTGGGCTGTGCCCGTCGTACCGCAGACGGCTATCACAAGAGCAGCCGCGCTTGCGAAGATCGCGGACCGCCGTATCGACGCTTTCATTTCCGCCTCCGCTCGTCACAGGCGGCGGTGGTCGACAGGCCGGCCATCGCCCGCCATCTGTACTGAGCGTAGAGCTCATGGCGGAGGTCTGAGAAGTGCGAATTATCAGGGTTTGCGAGTGGGTCGGAAACTGGAGCTGGGCCCCTCCTGATTCCTGGCCGGTTTCCGGTCCGGCGCGTAACGTGACGCAGATGAAGATCCTCATCAGCGCCGACATGGAGGGAGCCACCGGCGTGACCTGGCCGGCAGATGTGCTGCCGGGCACGCCGGAGTGGGAGCGCTGCCGGTCGATGTTCACCTCGGACGTGAACGCCGCCGTGCTCGGCTTCTTCGACGGGGGCGCCGACGAAGTCCTCATCAACGAGGCGCACTGGACCATGCGCAATCTGCTCCTCGAGCGGCTGGACGAGCGGGCGCAGATGCTCACCGGACGGCACAAGTCGCTGTCCATGGTGGAAGGCGTACAGCACGGCGACGTCGACGGCATCGCGTTCGTCGGCTATCACGCCGGGGCGGGCATGGAGGGGGTTCTCGCCCACACCTACCTCGCCAACTCGATCACCGGCGTGTGGGTCAATGACGTACGCGCCAGTGAGGGCCTGCTCAACGCGCATGTCGTCGCGGAGTACGGCGTCCCCGTCGTGCTGGTCACCGGCGACGACGTGGCCTGCGAGGACGCGCTCGGCTACGCGCCCGAGGCGCTGAAGGTCGCCGTCAAGGACCATGTCTCGCGCTACGCGGCGGTGTGCCGGACGCCGGCGCGGACCGCGTCCGACATCCGCGCGGCGGCGAAGGAGGCGGTCGCACTCGCCGTGCGGCACGAGCCCGTGGACGGCGGTCCGTTCACGGTGGCGCTGGAGTTCGACGCCGAGCATCTGGCGTCGGCGGCCACCGTCGTGCCGGGTGTGGACCGGATCGGGGAGCGGAAGGTCGCGTACACGAGCGCGACCATGTACGAGGGCATCCGTACCTTCAAGGCGGTCACCACGATCGTCTCGGCCGCAGTGGAGGAGCAGTATGGCTGACCAGCAGGCTCTGGACGAGGTCGTGGAGTTCACCTCCGACCTGATCCGTGTCGACACGACCAACCGCGGGGGCGGGGACTGCCAGGAGCGGCCCGCCGCCGAGTACGCCGCCGCGCGGCTCGCCGAGGCGGGCCTGGAGCCGACGCTGCTGGAGCGCACGAAGGGGCGTACGAACGTCGTCGCACGCCTCGAAGGCAGCGACCCGTCGGCCGACGCGCTGCTGGTCCACGGTCATCTGGACGTGGTCCCCGCCCAGGCCGAGGACTGGAGCGTGCACCCGTTCTCCGGGGAGATCCGTGACGGGGTCGTCTGGGGCCGGGGCGCGGTCGACATGAAGAACATGGACGCGATGATCCTCGCGGTCGTACGCCAGTGGGCGCGCGACGGCGTCCGTCCACGCCGTGACCTCGTCATCGCCTTCACCGCCGACGAGGAGGCGAGCGCCGAGGACGGCTCGGGCTTCCTCGCGGATCGGCATCGCGAGCTCTTCGACGGCTGCACCGAGGGCATCAGCGAGTCCGGGGCGTTCACCTTCCACGACGGCGCCGGGCGGGAGCTGTATCCCCTCGCGGCCGGCGAGCGCGGCACCGGCTGGCTGAAGCTCACCGCGCGGGGCCGGGCCGGGCACGGCTCCAAGGTCAACCGGGAGAACGCGGTCACCCGTCTCGCCGCCGCCATCACACGGATCGGCGCGTACGAGTGGCCGCCGCGGCTGACGCCGACCGTCCGCGCGGCCCTCGTCGAACTCGCCGCGCTGTACGGCATCGAGCCCGAACCGGACTACCTCAACGATGTCGACGGGCTGCTGGACAAGCTCGGCCCGGCGGCGAAGCTGGTCGAGGCGACCGTCCGCAACAGCGCCAACCCGACCATGCTGAACGCCGGTTACAAGGTCAACGTGATCCCGGGGGAGGCCGTCGCGTACGTCGACGGACGCTATCTCCCCGGCCACGAGGACGAGTTCCGCGCGACGCTCGACGAACTCACCGGGCCGGACGTGGAATGGGAGTTCCACCACCACGAGGTGGCCCTCCAGTCGCCGCTGGACTCGCCGACGTACGCGAGGATGCGCGCCGCCGTCGAGGAGTTCGCGCCCGAGGGACATGTCGTGCCGTACTGCATGTCGGGCGGCACGGACGCCAAGCAGTTCTCGCGGCTCGGCATCACCGGATACGGGTTCTCTCCGCTGAAGCTCCCCGCGGGCTTCGACTACCAGGCCATGTTCCACGGCGTCGACGAGCGCGTACCGGTCGACGCGCTCCACTTCGGCGTCCGCGTACTCGACCGCTTTCTGCGCGCGGCCTGAGCGCTCCGCTGGGAATGCGGTTCGAAGCTGCGGGTACGTCGTGGCTGGTCGCGCCCGCGCGGCAGAGGCGCATATGTCACAGCCCGCGCCCCTAAGAGCCTGCGGCCTCCTCAGGGGCGCGGTACCGCACCGCACTTTGGCAAGTCCACTTCGGCAGGGAAATGGGGGACATCGTGCAGACCCTGGCCTACGGTTCCTGGCCCTCGCCCATCGACGCGTCGCTCGCCGCGGCGCACGACGGGCACCCCGAGTACGTCGGCTTCGTCGGCGACGAGGCCTGGTGGACCGAGCCTCGGCCCAACGAGGCCGGCCGCCGCACCCTGGTGCGACGTCGTGCCGACGGCCGCGAGGAGTCGGTGCTGCCCGCCCCGTGGAACGTGCGCAGCCGTGTCATCGAGTACGGCGGACAGCCCTGGACCGGCACGATGCCCGACACCGGCCCGCTGGTCGTCTTCGTCAACTTCGCCGACCAGCGGCTGTACGCGTACGAGCCCGCCGCCCCCCACAGCGAGCCGCGTCCCCTCACACCCTTGTCGCTCGTGGGCGGCGGACTGCGCTGGGTGGACCCGCAGTTGCACCTGGAGCGGGGCGAAGTCTGGTGCGTACTGGAGGAGTTCACCGGCGACGGGCCCACCGACGTTCGCCGGGTCGTGGCCGCCGTGCCGCTGGACGGCTCGGCGGAGCAGGACCGGGACGCCGTACGCGAACTCACCGACGACCGGCACCAGTTCGTCACCGGCCCCCGGGTCTCGCCCGACGGGCAGCGGGCCGCCTGGCTCGCCTGGGACCACCCGCGGATGCCGTGGGACGGTACGGAACTGATGCTCGCCGACGTGGCCGGCGACGGGACCCTCCAGGGCGCCCGGCGGGCCGCGGGCGGGCCCGACGAGTCGATCGCCCAGGTCGACTGGGCCGCCGACGGGTCCCTGCTGTACTCCAGCGACCGCACCGGCTGGTGGAACCTCTACCGCGACGGCGAACCCCTCTGCCCGCGCGAGGAGGAGTTCGGCGGACCGCTGTGGAAGATCGGCCGGAGCTGGTTCGCGCCCCTAGCGGACGGACTGATCGCCGTCGTGCACGGGCGTGGCGCCACCGCGCTCGGCATCCTCGACCCGGAGACCGGCGAGGTCGTCGACACGGCCGGACCCTGGACCGAGTTCGCGTCGAATCTCGCGGCGAACGGCAGCCGCGTCCTCGGCATCGCGGCCAGCCCGCGCAGCGCGTACGAGGTCGTCGAACTCGACGCCGGCACCCGCCGAGCCCGTGTCATCGGCGACGCCCACGACGACCCGGTGGACCCCGCGTACTACCCGGAACCGCAGATCCGCACCTTCAACGGCCCCGCCGGACGCGAGATCCACGCCCATGTCTACCCGCCGCACCACCCCGCCTGCATCGCCCCCGGCGACGAACTCCCGCCCTACGTCGTCTGGGCCCACGGCGGCCCCACCGACCGGGCCCCGCTCGTCCTCGACCTGCAGATCGCCTACTTCACCTCGCGCGGCATCGGTGTGGCCGAGGTCAACTACGGCGGATCCACCGGCCATGGCCGCGCGTACCGCAACCGGCTGCGCGAGCAGTGGGGCGTCGTCGACGTCGAGGACTGCGCGGCCGTCGCGCTCGCCCTCGCCGACGAGGGCACCGCGGACCGCGACCGGCTCGCCATCCGGGGCGGCAGCGCGGGCGGCTGGACCGCGGCCGCGTCCCTGACGAGCACCGACGTCTACGCCTGCGGAACCGTCCTCTACCCGATCCTCGACCTCGCGGGCTGGAGCGCCGACGAGACGCACGACTTCGAGTCCCAGTACCTGGAAACCCTCGTCGGACCGTACGCCGACGTACCCGGCCGGTACGCCGAGCGGTCGCCCACCGAGCACGCCGACCGGATCACCGCACCCTTCCTGCTGCTCCAGGGCCTCGACGACGTCGTCTGCCCTCCCGCCCAGTGCGAACGGTTCCTGGCCCGGATGGAGGGACGAAACGTGCCGCACGCGTACATCGCCTTCGAGGGCGAGGGCCACGGCTTCCGGCGCGCGGACACGACGGTGCGCGTCCTGGAGTCCGAACTCTCCCTGTACGCCCAGGTCTTCGGCCTCAACCCACCCGGCATCCCCACGCTGGAGCTGACCAAGTGAAGCCCCTCCTGCGCCCCCGCAGACTGGCCCCCGGCGCCCGTGTCGCCGTCGTCGCGCCCAGCGGTCGGGTCCCCGAGGAGCGGCTCGAGGCGGGCCTGGACATCCTGCGCGGCTGGGACCTGGACCCGGTCGTGGCATCCCATGTCCTCGACCGCCACCCGGAGTTCGGCTACCTCGCCGGCACGGACGCCGACCGCGCCGCCGACCTTCAGGCCGCCTGGTGCGATCCGGCCGTGGACGCCGTGCTGTGCGCCCGCGGCGGCTACGGCGCCCAACGCATGGTCGACCTTCTGGACTGGGACGCGCTGCGCGCCGCCGGCCCCAAGGTGTTCCTCGGCTACAGCGACATCACCGCACTGCACGAGGCGTTCGCGACCCGCATGGACCTCGTGACGCTGCACGGCCCGATGGTCGCGTCCGTCGACTTCCTGAAGAACGCGCGGGCACAGGAACACCTGCGGTCGACACTGTTCGACCCGGAGTCGGTCCGGACGATCACATCCGCCGGCCGCGCCTTGGTGCCGGGCCGAGCCAGTGGCGTCCTCCTGGGCGGCTGCCTGTCCCTGCTCGCGGCCGAGCTGGGCACGCCATGGGCCCGCCCCTCGGCACGCGGCGGCCTGCTCTGCCTGGAGGACGTGGGCGAGGAGACCTACCGCCTGGACCGCTACCTCACCCAACTCCTGCGCGCGGGCTGGTTCGAAGGGGCCGCCGGGGTCCTGCTCGGCTCCTGGGCGCTGTGCGCCCCGTACGACGAGGTACGAGCCCTGCTCCTCGACCGCCTGGGCGGCCTGGGAATCCCGATCACGGAGGAGTTCGGCTTCGGCCACGGCGAGGGCTCGCTGACGATCCCGTTCGGGGTGGGGGCGGAACTGGACGCGGAGGCGACGAGCCTGACACTGGACATACCCGCGCTTCGATAGCACTCGGACTTACCTGCGCCAGCGCTTGACGTCCCTGCACATCCATAGCGCGCGCTCAGCACAAGTAGGGGCGCGGGGCTGCGACATTTGCGGCTCCGCCGCGTGGGCGCGATCAACCACGACGAACCCGCAGCCGCAGAATCCCAGAACCCCCCGAGCTCTTCGAACCGCACAACCAGCGGAGCGTTACCGTAGAGAAGTGCCGGAACCGAACCGCTTTCTCGCCGAAGGCCCGCGCGTAGGCATACGCCACTACCGCTATGACGACGCCGTCGAGTTCACCAGCCGCGCGCGCGAAAGCAAAGACCTGCACCACCCCTGGCTGTTCCCGCCCACCGGCGCAGGCGGCTACACCGCGTACGCGAAACGCCTCCTCGAGGACCCCACAAAGGCTGGCTTCCTGGTCTGCGAAAAGAGCGGCAGCGAAAGCGGCGGCCGCGAAATCGCAGGGTTCATCAACATCAACAACATCGTCGAGGGCGCCTTCCTCAACGGAGCCCTGGGATACGGCGCCTTCGCCCACGCCGCAGGCCGCGGCCTGATGACCGAGGGACTCGACCTGGTCGTACGGTACGCGTTCGGCAGACTCGGCCTGCACCGGCTGGAGATCAACGTCCAGCCGGACAACGCCGCCTCGATCGCCCTCGCCCGCCGCTGCGGCTTCCGCCTCGAGGGATTCTCGCCAAACTTCCTCTTCATAGACGGCGACTGGCGGGACCACGAACGATGGGCCCTCACCGCGGATATGGTGCCAAGGTGAGCCCGATACGCAACCTCGTCGTCCTGGACGCCCCCTCCAACCTGGGCCTGCGCCCACCGGCCCCGGGAACGGTACCCGGCTGCTATAAGCTCGCCGGCGCCCTGCGCGAGCAGAGGATCGTGCAGCGGCTGGGCGCGCTGGAGGGCGGGGTCGTCGTACCGCCGCGTTACGACCGGGGCGACTGGCAGGAGGGCGACGGTGTCTTCAACGCCGCCGCGATCGCCGCGTACACCCGTAAGCTCGCCGATCGCATCGAGCACCATGTCCGCGCCGGGGACCTGCCGGTCGTCCTCGGCGGTGACTGCTCCATCCAGCTCGGCGCCTCGCTCGCGCTGCGCCGCATCGGACGGTTCGGGCTCGCGGCCGTGGACGCTTCCGCGGACTTCCGGCACCCCGGCAACTCCGAGCGGGTGGGTGCCGCCGGGGGAGAGGAACTCGCGCTCGCCACGGGGCGCGGCCAGGAGAACCTGACCGACCTGGAGGGCCTCAAGCCCTACCTCAAGGACGAGGACGTACGGCTCTTCGGCATCCGCGACTACGACGAGGAGCGCGCCGAACTCGCCGCGCTGAAGATCCCGACGGTGACCGTCGGTGATCTGCGCGAGTGGGGTGCCGATGCCCTGGCGCGGGCCACGGTCCAGTCGTTCGAAGCGCCGGATGTGGGCGGATTCTGGGTGCACCTCGACGCCGACGTACTTGATCCGTCCGTCATGCCCGCCGTCGACAGTCCCGATCCCGACGGACTGCTGCCGGACGAACTCGTCGCGCTGCTGCGCCCGTTGGTGAACTCACCGCACTGCGTCGGCTTCAACGTCACCATCTACGACCCCGACCTGGACCCCGAGGGCACGGCGGGCGCGCTGCTGGCCGACATCGTGGCCGCCGCCTTCACGGACACTCCCCTCTGACTCCCGTGTGAACCGCGCGGCCCATGGGAACCCGGTCGTCCCGCACATCGGGAAGGAGGCGGATCCCATGAACACCAGGCCGCACGATCCCGGGGCCGACCCCGAGGACGAGGGCATGCCGGATCTGCAGGACGGTACGCCCGAGCAGCAGGAGGCGAGCGATCCGCAGCAGCTGCCCGTGGCCGGTGACGAGCCGACGATCGCCGAGGAGCGGGACACCACCGTGAACGAGGTGATCGAACGGGAATCGCTCGACGAGCGGCTCGCGGACGAGGAGGCCGAGGTCGACGCCGAGGGCGAACCAGGCCCGCCCGAGGAGCAGGCGGGGCTGCTCTACGACGAGCCGGACCCCGATCTGCCGCGCAACCAGGACGTGTACGCGCAGGAGGGCGCGACCCGCGGGCTCTCGGCCGAGGAGGACGCGGTGCGGATCAGGGACGAGGAGGACTTCGGGGAGGACGAGCTGACCTGACAGCGGGCCCCTACGCCGGTGCGCGCCGGTCCGCGTACTCGTACACCGTGCCGTCCGGGTGCAACGCGATCAGGTTGCGGCCCGCCGGGGTGGCCACGGGCCCTGCGAGGACCTGTGCGCCCGAGTCGGTGAGGACCTGACGGGCTTCGTCGACGTCCTTCACGGCGATCGTCGCCGAGACCTTCCGGAGGACCTCCAGCTCGGCCTCCGGTCCGCTCATCAGCAGGAAGCAGCCGACCGCGGCGACCGAGACGCCGCCGCGCTCGAAGCGCATCGCTCTGCCGCCCGCCAGCCTCTCGTAGAAGGGGACGGTAGCGTCCAGGTCTTGTACGCAGATGCGCAGCGTGGCTCCCAGAATCTCCATGCCGACGAGCCTAGTTGCGGCACGCCGGGAACGAGATCGTTTCAGCCGGATCCCGGGCGGCGTGCCGGGTCCCGCGCGGCGTTACGGCGGCGGGGGCGCGGGTACCCGGCCGCCATGGACCGCATCGATCACCTGGAACACCTGGACAAGAACCTGGTCGACGAACTGGCGCAGGTGGCCCGGGACGCCGTACGCGACGAACTGCGGGAGCAGACCCGCAAGCAGCGCCGCGCCGCCGCCCTGTACGCCGCGTCCGGCGCCGTCGCCCTCTACGCGGGCGCCGCCCTGGCCCTGACGCTCGGGCTGCTGCTCGCGCTCGGGCTGCCAGGCTGGGCGGCCGCACTGATCACCGCCGTCGTGCTCGCCGCGGTGGCGTACGTGCTGCGGGGCGCGGCCCGGCCCTCGGCCTCCCCCCGGCCCTCGGCCACTCAGCCCATCCCGGAGCAGGCCGCCGCGGCCCACGACGAGCGTGGGGTCGTCGGCGGTACGCCGCCCGCCGGGCCCGGCTCCTCCGCGTACCCGCCGATGCCGCCCGTCGCGCCCGGCGGCGTGGGCGGAACGACCGGCGCACCCGGTGCGGGAGCGCCGCCGACCCCGCCCACGCAGGGCGGGCCCGCGGACCCCGAAGCGCCGCACCACCGGGCCCGGTGAGCCGTGGCGCGCCGCAGAGCAGTCGTGGTGACCGGGGCCAGCGGTGGCGTGGGCCGGGCCACGGCCCGGGCCTTCGCCGCCCGCGGCGACCGGGTGGCCCTGCTCGCGCGGGGCCGCGACGGGCTGGCCGCCGCTGCGGACGAGGTGACACAGGCCGGTGGTGAGGCGCTCGTCGTCTCCGTCGACGTCGCCGACGCCAAGGCCGTGGAGGACGCCGCCCAGCAGGTCGTCGACGCCTTCGGGAAGATCGACGTCTGGGTCAACAACGCCTTCGCCGGCGTCTACGCGCCGTTCACCGAGATCACCCCCGACGAGTTCCGCCGGGTCACCGAAGTGACGTACCTGGGCTATGTGTTCGGAACCCGCGCAGCGCTGCGGCACATGCTGCCGCGCGACCGGGGCGCGATCGTGCAGGTCGGTTCGTCGCTCGCGTACCGCGGGATTCCGCTGCAGTCCGCGTACTGCGGGGCCAAGCACGCCATCCAGGGCTTCAACGAGTCGGTGCGCTGTGAACTGCTGCACGAGGGCTCGCGGGTGCGTACCACCATGGTGCAGCTGCCCGCGGTCAACACGCCCCAGTTCGACTGGGTGTTGAGCCGTATGCCGAGCCGCGTCCGTCCTGTCGCGCCCATCTACCAGCCGGAGGTCGCCGCCCGGGCCATCGTGCACGCGGCTGCGCATCCGCGGCGCCGCGAGTACTGGGTGGGCGGCTCCACGGTCGCCACGCTGGTGGCCAACGCCGTGGCCCCCGGGCTCCTCGACCGCTATCTGGCCCGCATGGGGTTCGACGCTCAGCAGGAAGCCGGACGAGAACGAGAAGAGGCGGCCCGCTACGCCCGTTACGACGGTCACGGCAACCTGTGGACTCCGGCCGACGGTCCGCACGGCCATGACTTCGGGGCGCACGGGCGCTTCGACGGCGAGTCGCTGCCGGGGAGTTCGCAGGAGTGGGTTTCGCGGAACCGGGGGCGGATGGGGGCGGGGCTGGCGGTGGGAGGAGCTCTCGCGCTTGCTGCGCGGCTCACGCGCACGCCGCTTGCCGCACAGCTCAGGCGCAAACACCGAGGCCACTGAGAGTCGACCACTGAGAGTCGACCACTGAGAGTCGACCACTGAGAGTCGACCACTGCGAGTCGACCACTGTGAGGTCACGCCACCCGGTACTCCTGCACCTCCTCCGTCCGCAGCGTCAGCCCGTGGCCGACGCCTCCGTCCGGGTGGACCTCGCCGCCGGTGGGATCCAGGGCGCCGTCGAAGAACATGGACTCGATGCGGACGTGGTCGTGGAACCACTCGATGTGGCGGAGGTTGGGGATGGCGGCGGCGACCGAGGCGTGGGCGTGCGGGGCGCAGTGCGCGGAGATCTCCAGGCCGTGGGACTGGGCGAGGGCGGCGGCGCGGAGGAACTCGGTGAGCCCGCCGCAGCGGGTGGCGTCGACCTGGAGACAGTCGACCGCCCCGGCCGCGATCATGCGGGCGAAGTACGGCAGGTCGTAGCCGTACTCGCCCGCCGCGACGTCGCACAGCAGCGCGTCCCGCACAAGCCGCAGACCCGTCAGGTCGTCCGAGGACACCGGTTCCTCGAACCAGCCCACGCCGTACTCGGCGAGCGCACCCCCGATGCGTACGGCCTGCTTGCGCGTGTAGGCGCCGTTCGCGTCGACGTACAACTCGGTCCGCGGGCCGATGACTTGACGCGCGGCGCGTACCCGGTGCAGATCCCGGGCCACCTCCCGCCCCCAGCTCTCCCCGATCTTGATCTTGACGCGCGGGATGTGCTGACCGTGCACCCAGCCGTTCAACTGGGCGGCCAGATGCGTGTCGTGGTACGTCGTGAAGCCCCCGCTGCCGTACACGGGCACGGCCTGGTGGGCGGCGCCGAGGAGGCGGGTCAGGGGGAGTTCGAGAAGGCGGGCCTTGAGGTCCCACAGGGCGATGTCGAGCGCGGAGATCGCACAGGCCGCGACGCCGGGACGGCCCGCGTTGCGCACCGTGTGGCACAGCGCCTCGTGGACGGCCGGGATGTCGAACGCGTCGCGTCCGGTGACGACCGGCGCGAGCTGTTCACGCAGCAGATCCCCGACGGCGGCCGGCCCGTAGGTCCAGCCGGTGCCGGTCGCATCGCCCGCGGACACCTCCACGACCACCATGGTCGTGGAGTCCCAGGCAAGCGTGCCGTCCGCCTCGGGCGCGTCGGTCGGCACGGTGTAGGTGGACACGACGGGCACCCGGAGACCCACCTGGACGTTCACCGTGCGGTACCGCGCCCTGAAGGGGGGCGTAGCCCCTTCTTCAGGGGCGCGGGGCTGTGACATATGCGGCTCCGCCGCGCGGGCGCGACCAGCCACGACGCACCTGTAGTCGCCGAACGACACAACCCCCCGAGCTCTCCGAACCGCAGAACCCGCGGAGCGCCTGGCATCAGCGAACCCCCTCCTGAAGCTGCGGCAGCACCTTCGTGCGGTAGAAGTCGAAGAAGCCGCGCTGGTCGGGACCGATCTGGTTGACGTAGACGCGGTCGAAGCCGGCATCCGCGAACGCGGCGAGCGCGCCGACGTGTTCTTCCACGTCGTCCCCGCACACCACGTTCTGGCTCACCATGTCCTCGGTGATCAGCGGCTCGAGCTGCTCGAAATGGCGCGGCGAGGGAAGGACCTGGCCCATCTCGCCGGGCAGCAGCTGGTTGGCCCAGAGCCGGTGGACGGTGCGTACGCACTCGTCGCGGTCCTGGCCGTAACAGACCTTCGTGCCGCCGCTGACCGGTTTGCCGCCACCGCCGCCCTTGCGGAACTGCTCCACCATCGACACCTCGGGCATCATCGTGATGTAGCCGTCGCCGACACGGGCCGCGAGGGCCGTCGCCTGGGGGCCGAAGCCGGAGATGTCGATCGGGACGGGCTCGTCGGGGACGGTGTAGAGGCGGGCGTTCTGGACCGTGTAGTGGGGCCCGGAGTGGTTGATCTCCTTGCCGGTGAAGAGCTGGCGCATCACCTGGATCGACTCCTCCAGCATCTCCAGGCGCACATGCGCGGGCGGCCAGGCGTCACCGAAGATGTGCTCGTTCAGGGCCTCGCCGCTGCCGACGCCCAGCCGGAAGCGGCCGTTGGTCATCACCGCGCTGGTCGCCGCGGCCTGCGCGACCACCGCCGGGTGCATCCGCACGGTCGGGCAGGTGACCGCCGTACCGATCGGGAGGGACACGGCCTCGGACAGGGCGCCGATCACGGACCACACGAAGGGACTCTGCCCCTGCTCGTCGTTCCACGGGTGGAAGTGGTCCGAGATCCACAGCGACTGGAAACCGGCCTGTTCGGCCATCCTCGCCTGCTCGACCAGATCGGAGGGACCGAACTCCTCGGTGGACAGGAAACAGCCGTACTCGACCATGGGGCACCTCCGCGGCGGGGCGGGTCGGGGTCCTCGTCCGGGTATCCCCGGGGTACGGCGCGAAACGCCGCTGCCCAGGGCAGGCGACGTTTGGGTGCCCGGGCCAGGGGGACGCGGAAAGCCCGTATCAGCGACCCCTATGAGCGACCACGCCGGAGGCGAACATGAGTCGACCCCGCGTCGTGATCGTCGGTGCCGGCTTCGCCGGGTACCAGACGGCACGCACCCTGTCCCGGATCACCCGAGGCAAGGCCGAGATCACTCTCCTGAACCCGACGGATTACTTTCTGTATCTGCCCCTGCTGCCCCAGGTCGCCGCCGGGGTGCTCGAACCGCGCCGGGTCACCGTCTCGCTCGCCGGCACCCTGCCGCGCGTACGGCTGGTGCTCGGGGAGGCCGACGGGATCGACCTCGAAGGGCACTCCGTGCACTACACGGATCCCGAGGGTGACGGCGGCACGCTCGCGTACGACCGTCTTGTGCTGGCCGTCGGCAGCGTCAACAAGCTGCTGCCCGTACCCGGTGTCGCCGAGCACGCGCACGGGTTCCGGGGGATGCCGGAGGCGTTGTATCTGCGCGATCACGTGACGCGGCAGGTGGAGCTCGCGGCGGCCTCCGACGATCCCAAGAGCTGTGCGTCGCGGTGCACCTTCGTGGTGGTCGGCGCCGGCTATACGGGGACCGAAGTCGCCGCGCAGGGGCAGATGTTCACCGACGCGCTGGTGCGCAAGCAGCCGCTGCGGCAGGGCATACGGCCGCGCTGGCTGCTGCTCGACATCGCTCCGCGTGTGCTGCCCGAGCTCGACGAACGCCTCTCGCGTACCGCCGACCGTGTGCTGCGGGGGCGCGGGGTCGAGGTCCGCACGGGGACCTCGGTGGAGGAGGCCACCCCGACCGGAGTGCGGCTCAGCGACGGGGAGTTCATCGACACGCAAACCCTTGTGTGGTGTGTCGGCGTACGGCCCGATCCGCTGGTCGAGGGGCTCGGGCGACCGCTGGAGCGCGGCCGGCTGCTCGTCGACCCGTACCTGCAAGTACCGGGCCACCCCGAGGTGTTCGCGTGCGGGGACGCTGCCGCTGTGCCGGATCTGGAGAAGCCCGGCCAGTACACGCCGATGACCGCTCAGCACGCCTGGCGGCATGGCAAGGTCGCGGGCCGCAACGTCGCCGCCTCGCTCGGCTTCGGCGACCGCCGCGTCTACCGCCACCGCGACATGGGCTTCACCGTCGACCTCGGCGGCGTGAAGGCCGCCGCGAATCCGCTCGGTGTCCACCTCTCCGGCCCGCTGGCCGGAGCCGTCACCCGCGGCTACCACCTCGCCGCCATGCCCGGCAACCGCATCCGAGTGGCCGCCGACTGGTTCCTGGACGCCGTACTCCCGCGCCAGGCCGTCCAGTTGGGCCTGGTCCGCTCCTGGTCGGTTCCCCTGGACACGGCTTCCCCGGAACTGGCCCGGGTGGCGGGCCCGCCGGCCGCGAACCACCCCGCTCCGGTCACGCGCGGTGCGCCAGTCGCGACGCAGGGGCCCGACACCCATGCGGTCCCGGACCCCGGCAGGCCGGGGGCGACGGCGCCGAGGAAGTCGGCGGTGCTGGACCCCGGGAGGCCGGGGTCGCCCAGTGACGATCAGCCTGGTCATGCTGACGCGACGAAAACGGGCCGTGGCGGCCCCGGTGCCGACGGTTCCGGTCCTGCCGGCTCCGGCCCGGGCGGGCCCGCGACGCCGGGCGCCGAGGAGCCTGCCTCCGGCAGGTCTGCGGCGTCTGGTCCGGGTGGGTCCACCGCGTACAAGCCCATGGCGTCCGGTTCCGGCGAATCCGGCTCCAGCGGGCAGGCGGCGTCCGGTTCCGAGGGGGATGCCTCTGCCGCGCCGGAGGCATCCGGTCCCGGCGGACCCGGCTCCGGTCAGCCGGAGACATCCGGTCCCGACAAGCCCGCCTCCGCCGCGCCGGAGGCATCCGGCCCCGGCAACCCCCGTCCCGCCCGGCCGGCACGACCCCGCACAGAGGGAGAGTCATGAAGAGCCGTCAACTTGTCGATCTTGGACAGCAGTTGCGGGTGGACAGTGTGCGGGCTGCGGCCGCGGCCGGGTCCGGGCATCCGACCTCCTCGATGTCTTCTGCTGATCTGATGGCTGTGCTGCTTGCCCGTCATCTGCGGTATGACTTCGAGCGGCCCGCTCACCCCGCGAACGACCGGTTCGTCCTGTCTAAGGGGCATGCCTCGCCACTGCTGTACGCCGCGTACAAGGCGGCCGGAGCCATCAACGAGACCGAGCTGATGACCTTCCGGCGGCTCGGGAGCCGGCTCGAGGGGCATCCGACGCCGCGCCGGCTGCCATGGGTGGAGACGGCCACCGGGTCGCTCGGGCAGGGGCTGCCCGTGGGGGTCGGGATCGCGCTGTCCGGAAAGCGGCTCGACCGGGTCGGCTACCGGGTATGGGTGCTGTGCGGCGACAGCGAACTGGCCGAGGGCTCCATATGGGAGGCGGCCGAGCACGCCGCGTACGAGCATCTCGACAACCTCACCGCCATCGTCGACGTCAACCGGCTCGGCCAGCGCGGCCCGACCCGGCACGGCCACGACCTCGACGCGTACGCCCGCCGCTTCCAGGCCTTCGGCTGGCACACGATCGAGGTCGACGGACACGACGTGGACGCCGTGGACCGCGCGTACGGCGAGGCCCTCTCCACCGTCGGACAGCCGACCGTGATTCTCGCCCGCACCCTCAAGGGCAAGGGCGTCGAAGCCGCCCAGGACCGAGAGGGACTGCACGGCAAGCCGCTGAAGGACGCCGACGAGGCGATCGAGGAACTCGGCGGAGTGCACGACATCCGCGTCGAGGTCCAACCCCCGCCCGCCGCCCGGATGCTGCACGCCGTACGGACCGGACACCTGGACCTGCCGCGCTACGAGCTCGGCGACCAGGTCGCCACCCGCGATGCCTTCGGCCAGGCGCTCGCCGCGCTCGGCACGGCACGCGGCGACATCGTCGCCCTCGACGGCGAGGTCAGCGACTCCACGCGCTCCGAGTACTTCGCGAAGGAACACCCCGACCGGTTCTTCGAGTGCTACATCGCCGAGCAGCAGCTCGTCGCCGCCGCCGTGGGACTCGCCGCACGCGGCTGGGTGCCGTACGTGTCGACCTTCGCGGCGTTCCTCACCCGCGCCCACGATTTCGTCCGCATGGCGTCGATCAGCGGCAGCGGCATCAACCTGATCGGCTCACACGCGGGCGTCGCGATCGGCCAGGACGGACCCTCGCAGATGGGCCTGGAGGACCTGGCGATGTTCCGCGCGCTGCACGACTCGACCGTGCTCTACCCGTGCGACGCCAACCAGGCGGCGAAGCTCGTCGCCGCGATGGCGGGCTGCGAGGGCATCCGCTATCTGCGGACCTCGCGCGGCGCCTCGCCCGTCGTCTACGGACCGAACGAGGAGTTCCCGATCGGCGGCAGCAAGGTGCTGCGCGTCTCCGCTCAGGACCGGCTGACCATCGTCGCCGCCGGAGCGACCGTGCACGAGGCCCTGACCGCCGCAGACCTGCTCGCGGCGGACGGCATCCCCGTCCAGGTCATCGACCTCTACTCCGTCAAGCCCGTCGACCGCCGCACCCTGCGCGAGGCCGCCGAACACACCGGCTGCCTGATCACCGTCGAGGACCACCGCGAGGAGGGCGGCCTCGGCGACGCGGTCCTCGACGCCTTCCTCGACGGCCGCCCGATGCCCCGCCTGGTCCGCCTCGCCGTGCGCACCATGCCCGGCTCGGCCTCGCCCGCCGAGCAGCTGCATGCCGCGGGCATCGACGCCGAGTCGATCGCGGCTTCGGCAAAGCTGCTGGTCGAGCACGCGGTCGTGCGATGAGAAGGCATGCGATGAGAGCGGGATGACAGCCACCGCTGTTCGCGTACGGAGGGAATGAGCATGGGCGGCACACGGACCGTAAGGGCCGGTCGGCGCACCGTGGAGGTGCACCGGCCCGACAAGGTGCTGTTCCCCGGCGAGGGGCGGGCCAAGGAGTACACCAAGGACGACCTCGTCTCCTACTACCGGGAGGTCGCGCCCTTCATGCTGCCGCATCTGCGCGGCCGGCCACTGATGCTGGAGCGGCACCCGGACGGTCTCGACGGCCCCAGGTTCATGCAGAAGAACCTCCAGCCACACGATCCGGACTGGATCAACCGCATCGAGGTGCCCAAGGAGGGCGGCACCGTCTGCCACCCCGTGTGCGACGACACCGCCACTCTGCTCTACCTCGCCGACCAGGCCTCTCTGACCCTGCACCGCTGGCTGGCCCGCGTCGACGGGATCGACCGTCCCGACCTGCTGGTCTTCGACCTCGACCCGGCGGGCGACGACTTCGGCACCGTACGCCGGGCGGCCCGGCAGCTCGGCGAACTCCTCGACCGGATCGAGCTGCCGTCCGCGCTGATGACCACCGGCTCCCGCGGCCTGCACGTCATCGTGCTGCTCAACGGACACCACGACTTCGACGAAGCACGCGAGTTCGCCAGGGCCGTCGCCGACACACTCGCCGACGCGCACCCCGACGAGCTCACCACGGCCGCCCGCAAGAAGGACCGCGGTGACCGGCTCTACCTCGACGTACAGCGCAATGCGTACGCCCAGACCGCCGTCGTCCCCTTCACCGTGCGCGCCCGGCCCGGCGCCCCGGTGGCCACGCCCATCAGCTGGGACCAGCTGGACGATCCGGACCTGGGCCCCCGGCGCTGGAGCATCGACAACGCCGTCGACCAGGCCCGTACCGACCCCTGGTCCGCCCTGCCGCGCCGCGGACGGGCGCTGGGGCCCGCGCGGCGCAAGCTCGACGCCCTGCGCTAGACGCCCTGGACCAGAGGTTTGGCCAAGGGCCTAGGGGCACTCGGAAGGCGAGGTGGCCATGTCGAATACATCCAACACATCCAGAAAATCAAGTTCACAAGATCCTGCGGACTCCCGGAAAGACCGGCAGAACGGTCGGGGGGACGAGGCGCCGGGCCCCATGGAGGTGCTGCGCCACGCGCGCACTCAGCTCGCCGAGCTCACCGGCATGGCGGCCGAGTCCGTGTCGTCCTTCGAACGTACCGAGGACGGCTGGGTACTGGAGATCGAGGTCCTGGAACTCACCAGGGTCCCCGACACGATGAGCCTGCTCGCGAGCTACGAGGTGACCCTCGACCCCCATGGCGAGCTCACCGGCTACCGGCGCGTTCGCCGTTACGAACGCGGGAGGGCCGAACCACATAGGCCCGGCGGCCGGTAGGCCGCCGACCCGCGCATCCGCACACACTCGCAACCCACAAGGAGGAACGGTCGGTATGACCGTCGTCCCAGCTCAGCAGACCGGCGGCGGAGGCGGCTCCAGCGGCCTCTATGACGTGCTGGAGCTCGTCCTGGACCGAGGGCTCGTCATCGACGCCTTCGTCCGGGTCTCCCTCGTCGGTATCGAGATCCTGAAGATCGACGTCCGTGTCGTCGTCGCCAGCGTCGACACCTATCTGCGCTTCGCCGAGGCGTGCAACCGGCTCGACCTGGAGGCGGGCCCGCGCAAGAGCCCCGGCCTGCCCGACATGGTCGGCGAGATCACCGAGTCCGGCGCGCGCGGCAAGTCCAAGGGAGCGCTGTCGGGCGCCGCCGAGACCATCTCCGGCGCCTTCAAGCAGGCCCGTGAAGAGGGCCAGGGCGAACGCCAGGCCGAGCCCAGGCCGCGCGCCCGCAAGTCCACGGCGACGCGCAAGAAGGAGGAGCCGGAGTGAGCACGTACGTCTACGGCATCACCGCCGACTCCCACCCTTCGCTTCCCGAGGGCATGGACGGCGTCGGCGACCCGGCGTGCTCCGTGCGGGTCGTCAAGGAGGGCGGTCTCGCCGCTGTCGTCAGCGACGCTCCCGAAGGGCTGCGGCCCAAGCGCAAGGACTTGCTGGCCCACCAGAACGTGCTGGCCGAGGTCGGCGCGGGCGGCCCGGTGCTGCCCATGCGGTTCGGCAGCATCGCGACCGACGACGCCACCGTCGCCGGCGTGCTGGCCGAACGCGCGGACCACTACAAGGAACGCCTCGAGGCGCTGGCCGGCAAGGTCGAGTACAACGTCAAGGCCAGCCACGAGGAAGAGGCCGTACTGCACCGCGTGATGTCCGAGAACCCGGAGGTCCGTGCGCTCACCGAGGCCAACCGGCAGTCCGGCGGCGGCAGTTACCAGCAGAAGCTACGGCTCGGCGAGATGGTGGTGGCCGCGGTGAAGTCCCGTGAGGCGGAGGACGCCGCCGAGCTCCAGCACGCCCTGGAGCCGGTCGCCGACGCCGTGAGCGCGGGCCCCGAGTCCAGCGGATGGCTGGCCAACCTGTCGTTCCTGGTGGCCCGCGAGACGGCGGAGGTGTTCCTCACCGCCGTCGAGCAGGTCCGCAAGAGCCATCCGCACCTCGATGTGCGGGTCAACGGACCGCTGCCACCGTACAGCTTTGTCGACCCGGGCCCCTCCGAGCCGGCGGACACCACGATCGGCTCGGACGCCGCAACGGACGCCGAAGCGGAGCGAATTCAGGAACGGATGCAAGAGCGGATCCAGGAGTGAACTCATGGGACTGATCGGTGAAGTGCTGCTGCTGCCGCTCGCCCCGGTGCGCGGCAGCGCATGGGTCGTCAGACAGGTGCTGAACGAGGCGGAGCGGATCTACTACGACCCGGCCACCGTGCGGACCGAACTCGCCCGGCTCGAGGAGCGGCTCGAGTCGGGCGAGATCGATGAGGAGGAGTTCGACCGACTAGAGGACGAGCTTCTCGACCGGCTGGAGATCAGCATGCGCGGCAACGCGGGAACAAGCGAGTGGACGTGACCATGAACCGAGTGGGACTGGGCCTCGCGGTAGGGGCCGGATACGTCCTCGGACGTACGAAGAAGATGAAGATGGCGTTCGCCGTCGGCTCTCTGGTGGCCGGTAAGAAGATGAATCTGAGCCCGCGGGCGCTCGCGAATCTGGTGAATGAGCAGCTGCAGAACAACCCGCAGGTCAAAGAGATCGGCGACCAGCTGCGCGAGGACCTGAGTGGAGTCGGCAAGGCGGCGTCCGGTGCGCTGGTCGAGCGGCGGATCGACGCGCTGGCGGACCGGCTGCACGGCCGGACCGAGCGGGTCCGCGGACAGCTCGCGGGTGTGACACCGGACGTGCCGGGTCTCCGGGACGAGGAGCAGCCCGAGGACGAACGCGAGGAATCCGAAGAAGAGGCATCCGAAGAACCGGATGAGGCTGCTGAGGCCGAGGGCGAGTCCGAAGAGCCGGAGGCTGAGGAGCGCGAGGAGGCCGAGGCCGAGGAGCCGCAGCAGGGCGCCGCCAGGAAGGCGGCGAAGAAGGCACCGGGCAAGAAGTCGGCCTCGAAGGGACCTGCGAGGAAGGCCCCCGCCAAGAAGACAGCGGGCAAGAAGACGGCGGCGAAGTCCACCAAGAAGGCCCCCGCGAAGAAGACGGCCGCACGCGGCCGAGCTGCCGAGGGGAGGCAGGGACGATGACGGACACCCTCGGGACGGCGGCGGGCCGGGCCAAGAACGGCCTCGGCACGGCGACGGAACAGACGAAGGAGACGAAGGGCGGCCTCGGCGGTCTGGGAGGCGTCGCGCAGAGCGAAGCCGCCGACCGGCTCAAGGCGGAGCTCCAGGAATACCTCGCGGCCCAGGCCCAGCACCTGCTGGTCGGCTTCGGCCGCAAGCTCGGCGAGACGACCGGCAAGCTCAACGACATCGCCGCGGGCAACAGCCCCGGGTTCGCCAAACTCGCTCTCGACGGCGGCCGCAAACTCGCCGAGGGCAAGGGACCGTTGAGGTCCGCCCTGGAGCTCGGCGCGGGCCGGGCCAAGGACAAAGTGGTCGGCGCCTTCAAGGGCATGGCCGGCGGCGGCGGAAAGGGCAAACTCAAGGGCCGCGCCGGCAAGAAGCCCACGGTCATCATGGAGTTCATCGACGTCGGCGTGCCACTGCGCACGGCGTACGACCAGTGGACCCAGTACCAGGACTTCAGCACCTTCGCAAAGGGCGTCAAGGGCGCGAACCGCGTCGACGACACCACCTCCGACTGGCAGCTCAAGGTCTTCTGGTCCAACCGCAGTTGGAAGGCCAACACCACGGAACAGGTGGCGGACGACCGGATCTCCTGGACGTCGGAGGGCAGCAAGGGCACGACGAAGGGCGTTGTCTCCTTCCACTACCTCGCAGAAAACCTCACTCGCATCCTGCTGGTCATCGAGTACTACCCCCAGGGGTTCTTCGAGAAGACCGGCAACATCTGGCGCGCCCAGGGCCGCAGGGCGCGCCTCGACCTCAAGAACTTCGCCCGCTTCATCACGATCAAGGGTGAGGCGGAGGAAAGCTGGCGCGGGGAGATCCGCGACGGCGAGGTGGTCCGCAGCCACGAGGACGCGCTCGCCGAGGAGAGCGAGGAAGCAGAGGAGGAAGAGGGCGCCTACGAGGAGGAGGGCCCGAGCGGCGAAGAGGAAGAGGAAGCGGAAGAGGAGCCTGAGGACGAATACGAGGACGAAGAGGTGCCTGAGGGCGAGGAGGAACAAGAGGAGCCCGAGGGCGAGTACGAGGAGGAAGACGAGTACGAGACCGCCCAAGGCGGGAGCCGCCGATGACCACTCCCGGCCGACTTCCCGAACCGTACGGGCGCGACACCAGCGCCAATCTCGCCGACATCCTTGAGCGCGTGCTCGACAAGGGCATCGTGATCGCGGGCGATATCCGGATCAATCTGCTCGACATCGAACTGCTCACGATCAAGCTGCGGCTCATTGTCGCCTCCGTCGACAAGGCGAAGGAGATGGGGATCGACTGGTGGGAGGACGACCCCGCGTTGTCCACGCGTGCGAGGCGCGACGAACTGGCCCGTGAGAACGCCGAGTTGCGGGCACAAGTCGCCGAACTGGAACGCGGGGCAGACGAGCGCGGGGTAGTCGAGCGTGGTCGTGCCCGTACGGAGGAGGAGGCCCCATGAGCGGTCTGCGTTATGTCTATGCCGTCTGCCGCCCTTTCGGCTCCACCCTTCCCTCCCAGCTGACGGGCGTCGCGGGCGTGCCGCCCAAGCAGCTGACCCATCACGGACTGGTCGCCATCGTCAGCGCCGTACCTGAGGAGGACTTCTCCGAGGAGCCGCTGAAGGCCCACCTGGAGGACCTGGACTGGCTCAGCGCGACCGCGCGGGCCCACCAGAGCGTGATCGACGCACTCACCGTGGTCACCTCGCCCTTGCCGCTGCGGCTCGCCACCGTCTTCCGGGACGACAGCGGCGTACGCACGATGATGGAGGCCGAGGAGGAGACATTCCGCCGGACACTCGACCGGATCGAGGGACGGGTGGAATGGGGTGTAAAGCTCTACGCGGAATTCGCGGAGTCCTCCCAGCCCTCTCAAGTCTCCCCCTCCACCCAGGTTTCTGAGGAGCCTGGCGCGAAAATCGCGAAAGGCGGCTCGGGGCGCGACTATCTGCGGCAGCGGCGACAGCAGCGCAGAGCTCACGACGAGAAATGGGAGCGGGCCGAGGAATTCGCGCGCCGGCTGCACGAAACTCTTTCCGAGTTCGCGGAGGACGCGCGAATCCACGCGCCGCAGAACCCGGCGTTGTCCCGGGCCTCCGGGCGCAATGTACTCAACGCCGCCTATCTCGTACCGCGTGCGGAATCCGAGGAATTCGTGGAACTGGTGGACCGTACGAAAGGTGAGGAGCCGGGCCTTCGGGTGGAACTCACCGGGCCCTGGGCCGCGTACTCCTTCAGTGGCCCGGCGGGACAGGAGGGCGCATGACCGTCGTCGAACGCCGGGAGATCGCCCTCGTCGACCTGCTCGACCGGCTGCTCGCGGGCGGGGTCGTGATCACCGGTGACCTGACCCTGCGGATCGCGGACGTCGATCTCGTACGTATCGACCTGAACGCGCTCATCAGCTCGGTGAACGAACAGGTCCCCTCGCCCTGGCAGGAGCTGCTGTGACAAACCGGAGGAACCGTCTGGACCTTGATCCGGACACCGTGGAACGCGATCTGGTCAAGCTCGTGCTGACCGTCGTCGAGCTGCTGCGGCAGCTGATGGAGCGGCAGGCGATCCGGCGTTTCGACACCGGGGAGCTGACGGAGGACCAGGAGGAGCGGATCGGGCTGACGCTGATGCTCCTCGAGGACCGGATGGCCGAACTGCGCGATCGCTACGGACTGCGGCCCGAGGACCTCAATCTGGACCTCGGGCCGCTTGGACCACTGCTCCCGAAGGAATAGCGGATAGTGCACTTCCGCAGGGAAAGGGCCTACCAGCGATACCAACGGGACCTGGTGCCGGTCGTGGTGGTGCTACGCATCAAGAATCCGAGCAGCCACACGACAAGAACCGCCACGGCAATCCACCAGAGCACTTTCACCGCGAATCCGGCACCGAAGAGAATCAGCGCCAGAAGCAGTACCAGCAGGATGGGAACCATAATCTTCAACCTCCTCCTGCTGTCCGGGTAGCCCGAACGGGGGGAATCAGACCGGCTTTCGGCAGAGAATTTCTCCGTGCAGGCAGGAGAACCACGCGTCCTCCTGCAGTCCCCACTCCCGCCACCCCGCAGACACTGCTCGGAGTTGATCCTCCGTCGCATGGCCGCCCTGTGTGG
Organism: Streptomyces sp. NPDC048825; assembly: GCF_043198355.1. NCBI lineage: Bacteria > Bacillati > Actinomycetota > Actinomycetes > Kitasatosporales > Streptomycetaceae > Streptomyces > Streptomyces sp. NPDC048825. The sequence goes on from NZ_JBICUR010000005.1 coordinate 259,158, forward strand.
CGCGCTCCGCGTACGCCGAGGCGAGGGTGCGGTCCGCCCACAGGCCGCTCCACCAGGCGCGCTCCGTGGCGGTGGCGAAGCACCAGGTGCTGGAGGAGGCGGAGATGTCGGTGCAACCGGCTTGCAGCGCCCAGGACTTGAGGCGCCGCCCGGCGTCCGGCTCACCGCCGTTGGCGCGGGCCACGCGCAGATACAGGTCCAGCCAGTCGTCCATGCCGGGCGTCCGCGGATACCAGACCATCCCCGAGTAGTCCCCGTCCCGCGCGGCCACGAAGCCGCCGGGCTTGGTGACCCGGTACATCTCGCGCAGCGCCTGCACCGGATCCCCCACGTGTTGCAGCACCTGATGGGCGTGGACGACATCGAAGGTGTGGTCGGGGTAGTCCAGCGCGTGGACGTCCGCAACCGCGAACTCGACGTTCTGCAGGCCTCGTTCGGCGGCCGTGGCGCGGGCCTGGTCCAGGATGCCCGGCGCATGGTCGACCCCGGTGACCCGGCCGTCCGGGACCAGCTCCGCCAGGTCGGCGGTGATGGTGCCCGGCCCGCAGCCGATGTCCAGGATCGCCATGTGGGGCTTCAGTGAACCGAGGAGGTACGCCGCCGAGTTGGCGGCCGTGCGCCAGGTGTGCGAGCGCAGCACGGACTCGTGGTGCCCGTGGGTGTAGACGGCGGTCTCCTTCGACATGGCGTCCCCTTCCGTGGCCGTACCAGGTGAGGTCACCGTACGCCGGCATGCCAAATAATGAGACCCGCGTCTTGCGATACGAACAGGAGATCGATGTCGACCGGGTGATCAGCGGTGGTCGAGCGGCCGGTAGACCGTCAGCGCCTCCGGCAACTTCTCCAGCGTCAACTCGCCCTCTACCTCCGTCACTTCGCCGTCATACGCCAGGAGTGTGCCGGGTGCGACGCCGTCCACGCGGAGGCCGCCGACCCGTACCGCCGCATGGACGGGGGAGCGGGTCAGCGGTCCCGCGACGGCCGCGGCGAGCAGCCGGACGGCGGGTTTGCGGCCCCCGTGCACGACCCGTACGTCCAGCCGGCCGTCCGCGAGGTCGTAGCGGCGGCCGGGGATCGGGCCCATGCGGTGGTACATGCCGTTGCCGGCGAACAACAGCCACAACGGCCGTTCCGTGCCGCCGATCTCGGTCCGCAGCGGATGCCGGTCGGCCCGCAGCACGCGCAGCGCCGCGAGCACCCCGGCGGGCCAGCCGCCGATCCGCCGCGACCAGCGGTCCCGCTCCCGCACCAGCTCGGGATAGACGCCCAGGCTGCAGGTGTTGAGGAAGCAGCCGTCGACGGCGCCGGCCTTGAAGTAGCCCACGTCCACGCGGACGGCGTCGCCGTGCCGGAGGGCCTGGCACAGATCGCGTGCGTCCTCCACGCCCAGGTCGTGTGCGAAGTGGTTGAGCGTTCCGCCGGGCAGCACCGCGAGCGGGAGGCCATGGCGCACGGCCACCTCGGCTGCCGCGTTCACGGTGCCGTCGCCGCCGCACACGCCCAGCACCACGGCCCGTTCCGCCGCCTTCTCCAACTCGGCCCGAAGCTCGGCCGCTTCGCACTCGACGACCTCGGCACGCGGCAGCACATCGTGCAGCAGACGTACGCGGTCCGGGGTGCCCGCCTCTTTGTTGGCGACGAGCACCAGGCCCTGGCCCTCGGGGAGCGCGGGCGCGTCCACGCGCGGGCGGCCCGGCGGCGGCAGCTGGTCACGGGTCGGCACAAGGCCGCGTACGGCATAGGCGGCGCCCGCGCCGAGTGCCGCGCCCGCGAGGACGTCGCTCGGGAAGTGAACACCCGTGTAGACGCGGGAGAGGGCCACCGCGACGGCGGCCGGGGCGACACTCGCGCCCAGCGGCCGGGACTCCAGGGCGACGCCTGTCGCGAAGGCCGCCGCCGACGCCGAGTGCCCCGAGGGGAACGAGGTGGTGATCGGCTGCCGCTCCAGCTGACGGATCAGCGGTACCGCGTGCAGCAGCGGGCGCGGGCGGCGCACGGTGCGCTTGCCGAGCGTGTTGATGGTCGCCGAGGCCAGGGCCAGCGAGGCGACACCCCGGGCGGCGGCGCGGCGGGCCTTCGGCGAGCGCGTCGCGGCGAGGGCGGTCGCCGTGGCGAACCACAGCACGCCGTGGTTGGCGCTGCGGCTGAGCCTCGGCAGGACGTGGTCGGCGCCCGGCCAGTGCCGGGCCGCCACGGCGTCGAAGAGCCGGCAGTCCAGGGCCAGCAGCCGGTTGCGCAGGCCATGGCCGGGTTCCGGGACGGTGAGGTCTACATCTGCGCTCATGAGCTGCGGGTACCCCGCAGACGCCGGACCGCGCATAACCGTTTGCCGCCCGCTGCCGCCGCCCGGACAATGCCCAACCATGGGACATCTGGAAGCGGCGCATCTCGAGTACTACCTGCCCGACGGGAGGGCGCTCCTCGGCGATGTGTCCTTCCGGGTGGGCGAAGGGGCCGCGGTCGCGCTGGTCGGCCCGAACGGCGCCGGGAAGACAACCCTCTTGAGGCTGATCTCGGGGGAGCTGAAGCCGCACGGCGGCACCGTCACCGTCAGCGGCGGGCTCGGGGTGATGCGCCAGTTCGTGGGGTCCGTACGCGACGAGACCACCGTGCGCGAACTGCTCGTCTCCGTCGCGCCGCCCCGGATCCGCGAGGCGGCGAAGGCCGTCGACACCGCCGAGCACGCCATCATGACCGTCGACGACGAGGCCGCCCAGCTCCAGTACGCGCAGGCGCTCGCCGACTGGGCGGAGGTCCAGGGGTACGAGGCCGAGACGCTGTGGGACATCTGCACCATGGCCGCGCTCGGCGTGCCGTACGAGAAGGCGCAGTTCCGCGAGGTGCGCACGCTCTCCGGCGGCGAGCAGAAGCGGCTCGTGCTGGAGGCTCTGCTGCGCGGCGGTGACGAGGTGCTGCTGCTCGACGAGCCGGACAACTACCTCGACGTGCCCGGCAAGCGCTGGCTGGAGGAGCGGCTGCGGGAGACACGCAAGACCGTCCTGTTCGTGTCCCACGACCGGGAACTCCTCGCCCGCGCCGCCGAGAAGATCGTCAGCGTGGAGCCGGGCCCTGCGGGCGCCGACGCCTGGGTGCACGGCGGCGGCTTCGCCACGTACCACGAGGCGCGGCGTGAACGCTTCGCGCGCTTCGAGGAGTTGCGCAGGCGCTGGGACGAGAAGCACGCCCAGCTGAAGAAACTGGTGCTGAATCTGCGTCAGGCGGCCACGATCAGCCATGAGCTGGCCTCGCGCTACCAGGCCGCGCAGACCAGGCTGCGCAAGTTCGAGGAGGCGGGCCCGCCGCCGGAGCCGCCCCGCGAGCAGGACATCACGATGCGTCTGCACGGCGGACGTACCGGCGTAAGAGCCGTCACCTGCAAGGGACTTGAGCTCTCCGGCCTGATGAAGCCCTTCGACCTGGAGGTCTTCTACGGCGAGCGGGTCGCCGTACTGGGCTCCAACGGCTCCGGCAAATCGCACTTCCTGCGGCTGCTCGCGGGCGGCGACGTCGCGCACTCGGGGGAGTGGAAGCTCGGCGCGCGCGTCGTTCCCGGCCACTTCGCGCAGACCCATGCCCACCCTGAGCTGGAGGGCCGTACGCTCCTCGACATTCTGTGGAGCGAGCACGCCCAGGACCGCGGCGCCGCGATGTCCCGGCTGCGGCGTTACGAGCTGACCGCCCAGGCCGAGCAGCGCTTCGACCGGCTGTCCGGCGGTCAGCAGGCCCGCTTCCAGATCCTCCTGCTGGAACTGGAAGGGGCCACGGCCCTGCTCCTCGACGAACCCACCGACAACCTCGACCTCGAGTCGGCCGAGGCACTGCAGGAGGGTTTGGAGGCATACCAGGGCACGGTTCTCGCCGTGACGCACGACCGCTGGTTCGCCCGCTCCTTCGACCGCTACCTGGTGTTCGGCAGCGATGGGAAGGTGCGCGAGACGACGGAGCCGGTGTGGGACGAGCGGCGAGTGGAGCGCGTCCGGTAGCCGACGGGGCCGTATCTACGGGCCGTATCTGCCGGGGCTACGACCTGGTCACCCGGGTTGCGGGGGCTCGCTCCAGCGGAGCAGCGCGCCAAGGCCCCCCACCGGAGCCGTCTGGGGCCCGGCCTCGGGCACGGCGGGCGTCAGCGACATCGCCGCGGCGCCCGACGCGATGACGGACCGCAGCAGTGCGTCGTCCGCCCGTGCCGACCAGGGGCGCGGTTCGCCCAGCGTCTTCGTGTCCGTGCGCCGCACCGCCAGCTGGTCGGGGGCCTCGCCGACCCACACCTCTCGGTGGGTGTCGGGCCCCTCCGGGATGATCAGCAACTCGTCGATCCGGTGCTCCCGGGCCGCCTCGATCACCGCAGGTACGCCCTCGACGGCGCCGACGTTGCCGTCCGCGTCCGGCGCCCGGGCCGCCATGAACCGCTCCAGGTCCTCTTCCGCCCTGCGCCGCACATGCTCCGCGCGGATCCGCTCCACGTCCTCGTCGAGCAGCCTGCTGCCGGCCCCGTGCGGTGCCTCCATCGTGCGGTCGTGCAATCGCTGCGGCAGCCGTTCGTGCACGGCCCGCCGCTCGCGGTCGTCGCCGACGAGAATCAGCAGGTCGGCCCGGGTCTCCTCCTGGCACACGGCGAGCGCGTCGGCGATCTCCGCGGCGTTGTGCTCCCAGGTGTTCTCCACCCTGAGCTGGAAGTGCCGCTCCGACCAGTCGACCGTGCTCGTACGGTGCAGGGGCCATCGCCGCCCGGTCACCGAGCCCGCGTCCCGGCTGCCCAGCGCGGAGCGCAGCTCGAAGTCGGCGCCCCGCCGGTCGACGTAGGCCACCACACAGACCGGGTCCTCACCGAGCAGATCGAGCAGCGGGGCGGTGTGCGGGAGCGCCGACCAGGTGACGGACAGTCCGCCCGGCGGGGGCGCGGCCAGCGCGGGGTCGAGGACGACCTCGCCGCCCGTGGCGAACAGGGCCCGGCCATGCGGTTCCGTGGAGTGCCGCAGCTCCTCCAGCGCGGACTCCACGGCCTGGCACGTGCGCTCGTCCGCGCCCTGGTCCGCGAGCTGCCGGGATGCCGCCTGTGCCGTCAGTGACCGCTCGTGAGGGGTGCTCTCCGTGTGCTGGGAGGTGCCGACGTACACGGAGGCCCAGGGTCCCGGATGTTCGTACAGTGGACGCAGAAAGGCGAGATCCATGGCTTCCTCCCGGATGCCGTTCGGGATATTGCTTGCCGGGCGGGTACCCGGACGCTTCGAAGGAACACGACGATCGGGGTACCACCATGACCGGAGTCGACCCGGGTCTTCTGGACGACCAGCAGCTGATGAAAGAGCTGGAGACGATCCACCGCACACGCCACGACACGCTGCTGCACGGCTCGAACGACGCGCTCCGCATCCACAACGAGCGGATGGCGCAGCTGGAGGGCGAGTATCTGCGCCGGAATCCGCGCCGCCCTGTGGCCCCGGGCCGGACACGGGAAGGCGCGCGGGAACGGCAGCCGGGCGGGGCGTGAGGTCACGCCCCGCCCTCGGTTCCCGGGTCGGCTGGTCAGTGGATCAGCCGGCCGGCTGGTTTGCAGGCCGGCAGCTCAGCGGCGCTTGGCGAACTCCTCCAGGAACGCCTCGCAGAACACCTTCAGGTCGTCCGGCTTGCGGCTGGTGACCAGTGTGGACGGCGCGGCCTCACAGACCTGGACCTGCTCGTCGACCCAGGTGCCGCCGGCGTTGCGGATGTCCGTACGCAGACTCGGCCACGAGGTCAGGGTGCGACCGCGGACCACGTCCGCCTCGACGAGCGTCCACGGGGCATGGCAGATCGCGGCGACCGGACGGCCCTGCTCGAAGAAGTCCCGTACGAACGACACGGCCTGCCCGTCCATGCGCAGCGCGTCCGGGTTGGCCACGCCGCCCGGCAGCACCAGGCCGTCGAAGGAACCCGCGGACGTCTCGGACACGACCTCCTGCACGGGGAACACATCGGCCTTGTCGAGATGGTGGAACGCCTGGATCTGACCGGGCTTCGTGGACACCAGGACGGGTTCGTGACCCGAGTCGATCACGGCCTGCCAGGGGTCGGTGAGTTCGATCTGCTCGACGCCTTCCGGCGCCATCAGAAACGCGATTCGCATCAGTTCTCCACGTCCTCTCCGGACAGGTCTTTCTCGACCCGTCCTCTCGGCACGTCCTTCCTCGACGGCTCGCCCCTTCCGGCACAGGCCGCCCTTCCTCCCGCTGATTCAGCGGATCATGCTGCCCGGCGAGTCGTCCGGCGCGGCGCGGCTGATCTCGGCCAGAGCCGAGCCGGGGTCCTCGGAGACCGCGAGGTCGCCCAGGCTGACCACGCCGATCGGGTGGCCGTCCTCGACGACCGGCAGACGGCGAATGGCGTGCTCGCGCATCAGCTCGACCGCGGCCGAGACCGCGTCGTCCGGACCGATCACCACAGGGTTCGGCGTGCACACGGCCTGGGCGCTCACCGTCAGCGGATCGACGCCGTCCGCGACCGCGCGCAGCGCGATGTCACGATCCGTCAGAACGCCCAGGAGGCTGCGGTCCCCGGCCACCAGGACATCCCCGATGTCCTGGGCGCGCATGAGTTGCGCCGCTTCGACGAGCGAGGCATCCGGACGCACCGCGACGACGCCTGGCGTCATGACTTCCCTCACGAACTGGGCCATGGTTGTGGGCCTTCCTGCATTCCCCGGTACCGGGGGTGTGGCACTGCTACTGGTACGACGACGTGATGTCGCCCGCAGTACCCCTGCGGGGGCGGCCTATGCCTCCGTCGCAGATTCGCCGCGGTTTCCTCAAGGGGTGCTCACCTCTCACCCGTTCTCACCGGTTCTCACCGGTCTCGCCGCTCGCGGCCCGTACGACCGCTTCGGCCAGCTCCTGAGCGGTGTGGTAGACCGCCTTCCTCGGCAGCCGCTCCAGCGGTTCGACGAGCCCGTCGGGTGCGTACCTGCTCCGCAGGAGACGGATCAGTTCACGAGGGGCCGCGGGGAAGGCCGTACGGCCCAGCAGCCGCGCCAGTTCGTAACGCACCGCCTCCTCGGAGCTCCGGCCGGCGTCCGGCCTGACCGGTCCGCCCGCGACCCACAGGTCGTCGTCGGCGGTCGGCTCCGGGTCGTGCCACTCCTCGGTCCTGGTCGGATGGCCCGACCGGAGCAGGCCCTGCAGTTCATGCTTCATCTCGTCGTCCTTGTGGACGTTGAGCCGGTCGCTGCCTCGCTGCATGTCTCCCTCCAGACACTCGGGGGTGGACCCTCGTGTACCCGCGCCCCCGATATCGACACGAAGGGTTTGTCCGCCCGTGGTCTGGAGACCCGATTTGCGCCCCCCAATCGCAAATCTCCCGGGGAAGGACAAGGCCATGGCGGTATTCGCTGTGATGATGCCGGTCCTGATGCTCGGCGTCGTCCTGGCGCTCGGCCGCTACGAGGAGTGGCTTCTCCCGTCGGCCCGGCACCCCGACGAACCCGAAGAGCCCGCACTGCCCCAATGATCAGTGACCGAGCCGGACGGCATCGGCCCCCGGCGTCGGGGGAACGCCGGGGGCCTGTTCGTGGAGCTCGGCATCTGCGGCGAACACGGAGGCCCGGGGACCGGAAGCGCGGGCCCGAGCGGCGGGACGGCCGGTGCCGTCTGTTCGGACCGTCTCGGGAGTCGGCCTGGGGCTACCGGCGCTTCTGCTCCCACACCGTCACGACCGACGGCCGCGGAACGCTGCCCGTTCCGTCGGGCCAGCGCGAACCCGGATTCTCCGCGGTGGCGCCATCCGTCTCGCCCGGATGCTGCGGCGCGACCAGGATGCGGTCCCTGGTGATGATGGGGCCGCAGCACTCGGCGCCCTTCGGCATCGACAGGAACTGCTGCACGTGCCCGCGCTCGGCGCCCTTGACCGGGACGGCGAACAGACCGTCGTGGAAGCCCAGGGCCGCGCCGTCGGTGGCGATCCACAGGTTGCCGTACTCGTCGAACGCCACGTTGTCCGGGCAGGAGATCGGGCTGACCTGGGACTTGTCGAAGCCTGCGAAGTACGTCGAGGGGTCCTCGGGGTCGCCGCAGACCAGCATGAGCTTCCACTGGAAGGTCGTGGCGGCGGCGTCGGAGCGACGCTCCTCCAGTTCCAGGATGTGACCGTGCTTGTTGCCGGTGCGCGGGTTGGCCTCGTCGGGTCCGGCCTTGCCCGCGGCGCCGCGGTCCTTGTTGTTGGTGAGCGCGACGTAGACGCGGCCGGTGTACGGGTGGGGCTCTACGTCCTCCGGACGGTCCATCTTGGTGGCGCCCGCCTTGTCCGCGGCCAGGCGCGTGAAGACGTACACCTCCGCGGCGGTCATGCCCGTTACGTGCGAGACGTCGCCCGTCGCGAGCGGGATCCACTCGCCGGTGCCGTCGAACTCTCCGTCGCCCGGCAGCTTTCCGGTGCCGTCGATCTCGGCGGCCGGGCTGTCGCCGGTGAACTTGGCGACGTACAGGGTGCCTTCGTCGAGCAGGCGCATGTTGTGCTCGCGGGCGGCGCGGCTGGTGCCCTTCTGGAATGCGTGCTTGGAGACGTACTTGTAGAGGTAGTCGAAGCGTTCGTCGTCGCCCATGTAGAGGGCGACCCGGCCGTCGGCGGTCAGGCGGGGCTCGGCGGCCTCGTGCTTGAAGCGGCCCAGCGCGGTGCGCTTGCGGGGAGTTGATGTCGGGTCGTACGGGTCGATCTCGACCACCCAGCCGTGCCGGTTGGGCTCGTTGGGCTCCTTGCCGATGTCGAAGCGGGAGTCGTACAGCTCCCACTTGCGCTCACTCGCCCCCGTGGGCAGGCCGTAGCGGGCCAGGCGCGCCTTGGCCACGGGGTCGGTGACGGCGGCGGCGTTGGCGAAGTACTGGTTGAAGTTCTCCTCGCCCGACAGCACGGTCCCCCAGGGAGTCGTGCCGCCGCCGCAGTTGTTCAGGGTGCCCAGCACCGTGCGACCGGTCGGGTCGGTGCTCGTCTTGAGCAGGTCGCTGCCGGCTGCCGGGCCGGTGAAGCGGAACGGAGTGGTGGCGGTGATGCGGCGGTTGAGGGCGTCGCCGGTCACCGGCCACAGCTTCCCGGAGTCACCGTCCGCGCGTACGACCAGGACCGTCAGGCCGTGCGCGGCCCAGGCGATCTCGACTTGCTCGCGGGTCGGGTTGGCGGGGTCGTACCCGTAGAACATGATCTGTTCGCTGGTGTACTCGTGGTTGACCACGAGCAGTTGGTGGTCGCGGCGGGGCGCGTCGAGCAGGGCCATGTAGTCGGCGTTGTATCCGAACTGCTTGGCCTGGGCCTTGGCGCTCTGCTTGCGGGCGTCGAAGCGGGGGGCTCCGGCGAGGATCGGGTCGCCCCAGCGGATGACGACCTGCTGGCTGAAGCCCTCGGGCACGGTGACCGCGTCGTTGGTGTTCGGGGGGACCGGCTCGAAGTCCAGGCCGCGTGGCAGGCGCGTACCGGAGGGCGTGGGGGAGGCAGCGGCCGTAGCGGCGGCTGCCCCGGCGCCGGTGGCCAGGGCCACGACGGTGGCCGTCTTGAGGACGCCTCTGCGGGACAGGGCCCGCTGCACTATGTCGCCGAAATAGGGGTTCAGTGAGCGGTTCGGCGCCGCGTGGGAGCAGGCGTTGCCGCACCGGTAGCGGCACGTGAGCGACGACCGGGCGGTGTTGTGGCTGACGAGTACGGGAAGTTCGGGGCGTTGACCTGTGCGATCTGTGCCGTCGTCGGACTGGCGGTGCACGGTTGCCTCCACGCGATCGGGACGGTCCTTTTCGGCCACCCGCTTGATAGGCAGCCATCGATGCGGGACGCTATGGGCTCTTCGCCCGCCCGGAGGCGGCCGAACGGTGAACTTCGATCGAACACTGCTTTTCGGTCCGGACCCGGTCATCGTGCGCCGGTGTATTCCACTTCCGCGCCGACTGCTCGCCGTTCACCCGGCGCGCGCTGGCGGTGAGTCGTGAACCAGCAGCTCATGAGACCCTTCCGTGATAATTGAACAAGATCCTTCTATATAGATGACCGGCTATCGTTCATGCTCGAGGCGCACCTCGTACACCATGCGTTCATATAGCCGCACTTCGATCAATGGTGTCCGAACGGAGCGCGCTGCGCACCGATCCACCGCCGGAGGAACCGGCAGACATGAGGATCGAGAGTCGTGAACATTTCCCCTTCATTGCGCCGGGCCAAGGCTCCCCTGGCCCTGACGGCAGCCGTCCTGCTGGCCGCGAGCGCGTGCGGCGGTGCCGACGCGGGTTCGGGCGACGGTAGCGGCGACAAGCTGGCCGGAAACATCAAGGTCGACGGCTCCAGCACGGTGGCTCCGCTGTCCACGGCGGCGGCCCAGCTCTTCCAGGCGGAGAACTCCGGCGTCAAGGTGACCGTCGGCACCTCCGGTACGGGTGGCGGTTTCGAGAAGTTCTGCGCGGGCGAGACTGACATCTCCGACGCCTCCCGTCCGATCAAGGACGAGGAGAAGGCCCTCTGTGACAAGGAGGGCATCAAATACGAGGAGTTCACGGTCGCCAACGACGGCCTGTCCGTCGTGGTGAGCAAGGACAACGACTTCGTCGACTGCCTGACCGTCGACCAGCTCAAGAAGATCTGGGAGCCCGGCTCCAAGGTCAACAACTGGAACCAGGTCGACCCCAAGTTCCCGAACCAGAAGCTCGAACTCTTCGGCGCGGGCACCGACTCGGGCACGTTCGACTACTTCACCGATGCCATCAACGGTGAAGAGGGCGCCTCGCGTACCGACTACAGCCCGAGCGAGGACGACAACGTCACCGTGCAGGGTGTGTCCGGCTCCAAGGGCGGCATGGGCTACTTCGGTCTGTCGTACTTCGAGGAGAACAAGGACAAGCTAAAGGCCCTGGAGATCGACGGCGGTGACGGCTGCGTCGCCCCGGGCGTCGAGACCGTGCAGGACGGCAGCTATAAGCCGCTGTCGAGGCCGCTGTTCATCTACCCGAAGGCCACCTCCCTGGACAAGGCGGAGGTCGAGGCGTTCGTCGAGTTCTACGTCGAGAACCACGCGGACATCGCCGAGAAGGCGCAGTTCGTGCCGCTCAACTCCGAGCAGGAGACCGAGCTGAAGAAGGCCCTCGAGGACCTCAAGGCGCAGCACAAGTCATGAGTTCCCCCGGCATCGGGCGCAGGGCCGCTTCGGGAAGCCCCGGCTTCCTGAAGCGGTCCCAGCCGCGCTATGGCGAGAAGGCCATCAAGGCTCTCCTGGTGGCCGCCTCGCTGGTCTCGGTGCTGACCACCATCGGCATCGTCATCGCCCTGATCCCGCCGGCCGCCGAGTTCTTCGGAAAGGTGAACTTCGGCGACTTCATCACCGGCACCGACTGGGCGCCCCTGTTCAAGCCGCCGACCTTCGGTGTCCTGCCGCTGATCACAGGCACGCTGATGGTCACCCTCATCGCGCTGCTGGTGTCCGTGCCGCTGGGGCTCGGTGCGGCGGTGTACCTGAGCGAGTACGCCAACCCTCGCGTCCGCGCGGTCTTCAAGCCGCTGCTGGAGGTGCTCGCGGGCATCCCCACCGTCGTCTACGGCTTCTTCGCCCTGAAGGCGCTCACGCCTCTGCTCCAGGACGTCTGGCCGGCCGGTGACGGCCCGCAGGTCTTCAACGTCCTCTCGGCCGGCTTCGTCATGGGCATCATGATCATCCCGACGATCGCCTCGCTCGCAGAGGACTCCATGAACGCCGTCCCGCGCGCCCTGCGCGACGGCGCCTTCGCTCTCGGTTCCTCGCGTATGCAGGTCTCCACCCGGGTGGTCTTCCCGGCCGCGCTGTCCGGCATCGTTGCCGCCATCGTGCTCGGCGTCTCCCGGGCGCTCGGCGAGACGATGATCGTCGCGGTCGCCGCAGGCGGGCGCCCCAATCTGTCCTTCAACCCGCTGGAAGGCATGCAGACGATGACCGCGTTCATCGCCGCCGCCGGTATCGGTGACCTGCCCACGGGCTCGACCGGCTACCAGACGATCTTCGCGGTGGGCGCGCTGCTGTTCGTGATGACCCTGGTGATGAACCTGGTCAGCATTCGCCTGGTCCGCAAGTACCGGGAGGTGTACGAGTGATGACCGATGTCATGGACAAGGTCCCCGCGACCGAGCTGCCCCGCCTGAAGGGCAAGGGCACCCCGTGGCGCGAGCGGTTCTTCCAGCTGAGCCTGTGGGCGTCGCTGGCGGTCGGCGTGGTCTTCCTGGCCGCGCTCCTCACGTACAACGTCGTGGAAGCCTGGCCCCGGCTCGACTCCCGTATCTGGTCGAACTTCCCGGACATCATCGACCCGACGAACGCCGGCGCCCAGTCGGCGATCATGGGCACGATCTGGGTGATCGCCTTCACCGCCCTGTACTGCCTGCCCACCGGCATCATGGCGGCGATCTACCTGGAGGAGTACGCCGATCCGAACCGCTGGTGGAACCGCGTCATCGAGATCAACATCCAGAACCTGGCGGCCGTACCGTCGATCGTCTACGGCATCCTCGGGCTCGGCATCATCTCCCGCGGCCTCGGCTTCGGCCAGACCGTCCTGACGGCATCCCTGACACTGTCGCTGTTGGTACTGCCGACCGTGATCATCGCCTCGCGGGAGGCGATCCGCGCCGTACCGCAGTCCATCCGGCAGGCATCCCTGGCGCTGGGCGCCACCCAGTGGCAGACCATCTGGCGCCAGGTGCTCCCGGCCGCCGTGCCCGGCATGGCGACCGGCTCGATCCTCGCGCTGTCCCGGGCCATCGGTGAAGCCGCGCCCCTGCTGCTGCTCGGCGGACTGACCTTCATCACCTTCAACCCGACCGGTGTGGAGAGCCCGTTCACGGTCCTGCCGATCCAGATCTTCAACTGGATCAACCAGTCCCGCGCCGAGTTCACCTCCCTCGCCGCCGCCGCGATCGTCGTCCTGCTGGTGATCCTGCTCGCGATGAACTCGCTCGCGATCTGGCTCCGCAACAAGTACTCCCGGCGCTGGTGACCCATGACCGCTGACTCCACCGACAAACTCCGCAAGCGCGACCAGGAGGCCGCCATGTCCCAGCCCTCCGAACCCACCGGAGGCACCAGGACCCCGCGGGTCGCCTACCGTGCGGCCCCGTCCCTGGCCAGCCCCGTCTTCGAGATCGGCAGCCTGTCGGTCTTCTACGGCGACCACGAGGCCGTACGCGATGTGAACATGCTCATCGGGGACCGCCAGATCACCGCGATGATCGGCCCCTCCGGCTGCGGCAAGTCCACCGTGCTGCGCTGCTTCAACCGCATGAACGACCTCATCCCCACCGCCCGGGTGGCAGGCAAGATCCACTACCACACCGAGGACCTGTACGGCCGCGAGGTCGACCCCATCGAGGTCCGCCGCCGGATCGGCATGGTCTTCCAGAAGCCCAACCCGTTCCCCAAGTCGATCTACGACAACATCGCGTACGGGCCACGGGTGGGCGGCTTCAAGGGCAACCTCGACGACCTGGTCGAGGAGACCCTCACCCATGCCGCGCTGTGGGACGAGGTCAAGGACAAGCTCAAGACCTCGGCGCTCGCCCTGTCCGGCGGCCAGCAACAGCGGCTGTGCATCGCGCGCACCATCGCGGTCAAGCCGGAGGTGATCCTGATGGACGAGCCCTGCTCGGCCCTGGACCCGATCGCCACCGCCAAGATCGAGGACCTGATGGAGCACCTCTCCCAGGAGTTCACGATCATCGTGGTCACCCACAACATGCAGCAGGCCGCGCGCGTCTCGCACCGCACCGCCTTCTTCACCGCGGACGTCGACGACAAGGGCGAACGCCACGGCCGCCTGGTCGAGTACGACGAGACGGAGCGCATCTTCTCCAACCCTTCCGACCAGCGAACCGAGGACTACATCTCCGGCCGCTTCGGCTGAGAGAAGGTCCCGCGTGACGTCCCTTTGCGCGGAACACGTGAAGGAGAAAACACGGGTGTCACTCGACCCACACCGGCCTGTTCAGCCTGCCGTGAGCAGTCCGGAAGACGGCAAGAACCCCGATCTGCTGCTGGCCGAGCCCGACGAGCACCTGGCCGCCAAGACCCTGGCCCGCTTCGAGGGTGCGGGCGTCCGTACCGTGGTCTGCCACGACGGCGCCGAGGCGCTGCTACAGATCGGCGCCTGCCACCCGCGCGCGGTACTGCTCGGTGCTCCGCTGCCGGTGGTGAGCGCCGCACGGGTCACGGAGCTGATCGCCCGGCTCCACCCGGTGCCCGTCCTTGTGGGAGCCGGGCCCGAGGGAGCCGCGGAGGCGACGGCCGCGGTGGCGGCCGGCGCCATCGCCTTCGTGGCCCGTCCCTACCGAACAAGGGAGATAGTCCCCCTGCTCATGTCCGGCGGCAGGGAGAACGACAGCGACGCGCAGCCGCTGGTCGTCGGTGACATCGAGCTTGATCCTACGGGCTTTCACGTGTATGTACGCGGCCACTCACTGCAGTTGCCGGTCCGTGAATTCATGCTCCTGCGCTACCTGATGGAGAACGCCAGCCGGGTCGTCAGCCGCGCCGAGCTGACCCGCGCCCTGTGGGGCACCGACAGCCTCGACAGCAACACCCTGACCGTGCACATCCGACGGGTGCGCAACAAACTCCGGGAGGACGGGAAGAGCTGCTGCACCATCGATGCCATCCGGGGCATGGGGTACCGGCTGGAGTGCGGTACGTCGTGCTCTGACGGGGCGCAGGCGGAACCGTCGGGCACCCCGACACCCATGGCATAGGACGTACGGGGTGACCGGGCACCGCGGCCGAGGCGCGGACGCTGATCTCCCTGTGCCTCACCGACGCAGACCCTTGACTACGGGCGAGCGTCCCCAGATTCCGGCCGACGGGCTGCATGGCGGTGCCCCGTCGGCCGGTTCAGTTCAACTCGGCTCGCGCCGTGGTGTTCACGAGTTGCCGGACTGCCTCCCGGAAGTGGCGATCTGAGCGGCTACGACGCTACCTACCGCCTTCACTCGGGCAACTCACCCGGGGTGCCCCGGTTGGCAGCAGCTCCCGTGCCAGTACGTCGATCCGCGCGGCCAGCGCATCCCCCACCGCCCGCGCGCTCTCGATGTCCAGCCCGCCCAAGTCCGGCAGATCCCAGTCCAGATAGCGCCGCCCGGGCCTGACCGGGCAGGCGTCGCCGCATCCCAGCGTGACGACGACGTCGGCGGCCGTGACAACCTCGGCGGTGAGCGGCTTGGGGAACTCGTCGTGCGCGTCCAGCCCCTGCTCGGCCAGCAGTTGGAGCACCACCGGGTCGATCTCCGTGCCTGGTTCGGAGCCCGCGGTCAGTACCCGGATCCCGTCGCCCGCCCGATGTCGCATCAGCGCGGCGGCGAGCTGCGAGCGGCCCGCGTTCTCCGTGCACACGAACAGCACTTCGGGCACCGGCTTCGGCGACAGTCCCATGCCGCGGGCCAGCGCGCCGAGCCGCTGGTCGGCGAACCGCTCGACCAGGACCGGGAGATGGTGTCCCACGCGTGCCTTCGCCGACAGCAGCCAGGAGCACTCCTCGACGTAGTTCTCGACCGTCTCCCGCGAGAAGGACCTGCTGTGCCGGGCGGCCAGCCGGTAGGTGATGCGCTCGAGTACGGGGTTGATGTCCCGCAGGGGTTGGGCTGCTCGGCGGCGACGGCCGCGAGGGCTTTGCTCGTCCATGGGGCGGCTCCTCGATGGGCAGCTCGCAGTGGCTCTCCCGGCGTCAACAATAGGTGTACATCTATGTATTGGATAGACGGCAACCTAAGTGAACGCTTGGTGAACAAGGCTCATCGTGTGGCTTCGGACACATGGCGGATGCCTGACGCCCGCTTATGGTTCATAGATGGCTATCACTGAATTGGGCGCCGCGGAGGTAGCGGACGAGACGAAGGCCGATACCTGTACGCCGAGCCTGGCGTGCCTGCTCATCGACCGCGATGAAGCCGAACGTCTCGCCGTCATGCTCAAGGCCATTGCCGACCCCACGCGGCTGCAGATATTCCGCATCATCGAGCGCGCACCGGCCGGCGAGGCATGCGTGTGCGACCTGGCCGACTGCCTGGGCTTCCGGCAGCCGACGGTCAGTCACCACCTGAAGATCATGACCGAGGCGGGTCTCCTGAACCGCGAACGCCGCGGGACCTGGTCCTGGTACTCGGTGAACCATGACGGCTTGAACAGGGTGCGCGGGATCCTGGAGCCTGCGGCCGCCTGATCCTGCGTCAGCCGCAATTACGTGGCCGTGTCGAATGCCGCAGGCCCCAGGACTTCGCGGGCCGCCGCGTGATCGTGGTCGGCGGCGGCAACTCCGGCGCGCAGATCGCTGCCGACCTCGCTCACGACACCGAGCTGACCTGGGTCACCCAGCGCCCACCGCGCTTCCTGGCCGACGACATCGACGGCCGCGCCCTCTTCGACGCGGCCACCGCCCGCCGCCACGCCCTCGACGAGGGCCGAACCGACACCGGTGGAGTGGCGTCCCTGGGCGACATCGTCGCCGTCCCGCCGGTACGCGCGGCACGTGACCACGGCCTGCTCAAGGCCACACCCATGTTCACCCGCCTCATCCCCGGCGGCGCTGAATGGGCCGATGGCACACGCGCCGAAGCCGACGCGATCATCTGGTGCACCGGCTTCCGCCCGGCGCTCTCCCACCTGTCCCCCCTGGGACTGCGCGGCACGTGCGGCCACATCGCCACCACGGGAACCCGAGCAGTGGACGAACCGCGGCTGCACCTTCTCGGCTACGGCGACTGGACCGGGCCGCCTCCGCCACGCTCATCGGCGTCGGCCGACCCGCCCGTGAGGCGGCACGCCAGATCGCGGACCAGCTGCGCTGACACCGGCCGGCCAAAGTGGACGCCACCCCTCGGCATATTGGCCGGTGGGCCGGGGTTGCATCCGGTACCCAGGTACAGGCTTACCTTCAGGTTCCAGGCCACTTCAGCCCAAGGTGGCGACGACCGAGATGGGGTGCGCGATGACGTCGTGGGTGCCGGAAGCATGCACGCTGCCGACCGTCGAGCAGCCGCTGCGGATCGCAGAGTTCGACGCGCTGTTCGCCGACGCGCTGATCGGCCTCAGCAGGCAAGAGCCCGGCCGGGTGCGGCTGGTGCTGCACCAGACGGTGGAGGAACGGGCCCGGGAACTCGCGCAGCGGGAGACCGGCTGCTGCTCCTTCTTCTCCTTCACCTTCCACGGCGATGAGCAAGGCCGGCTGCTGATGGATATCAGCGCCCCTGCTGAGTACATCGCGGTCGTCGAGGCGCTCGCGGTGCGGGCCGAGGCCACGCGGACGGCATCATGAGCGCCGGGACGCTGCGCAGTGGGCAGGTCGCCGAGGCAGCCGGGGTGAACCCGCAGACGCTGCGCTACTACGAGCGACGCGGTCTGCTGCCTGAGCCGCAGCGGTCCAACGGTGGGCACCGGATGTATCCGCCGCATGCGGTCACCGTGCTGCGGGTGATCAAGGCCGCGCAGCGCCTTGGCTGCGGTGGTCGGATGGCTGCCCGCCATGGCCCTGGCGTTGGCCATGGCCGCGGTCGGGACATGGTGGCTCGGTAGGCGGCGCGAGAGGAAAGGATGGTCCTGCGCGCGGTCGGCTGCCGGGAGCGCGCATGGGTGCCCGGGCAAGGCTGCCCCGGCGGCGGGCGGGCGCCAGTGACCTGGTTAAAGTCGCGCGCATGACCGTCGCACGTTCCGTTGCCCTGTTCGTTGTCGCCGCGCTGTTCGAGATCGGCGGCGCGTGACTGGTGTGGCAAGGCGTGCGGGAGAACAAGGGCTGGATGTGGGCGGGTGCCGGCGTCATCGCGCTCGGTCTGTACGGGTTCGTCGCCACGCTGCAGCACGACGCCAACTTCGGCCGTGTCCTCGCCGCCTACGGCGGCATCTTCGTCGCCGGATCCATCGCCTGGGGCATGATCGCCGACGGCTACAGCCCCGACCGCTACGACATCATCGGCGCCCTCATCTGCCTGGCCGGCATGGCCGTCCTGATGTACGCGCCCCGCGGGAACTGACCCAGCCCCACGCAAATCCGAGAGAACACCGTGAAGCGCTCCAGCACAGGAGAGTCGGCACCTTCCAGGTGCTGAGGTCTTCCCAGGAAGAGTGTCATGTCAGCCACCGCCGCCAAGTCCGCGAAGTCGGCGCGTGCTGACTCAGCCCCCGTCTCCTCATCGAGATGCTGCTGGAGTCTGCCTTGCAGATCGACGAGCCACGCATCCTGCAGGGCAGGGGCTCGCATCTCGTGAATCGGCACGGAGCATCGGCGTGCACCGCTTCAAGGGGATCCCTCACGTAGCCACGGCACACCCCGTCGGCGAGGCTTACTTCGCCGACGCGGACGGGGGAGCGGCAGGTCGGGCAGCCCATCAGCAGATAGCAGTCGTGCACCAGGCAGGCGAAGGCCCACGGAGTACACCAGGCCAAGGGCCACCGGCCATTCCGCTCACGGACGCAGGCGGGACAGAAGCGCATCTCGCCTGCGTCGATCCAGCTCGCCCGGACCGTACGACGGGCAGTGGCGTTCGGATCGTTGTCATCGACCTCGGCCAGCAGCGCGCGGCCGGCGACGCGCGTCCACGTCATACGGCGTACGACCCGCGGCTCCAGCCCAGTAGCAGCTCGGACGCGCTCCACGTCGCCGTCTCCCAGGCCGAAGACGGCGGATCGCGCGCCGGTGGCCGAGACCCGGGCCGCACCGTCCCGCGCGGTCATGATCCCGGAGGCTTGCGCCGCCACAGTCCGCGTGACGCCGTACACCGAGGACAAGTGATCCAGCCAGCTCAGCAGCGATTCGTCCGGGAACGGGACGGGCACCACCGGAAGGCGTCTCGGCAGGGCAGTGGACACGCCGTAAGGTATGGCACTGAACGGTTCACTGCGCCACTGAACCGACTGCTGAACTGTTTCGTGCGCAACTGAACTACTCAGTGCCGTTCAACAGTGGAGCCGTCGTCAGGAGCGGTCGCGCCCCGGCAGGAATTCCTGGATCTTGGCCTTGAAGCCCTGCCGGACCATGGACGTGCGGTCGAAGTCGCCCTTCAGGATGGCGGCGGCGGTGGCCTCCATCTGCTCCCACGTGGCGTGCGGCGGGACCGGCGGTACGGCGGGGTCGGTCAGGAACTCGACGACCGCGGGACCGTCCGCCTCCAGGCCCGCGCGCCAGCCCGCCTCGACGTCCTCCGGCTTCTCCACGCGGATACCGGTCAGCCCGAGCGAACGGGCGAAGGCGGCGTACTGTACATCCGGGATCTCCTGTGAGGGCAGGAAGGACGGGGCACCCTCCATCGCCCGCATCTCCCAGGTCACCTGGTTGAGGTCGTGGTTGTTCCAGACGCCCACGACGAGCCGCGGGTCCTCCCAGCGGTCCTGGTACTTCGCGGCCGTGATCAGCTCCGCGAGCCCGTTCATCTGCATCGCCCCGTCCCCGACGAGCGCGATCGCGGGCCGGTCCGGATGCGCGAACTTCGCACCGATCGCGTACGGCACCCCGCAGCCCATCGTGGCGAGGGTCCCCGACAGCGACGAGCGCATCCCGGACCGGTGCGTCAGATGACGCGCGTACCAGTTCGCAGGCGACCCCGAGTCGGACGTGACGATCGCGTTGCCGGGCAGCAGCGGATCCAGCGCCCGGGCCACGTACTCCGGGTTGATCGGATCGGCGGACAGATGGGCCCGGCGCTCCATCACCTCGCGCCAGCGCGTCACGTTCGCACACACCGTGTCGTACCACTCGCGCCCGCGGTCCGCGTCCAGCAGCGGGAACAGCCGCTCCAGGGTCGCCTTCGCGTCCCCGACGAGATTCACCTCGTACGGATAGCGCATCCCGACCATGTGCGGATCGATGTCGATCTGCACGCCCCGCGCCTTGCCGAACTGCGGCATGAACTGTGTGTACGGGAAGGAGGAGCCGATGGTCAGCAGGGTGTCGCAGTCGCGCATCAGCTCGTACGAGGGCCGGGTGCCGAGGAGGCCGATCGCGCCCGTGACGTAAGGGAGTTCGTCGCTCAGTGCGTCCTTGCCGAGCAGCGCCTTGGCGACGCCCGCGCCGAGCAGTTCGGCGATCCGTTCCACTTCGGGCTGGGCCCCGGCGGCGCCCTGGCCGATCAGAATGGCCACCTTGTCACCGGAGTTGAGCACCTCGGCCGCCCGCTCCACCGACTCCTGTGAGGGAATCGCGGTCCACTCGCTGCGGCCCAGGCTGGAGGGGACCATCTTGAACTCGTGGGTGGGGGCGGAGTACTCGAGGTCCTGCACGTCTCCGGGGATGATCACGGCGGTCGGGGCGCGGCGCGCGTAGGCGGTGCGGATCGCCCGGTCCAGGACGTTCGGCAGCTGTTCGGGCACCATCACCGTCTCGACGAAGTCGGAGGCCACGTCCTTGAACAGCGTGTGCAGGTCGACCTCCTGCTGGTACGAGCCGCCCATCGCCGTTCGGTGCGTCTGACCGACGATCGCGAGCACCGGCACATGGTCGAGCTTGGCGTCGTACAGGCCGTTGAGGAGATGGATCGCGCCGGGGCCCGAGGTCGCCGTGCACACTCCGAGCCGGCCCCCGAATTTCGCGTAGCCGACCGCTTCGAACGCGGACATCTCTTCGTGCCGCGACTGGATGAACTTGGGGTGGTCCTCGGCCCTGCCCCAGGCGGCGAGGAGGCCGTTGATGCCATCCCCGGGATAACCGAACACATGTTCCACGCCCCATTCGCGCAGGCGCTGCAGGACGTGATCGGCGACCTTGGTGCTCATACGGGACCTCCCGGGGGTGACAGCTGTACGGCCCGAGTCACCCGCGCGCCGCCGGAAAAACCTTCGGGTGTTTGCCGACCATGCGGCGGGGCAGGCGAATATCAGTGCTTCGGACAGGAGGCACATTCCGTGGGAGCGGCGAAAACCCGCCACGGGTGTGCCTGTCAGGCTGTAGGCGCGCTCCCACGGTGACCGTCCAAACCAAGGCACCACTCAAGGGAGTTGCGACGCACCATGCAGACTCACGCGAGCGCCAAGCACCACCCGCACGACGACGCCCCCGACACCGCGGAGGCGTTTCGTACCCTCGCCAAGCTTCCTCCGGGACAGCAGCGCGACACACTCCGTGCGGAGATCGTCGAAGCCTGGCTCCCCATGGCCGAGCGGCTCGCGGGACGATTCCGCAGCCGCGGCGAGAGCTTCGAGGACCTGCGCCAGGTCGCGGCGCTCGGTCTCGTCAAGGCCGTCGACCGGTACGACCCCGAGCGCGGCAACGCCTTCGAGAGCTACGCCGTGCCGACCGTCACCGGTGAGATCAAGCGGCACTTCCGCGATCACATGTGGACCCTGCACGTGCCCCGCCGGGTCCAGGACCTGCGCAATCGGGTCCGTTTCGCCAGTCAGGACCTGTCCCAGACGATCTCCGGCCGACAGCCCACCGTCAAGGAGATCGCCGAGCACGCGCAGATGAGCGAGGAGGACGTACGCGTCGGACTTGAGGCGCTGGAGAGTTTCACCGCCCTCTCGCTCGACGCCGAACTCCCGGGCAGCGAGGACGGATACTCCCTGAGCGACGCGCTCGGCGCCTCCGACCCGTCGCTCGACGTCGTCGTCGACCGCGAGGCGGTCAAGCCCCGGCTGCAGGCGCTGCCCGAACGCGAACGGGCCATTCTCTACATGCGGTTCTTCGGCGACATGACGCAGAGCCGGATCGCCGAACAGCTCGGCATCTCCCAGATGCATGTGTCCCGGCTGATCAGCCGCTGCTGCGGCAAGCTGCGGGACCAGGTCATGCAGGATGCGGCGTAAGCGCGTAAGCGCTCCGCTGCGGGCCGTCTTGAAGCTGCGGGTTCGTTGTGGCTGGTCGGCTCCCCCACTCTCGGCTTCGCTCGGACGGGGCCCCATCGCGGCGGAGCCGCAAACCGATCCAGCCCCGCGCTCCTGAAGGAAGGTCTGCGGCCTCCTTCAGGGGCGCGGGACCGCACTCAGCGGCGGTCCAAGTTCCTTAGTGCCAGGGCTATGTGACGGGACATCATGTCCAGTATCTGTGCCTCGGCCATCGAGAAAGCGAGACGGGCCCCGCAGCGGAACAGGGTGATGACGCCCTGCACGGCGCCGTTCACGGTCAGCGGGACGCACAGCAGCGATGTGACGTTCGCGCTGACCAGGACGGGGGCGCCGGAGGCGTCCTTGCCGAAGGCGTCCGGGTCATCCGGGCGTACCTGAAGGGCCGTGGAACCGCCGCGTGCCGCCTCGACGACGAGCGGGCACGAGGCGGGATCCTGCGCCTGGAGTTCCTCGACCTGCGTGCCGGGCTGGTCCGTCGGCCCGAGGACGGTCATACGACACAGCCGCGCGGCCCCCTCGTCGGTTATCACCCAGTCCGCGAACCGCCCGTGCAGCACTCGGGCCGCCTGCTCCAGCACAGCGGCCCGGGTCTTCGCGGGCTCGGCCAGCAAGGCCGTGGACATGGCGTCGACCAGGTCCAGCTGCGCCGCGTGCCGTGTCGTCTCAGCGAGGTCCGGCAGCGGGCCGGGGGCACCCTCGGCAGACGGCACCCGCGGGCCCTCGGGCTGGAGCACCATCAGTACGGAGGTACGTGGCTCGCCGCTCGTCCGCACCGCGGTGAGCGTCGCGCGCACGGAAACAGAAGGGCGTTGCTGGAGGTGAACGGTGAGACTGCGGTCGCCCTCGCCCCGGGCCACGGCGGCGACCTGGGAACGGAACGCGGCCCGGTCCGCGTGCGCGAGGAAACCGGTCAGCGATCGGCCCGTCGCGTAGCCCGACCGTATTCCGGTGAACTGGGCGGCCGAGTGGTTGAGTCTGCGGACCACCGTCTCGCGGTCCATCATCGCGACGGGCAGGGGAAGACGCTGGAAGATCGCCCGCAACAGCTGCTGCTCCTGGCGGTCGGTGGAGGGCCCATTGGGTGTGCCGCCGCCCGAGTTCAGCCGCTCGTACCACGGCCACAACTGGCCGGCCACATGGTCAAGTTCGAAAAGTGCCGCGTCGAGCACTGTCTGAAGGTCACCGCTCGGTACCGACCGCGCCGCCTTCAACTCCGCGACACGGCGCACGAAATCCTCAAGTTCTTCGCCGAACTCATCCGTCTGCGCCATGCACAGAAAGTATCCCGTCCCCCGCCGCCGCGGTGCGGCCGGAGTGGAATCGGCCATTTTCGTTTTCCCTGGGAGCGTGTGGGCAGGCCACAAGTCAAGGAGGTGAAACCATGCTGGACACCGAGCACATCGGCCATCTGGGCACGGAGTCCCCGGAGTCCGCGCTTCCTGCTCGTCGGCTGTCGGAACTCGCCGAGCAGGCCGTGCGCTGCACCAGCGACTGCTGCGGCGCGAGCACCACGATTTCCAACGGTGGTACGGAGCGGCCGGCCGCGGTGACTCATCCCGACCTGGCGGGCCTCGTCGCCGTCCAGCTCAACTCCGGCGAGGGGCCGATCCCCGTCGCCGTGGACGGCGGTGAAACCGTCGAGACGGGCGACCTGCTGCGCATGGAGCGCTGGCCGCAGTACCGGGCCGTGGCACTCGACGCGGGCGTACGCTCCTGCGTCACGATGCCCTTCCGGCGCGCGGGACTGACAGTGACCCTGAGCCTGTACAGCTTCCGCCCGGACGCACTCGAGGACGCCGCGCACGGTCCCGCCCGGGCCCTCGGCGACCTCGCCGCGAGCAGTCTCGTACGCGACCGCTCCTACCGCGCCGCGCTCACCGAACTCGACCAGCTGGGCACCGCGTTGCGTACCCGGCCCGTCATCGACCAGGCCTGCGGCATCATCATGCACGTACTGGCCTGCGACGCGGATGAGGCCTTCGCGGTCCTGCGCCGTGTCTCCCAGGGCACCAATCGCAAACTGTCCGACGTCGCCTCGTCCCTCGTCGAGACCAGGGGCCGCGGCCTGGAACAGGAACTGGTGTCGCTGGCGTAAGCGCTCCGCTGGGGGCGCGGTTTGTAAGCTGCGGGTTGGTGGGTGGCTGGTCGCGCAGTTCCCCGCGCCCCTGAGGTCCGTGGGTGGGTCGGGGCCGTGGGCCGGTGCGTCAGCCCGTCGCAGGGTGGGCATACGGCCCTCCGGCTTCCACAAGGCGCAGGTGGCCTGAGACAGAACCTACGCGACGGGCATACGACGCACCGGCCCACGTCCCCTCCCGCCGGTGGGAGGCTGCGGGTAGTTGGGGGTACGGGCTTTCAGGGGGCGGGGCTGCTCGGGGCGCCGGGAGCCGCAGGCTTTGCTTTTTTAGGGGCGCGGGGAACTGCGCGACCAGCCCGACGGACTGGCAGCCGCGACACGACCTGTCACCCCCACCCCCTGGCGGGGGCCTGGGGCGCAGCCCCAGTTTCGGGAAGGGGCGGGGCTGGGGAAAGAAACCCTTCCCCCACCCACGACGTACGTCATCCCACCCGTTCGCGTTCGAGAACCACGTACCCCTGGGCCGAGCCCACAACGACGTACTCCGCGCGCGGGTGCAGCTGCCGGACGTAGCCCGGGACGTCCTCGTAACGCCCGGAGGTGTTGTCCAGGGCGATGAAGTCCGGTGTCACCCCTCGGGTGTTGGTGATCCAGAAGACCCGGCACCGAGAGGTGAGACGACTGATCGGCCCGATGTTGGACTCGACGCTGGCACCGTCCGGAATCCGCCCCAGCAGCCGGTCGATGGCGGAAACACGCGCGGGCACGCTATAGGCCGCGGACTCGGTCAGCGCCCCCAGCGGCAACGTGGTCGTCAGCGCGAGCGCCGCCGAGGCGACCGCGGTCGGCAGATGAAGGGCGTACGAACGCAGCCAGGGCCGCGAACTGCGCCGCGCGCCGACCAGCGCGTCAGCCAGGGCAAGCACGACGACCGGCATGAGGATCGCGCTGTAGTGCCACTCCGTATCCCAGTGATGCGGATCGGAGGAGAAGAAGCGCCACCCCAGGGTCGGCAGGATGATCAGGAGGAGCGGGGAACGCAGGGCCAGCAGCCCGGTGGTCGGGATCAACAGCCAGGCGACGGTGCGGAGTTTGGTGTCGAAGCCGTCGAAGGGACCGCTCGAGTCGCTGACTTTGCTCCAGTAGTCGTAGGCGTCCGTGGTGTTGAAGGCAGGTATGACCAGGGTCATGGTGACCACCGTGGCCACCACGCCGAATGCCGCGACCCCGAGCGCGGCCAGGGCCGTCCGGCGAGAGGATTTCCTGGCCCGCAAGGCGACGACGAGCGCGAGAGCCGCCAGGGTCAGACCGAGGTCCTCCTTGACCAGGACCAGGGGAAGGGCCCAGTACAGAGCAGCCCGCCAGCGCTGTCGCAGCAACGCCTCCAGAGAGAAGGCGATCAGGGGAACGGCGAAGCAGATCTCGTGGAAGTCGAAGTCGACGGCCCGCTGGATGCCCCACGACAGCCCGTACGCGACGCCGAGCGCAAGCCCGCGCCGGCGTCCGAGCAGCCGGGCGGCGGCACGGGTCACGGGCACGGCGGACAGCGCCAGCAGCGCGGCCTGGGCGACGAGCAGCGTGACGGGGGAGGGGAAGAGCCGGTAGAAGGGGGCGAGCAGCGCGGTGATGGGGCTGAAGTGGTCGCCCAGGACGTTGGCGCCGGGCCCCTTGAGATCCACGACGGGCACCTGGAGATGCGCGTACGCGCGCACGGCCTGCTCGAAGATGCCGAGGTCCCAGGACCTGGTCCCCAGCCGCAGGTAGCGGCCTATGGAGACCACGGCATACGCCACGAACAGCACGGCGGCCAGGATGTGCGGATCCCCCCGCCCGTCCAGAAGGCGGCGGAGCCCCCGGTCACGGGACGGCGCTGCCGGCGCCGGGGGCTGCGGCGGGTCCTGCGCGGTCCGGTCGGCATCGGACGTGGCGACGGGGGCTCCGTGCACGGGGACGGTCCTTCGGTCGGGCGATCTGTCTAGGGGCTCGATCTGAGACGGTACCTCTGCGGTGAGGGCGCCCAGTAAGGGGCGCGGGGCCGTTCCGGACCCGGACGTTGTCCACAGCCCCGGCACCCGCGACCGAGCCGACGTACCCTAGGACACCCCCGGCCCGTACGACGTGTCGGGCGCTACGCGTTGCCCACCCTCCGGATGGAAGCCCCTTCATGAGCCTGCACGGTCTGCTCGACGCCGTCGTCAAGGACGCCGCTCTCACCGAAGCGGTGAAGGCCGCCACGGACGGCAACCGAATGCACATCGACGTGGTCGGCCCCCCGGCAGCCCGCCCCTTCACGATCGCGGCGCTGGCGCGTGAAACCCGCCGTACGGTCCTCGCGGTGACCGCCACGGGCCGCGAGGCCGAGGATCTGGCGGCGGCGCTCAGGTCGCTGCTGCCCCCCGACACGGTCGTGGAGTACCCGTCCTGGGAAACCCTTCCGCATGAACGCCTCTCCCCGCGCAGCGACACCGTGGGGCGGCGGCTCGCGGTGCTGCGGCGGCTCGCGCACCCGCGCCCGGACGACCCGGAGACCGGGCCGGTCTCGGTCATCGTCTCGCCCGTGCGCTCCGTGCTCCAGCCCCAGGTCAAGGGTCTGGGCGACCTGGAGCCGGTGGCTCTGCGGCCCGGCGAGAGTGCCGACCTCGGCGATGTCGTCGAGGCGCTGGCGGCAGCGGCGTACTCCCGGGTCGAACTGGTCGAGAAGCGCGGCGAGTTCGCCGTACGCGGTGGAATCCTCGACGTCTTCCCGCCCACCGAGGAGCACCCGCTGCGCGTGGAGTTCTGGGGCGACGACGTCGAGGAGATCCGTTACTTCAAGGTCGCCGACCAGCGTTCCCTCGAAGTCGCCGAGCACGGGCTGTGGGCGCCGCCCTGCCGTGAGCTGTTGCTGACGGACGAGGTTCGGCAGCGGGCGGCGGCGCTGGCCGAGGCGCATCCCGAGCTGGGCGAGCTGCTCGGGAAGATCGCGGAGGGCATCGCCGTCGAGGGCATGGAGTCCCTGGCTCCCGTACTCGTCGACGACATGGAGCTGCTCCTCGACGTACTGCCCCAGGGCGCCATGGCCGTCGTATGCGATCCGGAGCGGGTACGCACGCGGGCCTCGGATCTGGTGGCGACCTCGCAGGAGTTCCTGCAGGCGTCATGGGCGGCGACCGCGGGCGGGGGCGAGGCGCCCATCGACGTCGGCGCGGCCTCCCTGTGGTCCCTCGCGGATGTCCGGGACCGGGCCCGTGAGCTGGGCATGATGTGGTGGTCGGTGTCGCCCTTCGCGGCGGACGAGTCCATCGGCGACACGAACGCGGACTCGCTGAAGCTCGGCATGCATGCCCCGGAGGCGTACCGCGGCGACACCGCCAGGGCGCTCGCCGACACCAAGGGGTGGCTCGCGGACGGCTGGCGCACGGTGTTCGTCACCGAGGGGCACGGTCCGGCCGCCCGTACCGTCGAGGTCCTCGGCGGCGAGGGCATCGCGGCCCGCCTGGAGTCGGACCTCGGCGCGCTGGCGCCGTCCGTCGTGCAGGTGGCGTGCGGTTCGATCGAGTACGGCTTCGTCGATACGGCACTCAAGCTCGCCGTCCTCACCGAGACCGACCTCACGGGTCAGAGGGCGGCCGGCAAGGAGGGCGCGCGTATGCCCGCCCGCCGCCGCAAGACCATCGACCCGCTCACCCTGGAGACGGGCGACTACATCGTCCACGAGCAGCACGGAGTCGGCCGCTACATCGAGATGGTGCAGCGGACCGTGCAGGGCGCGACCCGCGAGTACCTGGTCGTCGAGTACGCCCCCGCCAAGCGCGGCCAGCCCGGCGACCGGCTCTACATCCCGACCGACCAGCTGGAGCAGATCACCAAGTACGTGGGTGGCGAGGCCCCCACACTGCATCGCCTGGGCGGCGCGGACTGGACGAAGACCAAGGCGCGCGCGAAGAAGGCCGTCAAGGAGATCGCGGCCGACCTGATCAGGCTCTACAGCGCGCGGATGGCGGCACCGGGGCACGCGTTCGGCGCGGACACCCCGTGGCAGCGGGAGCTGGAGGACGCCTTCCCGTACGTGGAGACGCCCGACCAGCTGACGACCATCGCCGAGGTCAAGGAGGATATGGAGAAGACGGTCCCGATGGACCGGCTGATCTGCGGAGACGTCGGCTACGGCAAGACGGAGATCGCGGTACGGGCCGCCTTCAAGGCCGTGCAGGACGGCAAGCAGGTGGCGGTGCTCGTGCCGACCACCTTGCTGGTGCAGCAGCACTTCGGGACGTTCGGCGAGCGTTACTCCCAGTTCCCCGTGAATGTCCGGGCGTTGTCGCGCTTCCAGTCGGACACGGAGGCGAAGGCGGTCCTGGAGGGTCTGCGGGACGGCTCGGTGGACGTCGTCATCGGCACGCATCGGCTGTTCTCCGCCGAGACGAAGTTCAAGGACCTCGGGCTCGTGATCGTCGACGAGGAGCAGCGGTTCGGGGTCGAGCACAAGGAGCAGCTGAAGAAGCTGCGGGCCAATGTGGATGTGCTGACGATGTCGGCCACTCCGATCCCCCGGACCCTGGAGATGGCGGTGACGGGCATCCGCGAGATGTCGACGATCACGACGCCTCCGGAGGAGCGGCACCCGGTCCTGACCTTCGTCGGGCCGTACGAGGAGAAGCAGATCGGCGCGGCGATCCGACGTGAACTGCTGCGCGAGGGGCAGGTCTTCTACATCCACAACCGCGTCGAGTCCATCGACCGCGCGGCGGCGAGGCTCAGGCAGATCGTCCCGGAGGCGCGCATCGCGACGGCCCACGGCCAGATGTCGGAGCAGGCCCTGGAACAGGTCGTCGTCGACTTCTGGGAGAAGAAGTTCGACGTGCTCGTGTCGACCACGATCGTGGAATCCGGCATCGACATCTCCAACGCGAACACGCTGATCGTGGAGCGCGGCGACAACTTCGGCCTCTCGCAACTGCACCAGCTGCGGGGCCGGGTGGGGCGTGGCCGTGAGCGTGGTTACTCGTACTTCCTGTACCCCCCGGAGAAGCCGCTGACCGAGACGGCCCACGAACGCCTCGCGACCATCGCCCAGCACACGGAGATGGGCGCGGGCATGTACGTGGCCATGAAGGACCTGGAGATCCGAGGCGCCGGAAACCTCCTGGGCGGCGAGCAGTCGGGCCACATCGCGGGCGTCGGCTTCGACCTGTACGTACGCATGGTCGGCGAGGCAGTCGCGGACTACCGGGCCTCGCTGGAGGGCGGTGTGGAGGAGGAGCCGCCGCTGGAGGTCAAGATCGAACTCCCGGTCGACGCACACGTTCCGCACGACTACGCGCCCGGCGAGCGGCTGCGCCTCCAGGCGTACCGGGCGATCGCCTCGGTGAACTCCGAGGACGACATCAAGTCCGTACGCGAGGAACTCGTCGACCGCTACGGCAAGTTGCCCGAGCCGGTGGAGAACCTGCTCCTGGTCGCCGGCCTCCGCATGTTCGCGCGGGCGTGTGGCGTCGCCGAGATCGTGCTGCAGGGCAACAACATCCGCTTCGCGCCGGTGGAGTTGAGGGAGTCCCAGGAGCTGCGGGTCAAGCGTCTGTACCCGGGGGTCGTCATCAAGCCCGCCGTCCACCAGGTCCTGGTTCCGCGCCCGAAGACGGCGAAGGTGGGCGGAAAACCGCTGGTCGGGCGGGACTTGCTGGGGTGGACGGGGGAGTTCCTGGCTTCGATCCTGGGGTCGTGAGGGTCGGGCGCGGCCGGTCGGGGCCGAGGCCGGGGCGTCCGCCTCAGTCCCTCCAGTCCAGCTGGGCTTCCGGTACGCCCACCGAGCGGGCGTACGCCTCCACTTCGGCGCGCGTCGCCGCGTCACCGCGCGCGTAGCGGAAGACGCGGTCGGCGAATACGACGTACGCCTCGGTCGTGGTGCTGTAGTCGACATACCAACCGCCGGTCGGCGCCAGGCAGCTCGCCAGTGCCTCGGCGAGTTGCCCGGCCGCGTTCTCAGGGGCCCGGAAGTGCAGCAGGGTCCAGTGCCGGGGCTGATCGGCGGTGGCGTCGTCGACCGCGATGCGCTGAATCGCCGTGACCTGGAGCGGAACGCCGCTCAACTCGCTGCCGACGCGCAGGCTTTCGGCGATCAGGACGCCGCTGAGTGTGCCGGGGGCGGGTGGTGCGGGGGCCATGCGGTGCTCCTTTGCGTTGGTCCGACCGCGACCGGAACAGCATCCCCGACAGCACGTGGCCGTTATGCCCGGACCTCTTGCTCGCTACGGTGAGGAACACAGCGGGACCGTCCGACCAGGGCGGACCCGGGGAGGCAAGGGGAGGGGAGCGCGCGTGACGCTCTGGACCAGGGGGGCCGGTGTCGCGGTCATGCTGCTCGCCGTGACGGGCTGCACCGTGGACGGCACGGGTTCGGCGGGACCGGACGAACCGACCGGGTCTTCGGCTTCGGGCGGTTCCGGGGAATCGGCCGGCGGTGCCGCCCTCGCCGCCGTCGACTCGCTGGCCGTCAAGGGGAGGGCGCCCAGGACGGGATACGACCGCGACAGGTTCGGCAGTCCCTGGGCCGATACCGACTCGAACAGCTGTGGGACCCGCGACGACATACTCAAACGGGATCTGATGGAGGTGAAGTACGGCGACGACGACTGCGAGGTCAGCTCGGGGACGCTCAATCCGGACCCGTACACCAACAAGGACGTGACGTTCGTACGCGGACGCAGTCAGGTCGACATAGACCACCTCGTCGCCCTGTCGGACGCCTGGCAGAAGGGCGCTCAGCAGTGGGATCCCAGCAAGCGAATAGCCCTGGCCAACGATCCGCTCAACCTCCTCGCCGTGGATGCGAGCACCAACCGCAGCAAGAGCGACGGTGACACGGCGACCTGGCTCCCGCCCAACAAGGCATACCGCTGCACGTATGTGGCAGGGCAGGTGGCGGTGAAGAAGAAGTACGGGCTGTGGGTCACGGAGGCCGAGAAGGCCGCCATGGAGCGGGTGTTGGCCGGTTGCCCCGGGCAGAAGCTCCCCTCGGGAGGGAACCCGACAACGGCGCCGGAACGGTTCCACGCAAACTGAGTAGCCCCGTAGGCGCTCGGCGTTACAACGGTTCGGTACAAGCAGGGACCGTTGTCCTTGTCGGCCTATACGCTCGTCTCCACACTCGTACGTCTGCTGGCATCAGGTCTTCAGGAGCATCCATGCACGGCCACGGCTACGCGCCGCCACCGCCGCGTCGACCCTCGACGGGGGCGGTGGTTACGCTGCGCGTGATCCTCGTGGCGCTGCCCCTGATGACCTGCGGGTTCCTCGGCTGGCCGGCGACGCTGCGGGCCGCCCTGGTGACGCGCCGGCAGCGCGAGTGGTGGGCCTTCGGAGCCTCGCTCGCGATCTGGGTCTTCGCCATCGCGCTCATGAGCACCGACAACACCGACGACTTCAGCAGCCCAAACGGCACCCTGGGTCTGGTCCTCATGATGCTGAGCGGCGTTGCCTGCGCCATCTACTTCCTGATCGTGGACATCCACCACTACGGGCAGCCCATGGTCATGGGCAACGTGCCGCCCCAGCAGACGACCCTCTACGGCTACCAGCAGGCGCCGCCCGCCCCGCAGCCGCCCGCCCCCCAGCCGTATGCCGGCACACCCGTCCCGCAGCCTCCCCCGCCCCAGTCGGCGCCCGCCCCGCCGCCCCCGCAGCGCCCCGCGCCCGTCCGGATCGACCAGGTGCGCGCCGAGCTCGACGAGCTGAGTGACTACCTCCGCAAGCACGAGGACGGCAGGTGACCGTGGCGTCGGGACGCGTGATCACCGGACGCTACGAACTGTCCACGCTCATCGGCCAGGGCGGCATGGGCCAGGTGTGGACGGCATACGACCAGCGTCTGGACCGGCGCGTCGCGGTCAAGCTGCTGCGCCCCGACAAGGTCGCGGGCCAGGAGGCCGACGAGCTGCGCCGCCGTTTCGTACGCGAGTGCCGCGTCACCGCCCAGGTCGACCACCCCGGCCTGGTCACCGTGCACGACGCGGGCACCGAGGGCGAGGAGCTGTTCCTCGTCATGCAGTACGTCGACGGAGTCGACCTCTCCGGCCACTTCGCCGAGCACACTCCGTACCCCTGGCAGTGGGCCGTCGCGGTCGCCGCCCAGCTGTGCGCCGTACTGTCCGCGGTGCACGCCGTGCCGATCGTGCACCGCGACCTGAAGCCCCGCAATGTGATGGTCAAGCAGGACGGCACGGTCACCGTGCTCGACCTCGGTGTCGCCTCCGTCATGGACACGGACACGACCCGCCTCACCCACACCGGCTCACCCATCGGCAGCCCCGCCTATATGGCGCCCGAGCAGGCGATGGGCGGCGCGGTCGGCCCGTACACCGACCTGTACGCGCTGGGCGTGCTGCTGCACGAACTGCTCAGCGGCGATGTGCCGTTCTCGGGCTCCACCGCCCTCGGCGTGCTCCACCGGCACCTCTACGAACCGCCCGTTCCGGTACGCCAACTGCGCCCCGAAGTCCCCGAGCCGCTCGAAGCCCTCGTCCTGCGCCTGCTCTCCAAGGACCCGCAGCACCGCCCGGCCTCCGCGCAGGACACCTACGAGCAACTGCTCCCGATGCTCCCCGCGCGCGGAATCCCGAGCGGCGGCCCGCTCGACCCGGCGCGCCCCTTCCTGCGCCCGCACGCTCCCTGGCCCGACCGGGCCCGCACCCCCGCGGCCCAGCCGCAGGCCACCCCGGCCGTGGAGAAACCCGATGTCGCGCGCGCCGTCGACGAGGTCAAGCAACTCCTCGGCGAAGGCCGTATCACGCAGGCCGTCGACATCCTCGGCTCGATCCTCCCGGCCGCTGCCGAACAGCACGGCGAGCACTCGCCCGTCGTCCGCACCCTGCGCAAGCAGTACGCGGCCACGCTGATGGACGACGGCCAGTTCCGCCGCGCCCTGCCCGAGCTGCGCCGCCTCGCCGACGAGCGCGCCAAGGAGGCGGGCCAGGCCGACCCGCAGTCCCTGCGCTTCCGCTACGAGGCCGCCCAGTGCCTCGAACAGCTCGGCGAACCAGCCGCCGCGCTCGCGGAGTACCGGTCCCTGCTGCCGTACTACGAGAACCAGTACGTGGCCGGCGACCCCGAGCTCGCCTACGACGTACGCCGCCGCATCGGCCACCTCCTCCTCGCCCTCGGCGACCGGGGAGCCGCCCACGAAACGCTGGCCCGGCTGCTCCTCGACGTGGAGCGCCTCCAGGGGCCGGGCCGCCCGATGGCCGTGGAGATCCGGCGGACGCTGCAATGGCTGGGCCAAGTGCGCGGTTAGTGACGTCGCAGGGACTTCGAGGCAGTACGGAACTCTTGGCGAATCGTTGGGTCGAATGGGTGGCCGAGAGCCGGTCCCCTGCCTACCATCGATCACCGCAAGACTTTGTGCACCGCCGCACAAGCTCCCACTGGAGGTCTCCTTGCACCGCCGCCGTCGCACCGCGCTCCTCCTCGCCGCCACGCTCGCCACCGCGGCCCCTCTCCTCACCGCCTGCGGAGACGAGGCGCATCCCGGTGCCGCGGCCGTCGTCGGCGACGACCGGATCACGGTCTCCCAGCTGGAGAACCGGGTGAGCGAGGTGCGTACCGCGCAGCGGGCCGCCATCGCGGACGACACCCAGTACGGGCAGGCCATCGCCCAGTCCGGCGGCCTCACCCGCGAGATCCTCAACAACATGGTCCTGGACCGTGTGCTGCACCGCGCCGCCCAGGACGCGGGCGTGACCGTCTCCCGCAACGAGGTCACGCGGGTCCGGGCCGATCTCGAGGACAAGCCGGGTGGTGTCGAGGCGCTGGAGAGGGACTGGTTGCAGACGTACGGCATCCCGCCGGAGCGGATCGACGAGAACCTCCGCCTCCAGCTCGAGGCCCAGAAGCTCGCCGCCCAGCTGGGCACCGACACCAGCGGGCCCGCGTTCTGGAAGGCCCTGTCCGACGCCTCCAAGAAACTCGACGTCGACCTGAACCCGCGCTACGGCACTTGGGACCCCGAGAAGAACAGCCGCGTCGAGGCCAAGCTGCCGTGGCTGCGCCAGGTCACGCAGGCGGGCAGCCAGGAGACGGCGTAATCGCTGTCCGCGTCTTCCGCGTAATCCGCGTCTGCTGTCCGACCTTGTTGTCGGTGGCGTGGGTTACGTTCGAGGGGTGAACGCATCCAGCCCGGGGCGCATCGTCCTGCTCACCACCAGCCATCGCGTCGCGCCCGGACTCCTGTCCTGGCCCGCCTGGCAGGCGCTGCACGACGCCGACCGCGTCCTGTGCGCGGACGGCGCCCACCCCCAGCTGCCGTATCTGCGCGAGGCCGGCGTCAAGGTCGACGAGGCGGCCCCGACCGCCGAGGAACTCGTCGACGCCTGCGCCGGCGGCCACACGGTGACCGTGGTCGCCACAGGCGAGGGCGAGCCCCAACTGACCGACGGACTCGCCCGCCTGGCCGGCTCCGGCCGCGTCCAGATGCCCGACCTGGAACTGCTCCCCGCCTCGTACGACCTCCCCGGCGCCCGCCTCCTCGACCTCGTCCAGGTCATGGACCGCATCCGAGCCGAATGCCCCTGGTCCTCCCAGCAGACCCACAAGGGACTCGCGAAATACGGCATCGAGGAGGCGTACGAACTCGTCGAGGCGATCGAGGAGGGCGACCGCCACGAGCTGCGGGAGGAACTGGGCGATGTCCTGCTCCAGGTCGTCTTCCATGCCCGGATAGCGGAGGAAGGCCGCCCGGAGGATGGTTCGGAACCCTTCTCCATAGACGACGTCGCAGGCGGCATCGTCACCAAGCTCATCCACCGCCACCCCCACGTCTTCGGCGACGAAACCGCCACGACGCCCGAAGAGGTCAAGGCCCATTGGCTGCGCACCAAGGCGGCGGAGAAGCAGCGCACGTCCGTGACGGAGGGCGTCCCACTGGGTCAGCCCGGTCTGGCCCTGGCAGCGAAGCTGGCATCCCGCGTACGCACAGCGGGACTTGAAGTGCCGATACCGCAGGGCGAGGGCGTCGGTTACGAACTGCTGGCGATGGCGGCACGCGCCGAGGCGGACGGGGTGGACCCGGAGGCGGCGCTGCGGGCTGCCGCGCGGGCCTATCGGGATGCGATACGGGCTGCGGAGGGCTGACGCGGCAGTGTGGCCGGGGCTGCTGCGACTGAGGTAGCTGCACCGTGGAGATACGTCGGCCAGGGCGGGCGGCTACGGTCAAAGGCATGCACGACCAGCCGCCTGCTCAGAGCGCCGCCCTCGCCGGCCCGCCCCCCGAACTCTTCACCTGGGAGTTCGCCACCGACCCCTACCCGGCGTACGCCTGGCTCCGTGAGCACGCCCCCGTGCACAAGACCCGGCTCCCGAGTGGAGTCGAGGCCTGGCTGGTCACCCGGTACGCGGATGCCAAGCAGGCCCTCGCTGATCAGCGGCTCAGCAAGAACCCCGCTCACCACGACGAACCCGCTCACGCCAAGGGCAAGACAGGTATCCCCGGTGAGCGCAAAGCCGAGTTGATGACTCATCTGCTCAATATCGATCCGCCGGATCACACACGGCTCCGGCGGCTCGTGGCCAAGGCGTTCACCCCGCGCCGTGTGGCCGAATTCGCGTCGCGCGTCCAGGAGTTGGCCGACCAGCTCATCGATCAGTTCGCGGACAGGGGCAGCGCCGATCTCATTCACGAGTTCGCCTTCCCGCTCCCCATCTACGCGATCTGCGATCTGCTCGGCGTCCCCCGCGAGGACCAGGACGACTTCCGGGACTGGGCGGGGATGATGATCCGGCACGGGGGAGGACCGCGCGGCGGCGTTGCCCGGTCCGTGAAGAAGATGCGTGGCTATCTCGCCGAGCTCATCCACCGCAAGCGTGCAGCGCTCCCGGACGAAGCCACCCCCGGCGAAGACCTCATCTCCGGACTCATCCGCGCCTCCGACCACGGCGAGCACCTCACCGAGAACGAGGCCGCCGCCATGGCCTTCATCCTCCTGTTCGCCGGTTTCGAGACCACGGTCAATTTGGTGGGCAACGGGGTGTATGCGCTGCTCACGCACCCCGAGCAGCGGTATCGATTGCAGAAGTCCCTGGCAGCCGGAAAAACGGACCTCCTCGAAACCGGCGTCGAGGAGCTGCTCCGGTACGACGGCCCCGTGGAGCTGGCCACCTGGCGGTTCGCGACGGAGGCGGTCACCATCGGCGGGCAGCACATCGCGGTCGGCGACCCCGTACTCGTCGTACTCGCCGCCGCCGACCGTGACCCCGAGCGGTTCGACGACCCCGACACCCTCGACCTCGGCAGACGCGACAACCAGCACCTCGGTTATGGGCACGGCATCCACTACTGCCTAGGCGCACCCCTCGCCCGGCTGGAGGGCCGGACCGCACTCGCGACGCTCCTCACCCGCCTCCCCGATCTGCAACTGGCAGCGGATTCAGCGGATTTGCGGTGGCGTGGGGGACTCATCATGCGCGGCCTGCGGACGTTGCCCGTCAGCTTCACCCCCACTTCGCCCGGTCTCAGCGCCGGCGAAGCCCGGACTCAAAACTGACGAACCCCCAGCTCAAAGCTGACGTACCCTCAGGTCCGTGATCTTCACGTGATCTGCGCTACATCTACTGGTGACAAGTGATCGGGTCCCACTAGGTTCACGCGAAAGCGGACCTCATCAGTCTCATTGGTCACACCCATGTCACACACTGTCGCGTGAAAGGCAACCGCATGCTCTCCGGGAACGGTCGACACCGTCGCCCTCGTCAGGCGCCGGCTCTCTTTGTGGCGGCAGGGGTGACCGGATCGGCCATCGCGATCCCCCTCCTCGCGGCGAGCAGCGCGAGTGCCGCCAGTGGTGCGACCTGGGACGCGGTCGCGGAGTGCGAGAGCGGCGGCCGGTGGAGCGCCAACTCCGGCAACGGGGAGTACGGCGGCCTCCAGATTGCCCAGGGGGAGTGGGAGCAGTACGGCGGTCTCGACTACGCGATGAGGGCTGACCTGGCCAGTCGCTCGCAGCAGATAGCCGTCGCCGAGAAGATCCTTGCGGACAAGGGTACGAGCCCCTGGGCGACCTGTGGACTGGTCGCGGGCCTGACACAGAACTCCGACTCGGCCGACGTTGATACGGGCCTGGCGCAGGACTCGCCCACGCCGACCTCCACTCCGCCCACCGAGGCGGACTCCGGATCGGGCTCCGATTCGGGGCGGACGTCAAGTGACGACTTCCTAAAGGATGATTCGTCCGACAGTTCCGACTCATCCGATACATCCGCTGATTCGGGATCGTCCGGTAGGTCCGGGTCGTCCACCGCCACCTCGCGGGATTCCGGCGGCGACTCCACCGCCGAATCACCGGACCTCGACAGCTCGCCCAGTCCGCCCACAGGCGCGACGAATGAGGGCGACTCGGGCAACTCCGGCCAGAACGCCGACTCTTCGACCGGAGAGAGTGAGAGCACAAACACAGAGGAGGGCGCCGGCCGTCATCGCGGCGGCAGCGCCGAAGAGGACGCCGATGCCTCCCGTGCGGACGACTCCACCGGCCGGCATGCCTCTCGCGCGGACCGCGCCTCACGCGATGCGGCGGACGCTGCGGACGGCTCGTACACCGTCCGTTCCGGAGACAGCCTCTCGGCAATCGCCGACTCCCTTGACCTCCAAGGCGGATGGCCCGAGTTGTACTCCGCGAACAAGCACACTGTCGGCGCCGATCCGGACCTCATCCTCCCCGGTCAGCGCCTTGAACTCGGCGCAGACTGAGTGGTGTGCAAGGTGCCGAACCAGGCCAAAAGTGGCGGCAGTTCGTGCCGGATGTCCGGTTTGGTGAAAGTGAGACATGGATCTCAAAGGCCCTGATCGTCTTTGAAATTCGGCGGATCGCATGTTTACGGTCGTGACCGCTCGCCACAGCGGGCCCCGACGGACGTCACGCCGAATCCTGCCAACGGCCGTACGGGAACAGTCGTCGCGTAAAGCGCCGTAGGCAGGAGCGGGGGACCCAAGGTAAGTGCCGGGCCCGGTCGTCGAGACCGGGTGCGGCTTGGGGTGAAGTCGTGCGGAGCGATCCGCACGGCCGGGCAACTCACCAGGCCCGAACCCGACAGCTCACCTCGTAGGCGTCGGTGAGGGGATCTCTTCATGCTGCTTTCCGGCAAGGGCAAGCACCGTCGCCCGTCCAAGGCCACCCGCATAGCCACGCTCGCCGGTGTCACCGGTGCCGCCATCGCCGCCCCGCTGATGGTGTCGGGTACGGCCTCCGCCGCCACCGCCTCCGAGTGGGACGCCGTCGCGCAGTGCGAGTCGGGCGGCAACTGGTCCATCAACACGGGCAACGGCTACTACGGCGGCCTGCAGTTCTCCGCCTCCACCTGGGCCGGCTACGGCGGCACGAAGTACGCCGCCACCGCCGACCAGGCCAGCAAGGCCCAGCAGATCGAGATCGCCGAGAAGGTCCTCGCGGGCCAGGGCAAGGGTGCCTGGCCGGTCTGCGGCAAGGGTCTGTCGAGCGCCGCGTACACCGGCGGCGGCTCCTCGGGCTCCGGTGCCGCGCAGGAGAACACCCAGCAGTCCCAGCAGCAGAGCGCCCCGGCCCAGGAGGAGCGCGCCTCCCGCTCCGCGGACCGCCCGGCTGCCAAGAAGACCGTCACCACCCCGACCGGCAAGAAGGTCAAGAAGGGT
The DNA here is from genome assembly GCF_043198355.1 of Streptomyces sp. NPDC048825. Taxonomy (NCBI): domain Bacteria; kingdom Bacillati; phylum Actinomycetota; class Actinomycetes; order Kitasatosporales; family Streptomycetaceae; genus Streptomyces; species Streptomyces sp. NPDC048825. The sequence goes on from NZ_JBICUR010000005.1 coordinate 297,639, forward strand.
GACGGCGAGTACAAGGTCGTCAAGGGTGACACCCTCAGCGAGATCGCCACGGAGAACGACGTCAAGGGCGGCTGGCAGAAGCTGTTCAAGCTGAACGACGACATCGTCGACAACGCGGACGTCATCTATCCGGGCCAGCAGCTGCACCTCAGCTGAACTGAGCCCCGGCTCAGCTGAAGCCCGGCCCCCAGAGCGGCTGAAGCCGAGCCCCCAGCGGTCCCGCCCCGGTGCGTCTTCCCCCGTACGCACCGGGGCGGGACTTTTTGTTCCGTTCGGAAACATTTTGCTTTCGGTTAGGTCCATGAGAGGGGCGGACGGCTGGCCGATCGCCCGGAGCCGGTTAGGCTCGTCATCGCGGAGCCGCCGCGGCTTCGCGCTGTGCGGGCCCAGCGGCCCGCGTAACCGCGTCACATCCCAGAAGGAGATGCTCGTGCCGTCCATCGACGTCGTCGTAGCCCGGGAAATCCTGGACTCCCGAGGCAATCCCACGGTCGAGGTCGAGGTCGGCCTCGACGACGGCAGCACGGGTCGTGCCGCCGTTCCGTCCGGCGCCTCCACGGGCGCCTTCGAGGCTGTCGAACTCCGCGACGGAGACGCCAACCGCTACCTCGGCAAGGGTGTCGAGAAGGCCGTCCTCGCCGTCATCGAGCAGCTCGGCCCGGAGCTCGTCGGTTACGACGCCACCGAGCAGCGGCTGATCGACCAGGCCATGATCGACCTGGACGCCACCGACAACAAGGGCTCGCTCGGCGCCAACGCCATCCTCGGCGTCTCCCTCGCCGTCGCGCACGCCGCCTCCGAGGCCAGCGACCTCCCGCTGTTCCGTTACCTGGGCGGGCCGAACGCGCACCTGCTGCCCGTACCGATGATGAACATCCTGAACGGCGGCTCGCACGCCGACTCGAACGTGGACATCCAGGAGTTCATGATCGCCCCCATCGGCGCGGAGTCCTTCTCCGAGGCGCTGCGCTGGGGCGCCGAGGTCTACCACACCCTCAAGAAGGTGCTGAAGACCAAGGGCCTGTCCACCGGCCTCGGCGACGAGGGCGGCTTCGCCCCGAACCTGGAGTCCAACCGCGCCGCCCTCGACCTCATCATCGAGGCCATCAAGGAGGCCGGTTACCAGCCCGGCGAGCAGGTGGCCCTCGCGCTCGACGTCGCCGCCTCCGAGTTCTACAAGGACGGCTCGTACCTCTTCGAGGGCAAGTCGCGCTCGGCCGCCGAGATGACGGAGTACTACGAGGAGCTCGTCGCCTCGTACCCGCTCGTCTCCATCGAGGACCCGCTGTTCGAGGACGACTGGGCCGGCTGGAAGGTCATCACCGACAAGATCGGCGACAAGGTCCAGATCGTCGGCGACGACCTCTTCGTCACCAACCCGGAGCGCCTCGCCCGCGGTATCGAGGAGGGCTCCGCCAACGCCCTGCTGGTCAAGGTCAACCAGATCGGCTCGCTGACCGAGACCCTGGACGCCGTCGAGATGGCCCAGCGCAACGGCTTCAAGTGCATGATGTCCCACCGCTCCGGCGAAACCGAGGACGTCACCATCGCCGACCTCGCCGTCGCGGTGAACTGCGGCCAGATCAAGACCGGCGCCCCGGCCCGCTCGGACCGCGTCGCCAAGTACAACCAGCTGCTGCGCATCGAGGAGATCCTCGACGACGCGGCGGTGTACGCGGGCCGTTCGGCGTTCCCCCGCTTCAAGGGCTGACCTACACAGGCACCTCCTTGCCTACGTCCCCGTACACGGTCCCGTACCGTGTGCGGGGACGTACGCGTGTATGAAGGGGAGGCGGGTGACATGGCCGGGAAGGACCGGGACCGGTTCTCCACCGCGACCAGGCTGCGGCTGCTCGGCGAGCAGACGGCGGCGCGCGTCTACCGCTCCCAGACCAGGCGTCAGGCCCGCCGCTCCCGGCTGACCGGGCGGGCCGCGCTCCTCGCCCTCGTCCTGTGCACCCTCGTCGTCGCCCTCGCGTATCCGACCCGGCAGTACGTCTCCCAGCGCGCCGAGATCGCCGAACTCGAGCGGGAGCGGGAGCAGGCCCGTGAGCAGGTCGAGCAGCTGCGCGACCTCAAGGCACGCTGGCAGGACGACGCGTACGCCGAGCAGCGGATCCGCGAGCGCCTGCACTACGTGAAGCCGGGCGAGACCGGCTACATCGTGATCGATCCGCACGCGGCGAAGAAGTCGCGTACGACGCAGGGGGCGGCCGCCCGCCCCTGGTACGCCAATGTCTGGGACGGGGTCGACAAGGCCGACCGCGCCGACCAGTGAATGCGATGAGAAAGACAGTTATGGAAACCCCTCCGCCTCCCACCCCGCGAACCGAGCCCACCGACGCGGACGTCGAGGCCTTCAAACAGCAGCTCGGCCGCCCGCCGCGAGGCCTGCGCGCGATCGCGCACCGTTGCCCGTGCGGTCAGCCCGACGTGGTCGAGACGGCTCCGCGGCTGCCGGACGGTACGCCGTTCCCGACGACGTACTACCTGACGTGCCCTCGGGCCGCCTCCGCGATCGGCACCCTCGAGGCGAACGGCGTCATGAAGGAGATGACGGAGCGGCTGGCCGCCGACCCCGACCTGGCCGCCGCGTACAGCGCCGCCCACGAGGACTACCTCGCCCGCCGCGACGCCATCGAGGTCCTGGAGGGCTTCCCGAGCGCGGGCGGCATGCCGGACCGGGTGAAGTGCCTGCACGTGCTCGTGGCCCACTCCCTGGCCGCGGGCCCCGGCGTGAACCCGCTGGGCGACGAGGCGCTCGCGATGCTGCCCGAGTGGTGGTGGAAGGGGCCGTGCGTGATGCCGTCCCAGTCCCAGGAGGACATCGTGAAGCCCGGCGCCAACGGAGGCGGGTTCTTCAGCACCGAGGAAGAGGAAGGTGGCAAGAAGTGACACGCGTCGCCGCCGTCGACTGCGGTACGAACTCCATCCGCCTCCTCGTCGCCGACGCGGACCCATCGACCGGCGAACTCATCGACCTGGACCGGCGGATGACCATCGTCCGGCTCGGCCAGGGCGTCGACCGGACGGGCCGCCTCGCGCCCGAGGCGCTGGAGCGGACGTTCGCCGCCTGCAAGGAGTACGCGGCGATCATCAAGGAGCATGGAGCGGAGCGCGTCCGCTTCGTGGCGACCTCCGCCTCCCGGGACGCCGAGAACCGCGATGACTTCGTGCGGGGCGTCCTGGACATCCTGGGCGTAGAGCCCGAGGTCATCACCGGTGACGAGGAGGCGGAGTTCTCCTTCACGGGCGCGACCAAGGAGCTGAGCGGCCGGGCGGACCTCGCCAAGCCCTACCTGGTCGTGGACATCGGCGGCGGCTCGACCGAGTTCGTCGTCGGCGACGACCACGTACGCGGCGCACGCTCGGTCGACATCGGCTGCGTACGCATGACGGAACGCCACCTCCTGCACGGCGGAGTGGTCGCCGATCCGCCGACTCCCGCTCAGATCAGCGCCATTCGCGCCGACATCGAGGCGGCCCTCGACCTCGTCGAGCAGAGCGTCCCCCTGCGCGAGGCCCGCACGCTGGTCGGGCTCGCGGGTTCCGTCACCACGGTGTCGGCCATCGCGCAGAACCTCCCGGCGTACGACCCGGCCGCCATCCACCACTCCCGGGTCCCGTACGCCCGCGTCCGCGAGATCACCGAGTCCCTCCTGACCTCCACCCACGCCGAGCGCGCCGCGATCCCCTCGATGCACCCGGGCCGCGTGGACGTCATCGGCGCCGGCGCCCTCGTACTCCTGACGATCATGGAGCGGATCGGGGCGGAGGAGGTCGTCGTGAGCGAGCACGACATCCTTGACGGGATCGCTTGGAAGGCCGCAGAGGATCTTGAGCAGGCCTCTTAAGCTACCCATGGGTAGTAACGCCTGAGCGGTTCCGGTAACGTATGAGCGTGCTTGAGGGACCCCGGAAGCCCTCTCGGAAACGTCCCGCCGAGAAAGTTCGTGAAGTTCTTCACAAGGAAATCTGCCCTGCTGGGGGACGTTTTTTGACGTCTGAGGCGGGTCAGGGGTCGTGCGGGGTCCCGGAGCGCGTGCGCGAGGCCGTTAACGGGGTGCCGGCAGGCGGGGGAATGAGCGACTGGTTCAGCCGGGTCGCAGGCCCAAAGAGCAGCTCACGCGGTGTTGACAACACCTCAAAGCCCCCCATGGTTCCCCCGCGGAGGCGGGGGGCGGGAAATGTGGGCCGGGCAGTGTAGCAGAGGGTGCGATGGAGCTTGTGAAGGGGCGCACGAGCTACCCCCCTGAAGCGGGTGGATACTCGATGGCATGAGCACCACGGAGCGTCCCAGGATCCTCGTAGTAGGCGGTGGGTACGTAGGCCTGTACGCAGCTCGGCGCATTCTGAAGAAGATGCGCTACGGCGAGGCGACCGTCACGGTCGTCGACCCCCGGTCGTACATGACCTACCAGCCCTTCCTCCCCGAAGCCGCCGCCGGCAGCATTTCGCCTCGGCATGTCGTCGTCCCGCTGCGACGCGTGCTGCCCAAGGCGGAAGTTCTGACCGGCCGGGTCACCACCATCGACCAGGACCGCAAGGTCGCCACGATCGCCCCCCTCGTGGGTGAGGCGTACGAGCTGCCTTTCGACTACCTCGTCATCGCGATGGGCGCGGTCTCCCGCACCTTCCCGATCCCCGGCCTTGCCGAGCAGGGCATCGGCATGAAGGGCATCGAGGAGGCCATCGGCCTGCGCAACCACGTGCTTGAGCAGCTCGACAAGGCGGACTCCACGAACGACGAAGAGGTCCGGCGCAAGGCGCTCACCTTCGTCTTCGTCGGCGGCGGCTTCGCGGGTGCGGAGACCATCGGCGAGGTCGAGGACATGGCCCGCGACGCGGCCAAGTACTACAGCAACGTGTCCCGTGAGGACATGCGGTTCATCCTCGTCGACGCCGCGGACAAGATCCTCCCCGAGGTCGGCCCGAAGCTCGGCGCGTACGGCAAGGAGCACCTGGAGTCCCGCGGGGTCGAGGTGTACCTGTCGACCTCCATGGACTCCTGCGTCGACGGCCACGTGGTGCTGAAGAACGGCCTCGAGGTCGACTCCAGCACGATCGTCTGGACTGCCGGCGTCAAGCCGAACCCCGTGCTCTCCCGCTTCGGTCTGCCGCTCGGCCCGCGCGGTCACGTCGACACCCAGGCGACCCTCCAGGTCCAGGGCACCGACTACATCTGGGCCGCCGGCGACAACGCCCAGGTGCCGGATGTCGCCGCCCGCAAGGCCGGCGTCGAGAACGCCTGGTGCCCGCCGAACGCCCAGCACGCGCTGCGTCAGGCGCGGGTCCTCGGCGGCAACGTGATCTCCGGTATGCGGGGCTTCCCGCAGAAGGAGTACGCGCACGCCAACAAGGGTGCGGTGGCCGGTCTCGGCCTCCACAAGGGCGTCGCGATGATCGTCATGGGCAAGATGAAGATCAAGCTCAAGGGGCGGCTCGCCTGGTACATGCACCGCAGCTACCACGGCTTTGCGATGCCGACGTGGAACCGCAAGATCCGGGTCTTCGCCGACTGGACGCTTGCGGTGTTCCTCAAGCGCGAGGTCGTCTCGCTCGGCGCCATCGAGACGCCGCGCGAGGAGTTCTACGAGGCGGCCAAGCCGGCGCCCAGGGTGGCCCAGTCCGCCGAGGCCCAGCTCCCGCCGACCCGCGCCAAGTCGGAGGAGAAGGCCAAGGCCTCCTGACCTCCGGTCACTGCTCGACCCGAAGGGGCTCCTCGCCATCCGTGGTGCGGGGGGCTCCTTCGGCGTTTTCTCGCCCCCGCCGCCCTTACCCGTCCCATCCCGGGGCCAGCCCCGGGGCCGGGGCTGGCCCCCAGACCCCCATCGGCCTGAACGGCCTCGTCCTCAAACGCCGGACGGGCTGATTGATGCCGGCCCGGGCTGACAAAGGTTGGCCGGGGAAAATCGGCCCCTCCGGCGATTGAGGAGCGGGGGTTCGGGGGCAGAGCCCCTGGCGGGGGTTCGGGCCGGCCCGGGGGGTGGGACGGGTGGGGGCGGCGGGGGCGAAAGCCCACAACCCGCACCCCATTTTGCGCAGATGTAATGCTTTTGCGGGACTGCGCTCCGGCCCCCGCAGTGTTTACGTGGTGTTGGACTCTCGGGATCCATCGTCACGGAGGTGTGCGCCATGCAGGACGCCGCACTGCGGCTCAAGACTCTCCTCGAACAGCTGCTGGGGGTCCCGCTCCCGGTGCGTCTGCGCGCCTGGGACGGTTCGGAAGCGGGTCCGCCTGGCGCCCCCGCCCTCGTCGTACGCAATCGCCGTGCAGTTCGCCGACTGCTGTGGAAGCCGGGGGAGCTGGGGCTCGCCCGGGCCTGGGTCGCCGGTGATCTGACCGTGGACGGTGACTTCTACACCGCCCTCGACCTGATGTCGGGGCTCGTATGGGATCGCGGCGAGGACGCCAGAAGCCTGGGCGAGACGCTGCGGGATCCCGAGGCACGGGCCGCCGTGCGCGGGCTCGTGATGATGGCATGGCCCCCGCTGCCGCCCGCCCCGCCCCGCGAGGAGGTGCGCCGGCGCTCCCATCTGCACACCAAGCGCACCGACAGACGCGCCATCAGCCACCACTACGACGTCGGCAACGACTTCTACGAAATCGTCCTCGGGCCGTCCATGGTCTACTCGTGCGCGTACTGGCCCGCCCCGGACGCCACCCTCGAGGACGCCCAGCGCGACAAGCTCGAACTCATCGCCCGCAAGCTGGACTTGAAGCCGGGCGGGCGGCTGCTCGACGTCGGCTGCGGCTGGGGTTCGATGGCCATCCACGCCGCCCGCGAGCACGGCGTGAGCGTCGTCGGCGTCACGCTGTCGCACGAGCAGGCCGCGTACGCCCGCAAGCGCGTCGCCGACGAAGGGCTCACCGACCGCGTCGAGATCCGCGTCCAGGACTACCGTGACGTCGCCGACGGACCGTACGACGCGATCTCCTCCGTCGGCATGGCCGAACACGTCGGCAGCGAACGGTATTTGGAGTACGCCCGAACCCTGTTCGCCCTGCTCAAGCCGGGCGGGCGGCTCCTGAACCACCAGATCGGCCGTCGTCCGCGGCGCGACGAATCGGCGTACGAGGTCGACGAGTTCATCGACGCGTACGTCTTCCCGGACGGCGAGCTCGCGCCCATCGGCAGCACCGTCACGCAACTTGAGCGCGCCGGCTTCGAGGTGCGCGACGTCGAATCGATCCGCGAGCACTACGCGCTCACCCTGCGCCGCTGGGTCGCCAACCTGGAGGCCGGCTGGCCGCTCGCGGTTCGCCTCACCAGCCCCGGCCGCGCCCGCGTCTGGCGCCTCTACATGGCCGCTTCCGCCGTCGCCTTCGAACGCAACCGCATCGGCGTGAACCAGGTTCTCGCCGTGCGGACCCCCGATTCCGGCGCGTCCGGGATGCCGCTGCGGGCGCGTACCTGGGGCTGAAACGCCGAGGGCCCCGTTCCCTCCCGGCCTCCCGGGAACGGGGCCCTTGTGCGCGTACGGCTATTCCGTCTTGATCGCGTTCAGCATGTTCAGCTTCGCGGCGTTGCGGGCCGGCCACAGCGCGGCCAGGACGCCCACCAGACCGGCCAGCACCAGGAAGATCCCGATCCGGTCCCAGGGCAGGACCAGCGCGTAGCCCGGGATCGCTTCCGCGATGGTCTCGCCGATCGCCCAGCCGAGGAACGAGCCGAGACCGATGCCGATGACCGCGCCGAACACCGAGATGACCACGGCCTCCAGCCGGACCATCCGCTTCACCCGGCGCCGGTCGAGACCGATCGCCCGCAGCATGCCGATTTCCTGCTGCCGTTCGAAGACCGACATCGCGAGGGTGTTGACCACGCCCAGCACCGCGATGATCAGGGCCATCGCCAGCAGGCCGTACATGATGTTCAGCATCGTGTTGATGGCGCCGCCGAACTCGTTGCGGATGTCCTGCTTGTCCATGACCGTGATCGCGGGGTTGTCGCCCAGCGCGTTGATGAGGACCTTCTCGTTCGCCGAGGTCTGGCCGCCGTCGACCTTCACGAAGATCTGCGGGATGTACGGCTTCACCTCGTGCGGGTTCACGACCTTGGTGTCGATGAGGACGGGGGAGAGGAACTCGCTGTCCTTGTAGACGGCGCCGACTGTCAGCGTGGCCTTCGCCTCGTCGGTGAAGGTGACGTTGACGCTGTCGCCGGACTTCCAGCCCTTGCTCTTGGCCGTCTTTTCGGCGACCGCGATCTGGCCCTTGGCGAGCGAGTCGATGTCGCCGCTGACGACGTCGACGTTCAGGACCTGCTGGATGGCGCCCGGCGTGACCCCCGAAGCGGACACGAAGTCATCGGCACCGACCTCGAGGCCGACGTCCTGCTGCGGCGAGACCGCGGTGACGCCCTTCGCCTTCTCCAGCGCCGTCAGCGCGGACTGGTCGAGGTCCCCGCCGTTCGCCATCGAGACCATGTAGTCGGCTTTGATGTTGTCCGTGGTCATCTTGTCGATGGCCGTGCCGACCGTGATACCGATCACCGACAGGCCGGTCACCAGCGTCAGTCCGATGGCCAGCGCGGAGGCGGTGGCTCCGGTGCGGCGCGGATTGCGTACCGCGTTCTGGCCGGCCAGCTTGCCGGACACCCCGAAGGGGCCGACCAGAAGCGGACGGACGAGCGCGATCACGGGCCGGGACAGCAGCGGGATCAGGATGATCACACCGATCAGCGCGAAGAACGCGCCCGCCCCGATGTACATACGGCCGTCGCTGCCGCCGGTCGAGGCACCCGCCACGATCGCTGCCGCGCCGAGGCCGGTGATGGCCGTACCGATGGAGTTGCGCACCACCAGCGACTTGGTGGTCGCCACTGCGTGGACGCTGCTCATGGCCGCCACCGGCGGGATCTTCGCGGCCCGACGGCCGGGCAGCCAGGCGGCGAACGTCGTGATCAGCACACCGACGCCGATCGCGGCGAGCACCGGCGTGGCGGACAGGATCAGCGGGCCGTCCGGAACCTTCATCTCGAACGCGGCCATTCCGGACCGCAGACCGACCGCAAGACCGATGCCCAGGACGAAGCCGATCACCGAGGCGACCAGGCCCACCACCGCGGCCTCGGCGAGCACTGAGCGGGTGATCTGCTTGCGCGACGCGCCGACGGCGCGCATCAGGGCGATCTCCTTCGTGCGCTGGGCGACCAGCATCGTGAAGGTGTTGGAGATCAGGAAGATCCCGACGAACAGCGCGATGCCCGCGAAGCCGAGCAGGATCTGCTTGAGCGAGCCCAGACCCTGTTCGATGTCCTTGGCCTGCTCGTCCGCGAGCGCCTGGCCGGTCTGGGCCTCGGCCGTGTCGGGCAGCAGCGGCTTGACCGCGGCCAGGATCTTCGCGTCGTTCGCGCCGGAGGCGGCGGTGACGGTGACGCTCTCGAAGTAGCCCGGCTTGAGGTACTGCTTCTGGGCGACCGCGGTGTCGAAGAGGACGAGGCTGCCGCCGGCGTTCACGGCGCCGTCCTCGGTGGTGAACACACCGCTGAGGGTGTACTCCTTCACCGGTCCGTTGGTCGCGACCCGCACCCGGTCGCCGACCTGGTACTCGCCCTTGGTCGCGGATTCCTTGTCCAGGGCGATCTGATCGTCCTTCACCGGGCCCGAGCCGTCGGTGAACGTGTAGGCCGTGTCCTTGCCGTCCTTGCCGGGGGCGAAGTTGGAGCCCTTGTTGGACCAGCCGACGCCGATCAGCTTCCCGTCGGGGTCGGCGACTCCGGCGAAGCCCTCGACTCGGCCGTACACGCCGGCGACGCCGTCCACGGCGGAGATCTTGTCGAGGGTCTTCCGGGAGAGACCGGGCTCTTCCTTGGCGTCGTCCGGGTTGGCGTACGAGGTGACGGCGACGGCGACGTCGTCGTAGCTCTTCGCCGACTGCTTGCGGAAGGCGTTGGAAAGGGTGTCGGCGAAGACCAGGGTGCCGGACACGAACGCCACGCCGAGCATCACGGCGAGCACGGTCATCAACAACCTGGCCTTGTGCGCGAGCACGTTGCGCAGGGCGGTACGGAACATGGTGTCTTCTCAGTCCAGGAGGGGGAGGGGAGAACAGGCCGGTGGGCGAGTCGGGGCCGTATGGCGGTGGCCGACTGCGGGCTCCAGTGAGGCGCGCCCCCTCAGGGGCGCGTGCTGTATCGATTTGCGGCTCCGCAGCGCGGGCGCGACCAGCCCCAAGGGGCCTGCACCCGAGACACGTCGCAGGGGGCCTGGGGTGCAGCCCCAGCTACCGCACAATCAGCAGTCTCAGCTGGTACGCCCCTTGGCATCGAACTGCTTCATCCGGTCCAGCACCGCGTCCGCCGTCGGCCCGTACACCTCATCCACGATGCGCCCGTCGGCGAGGAACACGACGCGGTCGGCGTAGGCAGCCGCGACGGGGTCGTGGGTGACCATCACCACGGTCTGGCCCAACTCCCGTACGGAGTTGCGCAGGAAGCCGAGCACCTCGGCGCCCGAACGCGAGTCGAGGTTCCCGGTCGGCTCGTCGCCGAAGATGATGTCCGGCTTGGAGGCGAGCGCCCGCGCCACGGCGACACGCTGCTGCTGGCCGCCGGAGAGCTGGGCGGGCCGGTGGGTGAGACGGTCGCCCAGACCGACCATCCCGATCACCGAGTTCAGCCACTCCTTGTCGGCCTTGCGGCCCGCGATGTCCATCGGAAGAGTGATGTTCTCCAGCGCCGTCAACGTCGGCAGCAGATTGAACGCCTGGAAGATGAACCCGATCTTGTCCCGCCGAAGCTTCGTCAGCTGCTTGTCCTTGAGGGAGCCGAGCTCCGTGTCACCGATCCGCACGGATCCGGACGAGAACGAGTCCAGGCCCGCCACACAGTGCATCAGCGTGGACTTGCCGGACCCGGAAGGACCCATGATCGCGGTGAGTTCGGCCTGCCGGAAGTCGATGGAGACCCGGTCCAGGGCGACCACCTGGGTCTCGCCCTGTCCGTAGACCTTCGACAGATCCGAGGCGCGCGCGGCCACGGCGGTGGCGCGGCCGGCGATGGGAGTGGTGGTGGTCACGTGGCAGTGCTCCTGTCGGTACGACGACGAGTGGGGAACGTGACTTCCATCGTCGTGGCCCATCACCGCCGTGTAGTCACCCTCTGTTCTGGTTCTGAAGGGCGACTTCGGTCGGACCGTACGGACCTGAGTCATACCTGCGGATGACACGTACTCCTGACAGGGTCATCGGTGACGGTTCGTCGGACGACCCTCGTTCGGGCGGTGAATTCACGTCATTCCGCATGTGCCGCGACGGCTCTGTGGAAGGGCTCGTGGCAAGTGCCGATGGCCCGTACGGTGGCCTGATGCACCCTCAGACGTCAATAAAATAAGACAACATCGGGTCTCCCGTCCGCTGTTCGGGGGATGCGCCCCGATAGGCTCGGAAGCTCAAAATGCGGAGCCCATGGCCTGCCCGGATGGTGGAATGCAGACACGGCGAGCTTAAACCTCGCTGCCCCTACGCGGGCGTGCCGGTTCAAGTCCGGCTCCGGGCACCACCGACCCTCCCGAGGGCCCGCGACTTTCCTGCATCGTGCATTGAAGACTTCACACCGCGCACCCGTTGACAGCGGGCGTATGTCATCGGAGACTCACGCTGGAACATCAGTGAAGTAAATTTCACTATGCGAACAACACTCACACTACATCACCGCACCAACAGCGCGAAGGGGCGTGCCGATGCGTACCACCGTCGGGATCATCGGGGCCGGACCGGCCGGACTGCTGCTGGCGCGGCTGCTGCACAACGCGGGGATCGACTCGGTCGTCCTGGAGAGCCGCGACCGCGCCTACGTCGAACATCGGCAGCGGGCCGGAATCCTGGAGCAGGGCACGGTCGACGTGCTACGCGCGGCCGGCGCCGGCGAGCGCATGGACCGCGAGGGGCTGCGGCACGACGGGATCGAGCTGCGCTTCGCGAAGAGGCGCCACCGTGTCGACTTCCCCGGGCTCACCGGCGGCCGGTCGGTGATGGTGTACGCGCAGACGGAGGTCTGCAAGGACCTCATCGCCCTCCAGCTCAAGGAGGGCGGCCCGCTGCTCTTCGAGGCGGAGGCGCTGGCCGTGGAGGGTGCGGACAGTGAAAGCCCGCGCGTGCGCTTCAGGCACGACGGGCGCGAGGACGTCCTGGAGTGCGACTACGTCGTCGGCTGCGACGGCTTCTGGGGTGTGGCGCGCAAGGCGATCCCCGAGGAACTCACACAGGTCTTCGAGCGGACGTACCCCTTCAGCTGGCTCGGCATCCTCGCCGACGTCCCGCCCTCGCACGACGAACTCGTCTACGCCCACCACGACCGCGGCTTCGCCCTGCTGAGCATGCGCTCCCCGCAGGTCTCCCGCCTCTACCTCCAGGTGCCCGAGGGCACGGACGCCGGGGAATGGACCGACGAGGCGATCTGGGACGAGCTGGAGCGCCGCTTCGAGACGGCCGACGACTGGAAGCTGGAGAGGGGCCCGATCACGCAGAAGTCCGTGACGCCGATGCGCTCTTACGTCCACGAGCCCATGCGCCACGGACGGCTCTTCCTCGCCGGGGACGCCTCCCATATCGTGCCGCCCACCGGAGCGAAGGGCCTGAACCTCGCCGTCGGCGACGTCGTCACCTTCGCGCGGGCGCTCGCCCATCTCGCGGAGACCGGGTCGGCCGAGCGCCTCGACGCGTACTCCGAGACGTGTCTGCGCCGCGTCTGGCAGGCCGAGCGCTTCTCGTACGCGATGACGACCCTGCTGCACCGCACGCCCGACGCGACCCCCTTCGAGGACCGCATCCAGCTCGCCCGCCTGGACCGGATCACCGTCGCCCGCTCGGCCGAACAGGACCTCGCCGAGTGCTACACGGGCTTCCCGCTGGAGTGAACCGCCGGGAGCACCACGATCGGGGGAACCGGAAGAGCTGGTACCTGCGTTGTAACGGTGCTGGGAATGCTGGATTGAACAGTGGCGTTCCCGGTCACAACAGAGGAAAGATCCTCCCCAAGCACTAGAGGCATTCCTTTGCCTACCCATTACTCTTGAGCCCAGAGCCACGCAGGGTGGCCATGGAGGAGTGAAATGAGGAGCAGCAACCCGGTCTTCTCGCGACGGGGGTTCAGCCGCGACAACGGCTACGCGGGCTTCAACGCCCAGCCGCAGGCCGGGGGCCCCGCTGTCGGCACGCAGGGGAACCCGTACGCACAGGGCTCCCCGTACGCCCCGCAGGGCGGCAACCCGTACGCGCAGAATCCTTACGCACAGACCCCGTACGCCCCGCAGGACGGCCAGTACGGCGCCCCGCCGCAGGCCCCGCCCGCCGCCGACCGCATGACGATGGACGACGTGGTCGCCCGTTCGGCCATGACGCTCGGCACGGTTGTCGTCGGCGCGGTGCTCGCCTGGGCCGTGCTGCCGGTCTCGCCGAGCAGCTGGGGCCTGGCCATCGGCGCCGCGCTCATCGCGATGGTCCTGGCCCTGGTCCAGGTGTTCAAGCGCAAGGCCTCGCCCGCACTGATCCTGTCGTACGCCGCCTTCGAGGGCGTCTTCCTCGGCGTGATCAGTGAGATGTTCAACAGCCGCTGGTCGGGCGCGCCCTTCCAGGCGGTGCTCGGCACCATGGCGATCGCCGGCGCCACCCTGCTCGTCTACCGAGCGGGCTGGATCCGTGTCACCGCCAGGTACGCGCGCATCGGCATGACCATCGCCATCGGCTTCGTGCTCATCATGGCGGTCAACCTGCTGCTGGTCGTGTTCGGCATCGCGCCGGACGGCGGGCTGCGGAGCATGGGCGCACTCGGTGCGATCGTCGGCATCCTGGCGCTCGTCCTGGGCGCGTTCTTCCTGACGCTGGACTTCAAGCAGATCGAGGACGGCGTCGCCTACGGCGCTCCGCGCCAGGAGTCCTGGCTGGCCGCGTTCGGCCTGACCATGACCCTCGTGTGGATCTACATCGAGATGCTGCGCCTGGTCGCCATCTTCAGCGGCGACGACTAGCAGGGCCGTGCCGTCCGGACCACCACCGGGCGGTAGCGGCTGAAGGGCCCGTGAACCTCCGGTTCACGGGCCCTTCGTCGTTGTTCTCCCTGGTGCGCGCCTCAAAGCAGTTTGCGCGCGGCCCTCCTCAGGTCGTACTCGTGAATGATCGCTTTGGCGTGGCCGTATGCGAGGTCGTGCTCGGCACGGAGCCAGCTGACCTTCTCCTCGAAGCGGAAGAGAGCGGGGCCTTCGTCGACGGTGCGCAGCCAGTCGGACACTTCACGACCGGTGCAATGGGGGATGCGGGCGAGCATGTTGCGGTGGGTCTCCTCGGAGAAGACTTGGGACATCGGCGCCTCCGGACGCATGGGATGTAAGCCGGTCCTTCAAGTCACGGTGCCTGAGCGTTGGCTTGTTGGCAACAGTCCGGTTAAGGCGCGTAGTCTCGCGGCGTGCTCGATGCGACCCCCCTCACCCGTGCCGTGGACCATTTCGCCGACCGGCTGCGGGCCGCTCCGCAGAGCCGGCTCCAGAGGGGCGCGGCGGCCGAAGCGCTGGGCCTGGCCAGGGAGTTGGCACTGCGAGCCCAGCGGCTCGAGGACGCTCAGGGGCCGGCGCGTGAGATGCCCGACGCGGGGATGTTCGCCGCGGCCGACCAGATCATGGTCGCCGGACACGATCTGGCCCTCGTACTGAGAACCGAGGGGGAGCTTGCGGAGGCGATGCGGCTCGTCGAGGAGGCGCAGAAACGCGCCGGGGTGTAGTTCGTCCGCTCCCGGCGCGTGTGGGTCTCGCGGGGCTCACAGGCCCTTACAGCGACGCTATGACCCGGTCCGCCAGGATGTAGACGTTCTCCTGGCCGCAGGCGAAGGTCAGGGCGTACGCGCCCGAGATGCCCGAGCCGCCGAGGAGGACCGGAGTCTCGCCCTCCTGGAGGGCGGCGGCCAGCTGCTCGGCGGTCTCGCGGTGGCCGGGGGTCATGCAGAGCGTGGTGCCGTCGGCGAAGACGTAGACGTCGAGCGTGCCCAGCGGGCCGGGGCGGACGTCGGTCAGTTCCGTACGGGACTCCGCCAGGTCCTCCAGGCAGGCGACCGTACGCTCGTGATCGTTCACGACCGGCGACTGGACCGGTACGAAGTCGGGGTGCGAGGGGTGGCGGCGGCGGGCCGCGGCCAGTTCGGGGGAGTCCGCGGCGAGCTCCTCGGCGTCGGCGCCGGGCTCCGTCACCGATTCCAGGTGGTCCAGGCCCGCGAAGTCCGACTGCCGGGGCAGGAACAGTTCGCTGTCCGGCAGGCCGAGCAGCGTGGGCGCGTCAGAGGCGTCACGCGCCTCCTGGGCGGCCCAGAACGCACGGGCCTCGGCAAGCTCCCGCTCCCGCTCCTCCGCGAGCGCCTCGGCGACGGCAGCGCGTATCTCGTCCGTGTCGGCGGCCGAGCGGGCCGCGGGCACCACGGCACGCGGGCCCGCCACACGGCTCGCGGTGAGCTCCGTGTGCAGGGACGCGAGCTCCCGGCGCAGCCTGAGCACGGCGCGCAGGGTGGCGACGCCCACCGCCAGGGCGGCGGCCGCGGTGAGCAGTAGGGCAAGAGGGATGGCGCTCACTGACGTACTCCCGGTTTCAAAGTCGACCCCCGACTTCCTACATCAGCTTGAAGGGCGGACTATCCACCTGTCAGTGCGTAACGTCACGAAAAGGACAGGACATTCAGCCCGGAGTTCCTCAGAGGAGCGGCTCTGACCTGCGTTAATCATTTCCCAAGGGGAGATAGGTCACATCCTGGGGGAGATTCGATCACAAAACGGCCCAGAGCCCCGGGGGTTGCTGGGTTCTGGGCCGCTTCGGTCACGCCGGGTTCACCTGCTGTTACCCGTACGACTTCAGCTGAGGCGCTCGATGACCATCGCCATGCCCTGGCCGCCGCCGACGCACATCGTCTCCAGGCCGAACTGCTTGTCGTGGAACTGGAGGGAATTGATGAGTGTGGCGGTGATGCGGGCGCCGGTCATGCCGAAGGGGTGGCCGACCGCGATCGCGCCGCCGTTGACGTTCAGCTTGTCGAGCGGGATGTTCAGGTCGCGGTAGCTCGGGATGACCTGGGCGGCGAAGGCCTCGTTGATCTCGACCAGGTCGATGTCGTCGATGGTCAGCCCGGCACGGGCGAGCGCCTGCTTACTGGCCTCCACCGGGCCGTACCCCATGATCTCCGGGGAGAGGCCCGTCACACCGGTGGAGACGATGCGGGCGAGCGGGGTCAGGCCCAGCTCACGGGCCTTGGTGTCGCTCATGATGACCAGGGCGGCGGCGCCGTCGTTCAGCGGGCAGCAGTTGCCCGCGGTGACGAGCCCGTCCGGGCGGAAGACCGGCTTCAGGCCCTGGACGCCCTCCATCGTGACGCCTGCGCGGGGGCCGTCGTCCTTGCTGACGACCGTGCCGTCCGGGGTGGTGACCGGGGTGATCTCGCGCTCCCAGAAGCCGTTCTTGATGGCTTCCTCGGCGAGGTTCTGTGAGCGGACGCCGAACTGGTCCATGTCCTGGCGGGTGACGCCCTTCAGCCGGGCCAGGTTCTCGGCGGTCTGGCCCATCGCGATGTACGGGTCGGGGAGGAGACTGTCCTCTCGCGGGTCATGCCAGCCGGCGCCCTCGCTCTGCGCGACTTCGGCGGTACGGGCCTCGGCGTCGGCGAAGAGGGGATTGTGCGTGTCGGGCATCCCGTCGCTCGAGCCCTTCACGCTCCGGCTGACCATCTCCACGCCTGCCGAGATGAACACGTCGCCCTCGCCCGCCTTGATGGCGTGCAGGGCCATGCGGCTGGTCTGGAGCGAGGAGGAGCAGTAACGGGTGATGGTGCAGCCCGGGAGGTGGTCCATGCCCATCTGTACGGCGACGATGCGGCCCAGGTTGTGGCCCTGCTCGCCGCCGGGGAGGCCGCAGCCGAGCATCAGGTCGTCGATGTCCTTCGGGTCCAGCGCCGGCACCTTGGCCAGTGCGGCCTCGATGATCGTGGCGGTCAGGTCGTCCGGGCGCAGGTCCTTCAGCGAGCCCTTGAAGGCGCGGCCGATCGGTGAGCGGGCGGCTGAGACGATCACGGCTTCGGGCATTACGGCTCCATTGGCGTATCGCGTACGAGTGTGACTTGGCAGGGCTGTGAGGGAAGTTACCCGCACGTACCGTCAAGGTCACGGGGATTGCCGTGTGACTCCGGCCGCTTTTTACTAAGCGCTCGCTTTGGCGATCCGTCGGGTGCGGGTGGGTGGGGGCCCGGCGCGGGAGGGGTTCTGTTCCCCAAGCCCGCCCCTACCCGAAACTGGGGCTGCCGCCCCAAGCCCCAGGGGGCGAGGTGACAGGTCGCATGTCGGCTGCGGGCCGTTGTGGCTTCTCGCGCAGTTCCCCGCGCCCCTGAAGGGGCGCTCCCGGAGCCGCCGGCCACCATGCTCACCGGCCATGACGTGCCCGCACCCGACAACGAGGTCCCTCAACCCCCGGAGGGAGCCGGAGCCGGGTCCGTGGCCGGGACACGGCGACGGCGACGGCGCTTCAAGAGGGCCCAGGGGCCGCGCGGACCCGTGGGCACGGCCGCCGCGACCTCCGTACCGGCCTCGGAGGCCGCTTCCGCGGCGGCGCGGGCCACCGGCAGGAAGCCCTCGCGGCGGGATGCGTCCGGGCGCTCCTCCTCCGCCGGCCAGAGCCCCAGCGCAGCGCACACCGTGGGGAGTACCGCCATCGCGGCCGTCGCGTAACCCTCGGCGGAGGGGTGGTAGTTGTCGGGACCGAACAACTCCCGAGGGTTGGCCGCGAACTCCGGACCCAACAGGTCCCCCAGGGACACCGTCCGCCCGCCCTGCTCCACAGCGCCGATCGTCTGCGCCGCGGCCAGCTGCCGAGAGGCCCGCCGAGCCAGCCACCGCAGCGGCTGCTGCACCGGCTCGATGGTGCCGAGATCGGGACACGTGCCGACCACTACCTCGGCACCGGCCGTACGGAGACGGCGGACCGCCGCCGACAGGTGGCGGACCGAGAGCGTCGCAGGCATACGCTGCGTGACATCGTTCGCGCCGACCATGATCACGCATACGTCGGGGACCCGATCCGGGTCCCCGAGAGCCAGGACGACCTGGCGGTCCAGGTCGTCCGACTGGGCGCCCGGCAACGCCACGTTCCGCAACTCCACAGGCCGCTCGGCCACCGCAGCGAGCCCCGAGGCCAGCAACGCACCCGGCGTCTGGCGAGCCCGGTGCACACCCTGCCCCGCAGCCGTGGAATCACCGAGCATGGTCAGCCGCAAGGGGGCATCGGCACCGGCGTACACAAGCCCGTACAGTCCGTCCGCGCTGGGCGGATGCGGACTGTGGCCGTTCCCCACCTGCCGCTTCGCCAACTGCACCTCGGCCAGCACAAGGCCGATCGTCGCCGCGCCCAGCAGCCCGATCCCACCGCCGCCATACGCCGCGCCCGCCGCGATCCGCCGTGCCACCCTCGCCCTCGACAAACTCGACATGCGAAGCCGCCACCTCCTTCAAACCCGTACACCAACTGCTTGCCCCGCCGAGACTGCCGGCCAATCTCAACACAGCGTGAACGCCCAGTACGGGGCTTAGGCTGACGGAAACCACCCCGACCATTTCTTTTCAGCTCCGGAGACAACGGTGCAATTCCACGACTCGATGATCAGTCTCGTCGGCAACACCCCGCTGGTGAGGCTCAACAGCGTGACCGCCGGCATCCAGGCGACCGTCCTCGCGAAGGTCGAGTACTTCAACCCCGGCGGCTCCGTGAAGGACCGCATCGCCCTGCGCATGATCGAGGCCGCGGAGGAGAGCGGAGCCCTGAAACCCGGGGGCACGATCGTCGAGCCGACCAGTGGCAACACCGGCGTCGGGCTCGCCATCGTGGCGCAGCAGAAGGGGTACAAGTGCATCTTCGTGTGCCCCGACAAGGTGTCCACCGACAAGATCAATGTGCTGCGCGCGTACGGCGCCGAGGTCGTCGTATGCCCGACCGCCGTGGATCCCGGGCACCCGGACTCGTACTACAACGTCTCCGACCGGCTGGTGCGTGAGACCCCCGGAGCCTGGAAGCCCGACCAGTACTCCAACCCGAACAACCCGCTCTCGCACTACCACTCCACCGGCCCCGAGCTGTGGGAGCAGACGGAGGGGCGGATCACGCACTTCGTCACCGGAGTCGGGACGGGCGGCACCATCTCCGGTACGGGGCGGTATCTGAAGGACGCGAGTGACGGCAGGGTCCAGGTCATCGGCGCCGACCCGGAGGGGTCCGTGTACTCCGGCGGATCCGGGCGGCCGTATCTCGTGGAGGGCGTCGGCGAGGACTTCTGGCCCACCGCCTACGACCGGACCGTCGCGGACGAGATCGTCGCAGTCTCCGACAAGGACTCCTTCCAGATGACGCGACGGCTCGCGAAGGAGGAGGGGCTGCTCGTCGGCGGGTCCTGCGGGATGGCCGTCGTGGCGGCGCTGAAGGTGGCCTCGCGGCTCGGTCCGGACGATGTGGTGGTCGTGCTGTTGCCGGACAGCGGGCGCGGCTACCTCAGCAAGATTTTTAACGATGAATGGATGGCCGACTACGGCTTCCTGGAGGACAGCGGGCCGAGCGCGCGTGTTGGCGATGTGCTCAGCGACAAGGCGGGCAGGTCCATCCCCTCCCTCGTCCATATGCACCCGGACGAGACGGTCGGGGAGGCGATCGAGGTGCTGCGCGAGTACGGCGTCTCCCAGATGCCGGTCGTCAAGCCGGGCGCCGGACACCCGGACGTGATGGCTGCCGAGGTCGTCGGCTCGGTCGTCGAGCGGGAACTGCTGGGCGCCCTGTTCAGCAAGGCGGCCTCCCTCGAAGACCCGCTGGAGAAGCACATGTCGGCGCCGCTGCCGCAGGTCGGCTCCGGTGAGCCGGTGGCCGACCTGATGTCCGTGCTCGGGGCAGCCGACGCGGCCATCGTGCTGGTCGAGGGCAAGCCGACCGGTGTCGTCAGCCGTCAGGACCTGTTGTCCTTCCTGGCCAAGAGCAACCGGCAGTAGGAATTCCGGTGAACTGTGCGTGCCGGAGGGGAACTTCCGGCACGCGTGACCCGTGCGGAACTTCGCGGAAGTGGTACGAGCGCGTCACGTCCGCGCAGCACCGGCTTAACACGGGTCCGGCACTGTTGTGGATGTCGGCAAGGGCGGGAGCGGCTCCCCGCTCGGGCCGACGCCGAACGGCGCCAAGGACCTCCGGAGCGGCTCCCGGACCTCCATGGACGCCACGGACGCGCAAGCCCGGCCCTGACCCGGCCCGCGTCCCTCGCGGGGACCGCCGTCGTCCCGCCCCCCGTTCACGGGGGTGCGGCGGTCCCCGCGAATAGACCCCCCTTTGCGGCTAAACCGCCGCCGCTCTCGCGGACCTGGTTGCGCTCCCCTTTGCGCCTAAGCCGGCGCCGCTCTCGCGGACCTGGTTGCTCGCCGTCGGGGTTTCTCAATTGATGGTTGCGGCCGTCGTCGCTTGAAAGACGTCGCGGCCGTCGTCATTGAAAGACAGGGCCTACTCTTCCCAGTCCGAGTCCGACTTCTTCTTGCCGCGGCCGAACAGTGGGGTGTGGCGGGCGACCTGGACCACGTTGACCCCCACGATGCCCGTCCAGGCGATGAGGAGGCCGGGCAGGTCCGCGACGCCCCCGCCGATCGCGGACAGGGGGATCGCGAGGACCAGCGAGACGATCCCGAAGCCGAAGCGCTCGCCCCAGGAATCGTTTGCCTGCGGGGAACGTGAGCCCCGGGCCACCACCATCTGCTGTTCCGCGACCTGCCGTCGTACCCGGCGCTCGATCGCGCCGTCCATGCGCTGCTCGACCTTCTCCAGGAAGGAGTCGACCAGCGCCGAGTCGTACTCGTCGCCCAGTTCCCTGCGCGCGTGCAGGGTGGCGTCGAGTTCCTTTTTGAGTTCGGCGTCGCGAGCATCCATACCGGTCATGTGCTTACCGTAAGGAGCCTTGACCGGCTTGGCACTGGGGTTAGCCCCCCTGTCTGCGCTGGGCCGTGCCCCCGGCTGCTATTTCGTCAGGCCCTTCTTCTCGGCGTACGCGTTCGCCACGTCCTCGGGGTCCTTCTTGTCCTTGTCGACCTGACGGTTGAGCTCGGTGAGATCCGCGGTGGTGAGGACGTTGCCGAGCTCGGCGAGGGCCTTTCGGACGGTCGAGTCGGCCCTGCGGTCGGCGATCAGGGGGACGACGTGCTGGCCGGGGATCAGGTTTTTGGGGTCGGTGAGGACGACCCACTGGTTCTCCTGGATGTCGGTGTCGGTGGTGAAGAGGTTCGCCACGTCCACGTCGCCCTTCTTGAGGGCGCCCTTCACCAACGGCCCAGAGGAATCAAGGGACTTGAACTCCTTGAACTCGACGCCGTAGACCTCCTCCAGGCCCACCACGCCGACCTCGCGCTTCTTCACCTCGGGTGCGGCGCCGATGACGAGCTTGCCGTTCTGCTTCTTCAGGTCGGCGAGCGAGGCGAGGCCGTATTTTTCGGCGGTCTCCCGCGTGACGGCGAACGCGTCGGAGTCCTCGGCCATGCCGTACGGCAGCACCTGGAGCCCGGCGGGCAGGGCCATCGCGAGGGCGTTCTGCATCTCGCCCTCCTCGGTGGCCTGCGACTTGGGGTCGACGTAGTGGAGGAGCGCGCCCTGGTACTCGGGGAGCAGGTCGATGTCGCCGCCCTTGATGGCGGGGATGAGGATCTCGCGGGTGCCGAGATTGGGGCGGACGGTCGTCTCGACGCCCGCGGCGTCGAGTACGGCCGCGTAGAGGTACCCGAGGACCTGGTTCTCGGTGAAGTTGGCGGTGCCGATGGTGATGCCGCTCTTGCTGGATCCGCCACCGCCGCCGGCGCCGCCCTCGCCGTCGAGCGAGGTGATGCCGCTGCTGCAGGCAGACAGGACGGGGACGGAAACGGCTGCTCCTGCGAGCGCGCCGAGGAGGGTACGACGATTCATGGGAGGCATTGCGAGGCTCCTAGGCCGGGCGGTGGCGGAAGAGGGCGCGCTGGAGCGCGGAGAGGGCGAGGTCCAGGGCGACGGCGACCACGGCGACCAGCACCGCGCCGCCGAGCACCTGAACGAGGTCGCGCTGGGCGAGCCCGTCGAACACGTAGCGGCCCAGGCCGCCGAACGAGACGTACGCGGCGATCGTGGCCGTCGCCACCACCTGGATCAGTGCGAGGCGCAGGCCCGTCATGATCAAGGGGAGCGCGAGGGGCAGTTCGACCTGGAACAGGACCTGGTGCCAGCGCATGCCCTGGCCGCGTGCGGCGTCCTTCACGTCCGGGTCGACGGCGTTCATGCCCGCGTACGTGTTCGTCACGATCGCCGGGACGGCGAGGGCGACCAGCGCGACGTACACCGGCCACATCGACAGACCGCTCGCGAGGAAGACCAGCACTACCAGGCCGACGGTCGGGAGGGCGCGGCCGAAGGACGCGAGGTTGATCGCGAGGAACGCGCCGCGTCCGGTGTGCCCGATGAGCAGGCCCAGCGGGAGAGCGATCGCGGCTGCCACCAGGGTGGCGAGGAGCGAGTACTGGAGGTGTTCGGCGAGGCGGTGTCCGATGCCGTCGGGGCCGGACCACTGCTCGCCGCTGACCAGCCACTCGCCGAGGTTCTTGAAGAGTTCGTACATGGGCTCAGGCCGCCCTTTGCTTCCGGTGGGTCCATGGCGTGAGTGCGTACTGGAGGGCGACCAGCAGCGCGTCCGCGACCAGCGCCAGCAGCAGGGTCAGGACCACGCCGACGATCACCGGCGTGGGGAAGTTGCGCTGGAAGCCGTCGGTGAAGAGCTGGCCGAGGCCGCCGTCGCCGATGTAGGTCGCCACGGAGACGAGCGAGATCGACATGACCGTCGCGATGCGGACGCCCGCCATGATCACCGGGAGCGCCAGCGGGAGTTCGACGGTGAGGAGGGTGCGGAAGGGGCGGGTGCCCATGGCCTTCGCGGCCTCCTTGGTCTTCGCCGGTACCGAGTCGAGGCCCTCGACCGTGTTCCTGAGCAGGACGACGAGGGTGTAGATCGTCAGGCCGATGACCGTGGTGGTACGGGTGAGCCCGCTCACCGGCAGCAGGAGCACGAAGACCGCGATCGACGGAATCGTGAACAGGACGTTGGAGAGGCCGAGGAGGAGGCCGCGCAGGGGACGGATCCGGTGGGCGATCACGGCCAGGGGGAGGGAGATCAGCACCCCGAAGAAGACGGCGGAGAGGGCGGCCTGGAGGTGGGAGAGGGTGAGGGTGGTGAGGTCGTCGGTGTGGTCGCCTATCCACGACCAGTCGATGGTCATATGGCGGCGCTCGCTGCGCTGTGGGTGCTGTGCGCCTCGCCCGCGTGCTCGTGGATCTCCTCGCGGGAGGTGACGCCGGTGAGGGCTCCGTCCGCGTCGACACGCGCCACGAAACCGGTCGGGGAGGCGATGGACTCGTTGAGCGCGGCAAGCAGCGAGTCGGTGTCCCTGAGGGGTCGTACGGGGAGTTCCGCGTCCTGAGCGCGCCAGTGCCGGGGCTTGCGGGCGTCGTCGAGAACGAGTTCCCAGGTACCGCCCTCGGGCGCCGGCGCCTGCGGTACGTCCGCGAGCGTCGTCAGCGACAGAAGCTTCAGCCCTCGCTCCGCGCCCAGGAAGTCCGCCACGAAGTCGTCCGCCGGGCGCGCCAGCAGCTCCGCTGGTGCCGCGCACTGGACGAGGTGGCCGCCGGTGCGGAAGATCGCGATGCGGTCGCCGAGCCGTACCGCCTCGTCGACGTCGTGCGTGACGAAGACGATCGTCTTGCTCAACTCCTTCTGGAGCCGGAGCAGTTCGTCCTGGAGCTGGGTGCGGACGACCGGGTCGACCGCGCCGAACGGCTCGTCCATCAGGAGGACGGGCGGGTCGGCGGCGAGCGCGCGGGCGACGCCGACGCGCTGCTGCTGGCCGCCGGAGAGCTGGTGCGGGTAGCGCTTCCCGGCCTCGGCCGTCAGGCCGACCGTCTCCAGGAGCTCCGCCGCCCGCGCCCGTGCCTTTCTGCGGCCCCAGCCGAGGAGCAGCGGCACGGTCGCGATGTTGTCGAGCACTGTGCGGTGCGGGAAGAGGCCCGACTGCTGGATGACGTAACCGATGGCGCGGCGCAGCTCCGCGGCATCCTGTTCCAGCACGTCACGGCCGCCGACGCGGATGGTCCCGGAGGTCGGCTCGACCATCCGGTTGACCATGCGCAGGGTGGTCGTCTTGCCGCAACCGGAAGATCCCACGAGGACGGTCACGCCGCCTTCGGGCATCTCCAAGGAGAGGTCGTGGACCGCCGTGGTGCCGTTCGGGAAGCGTTTGTGGACCGCATCGAACTGGATCATGAGGTGTCCCTTGCCCGGTGTGCATATCGTCATGCAGAGTTCTTGGTGTCTGAATAGGTTGTCAACGCCCCGGCGTAAAACGCCGGTTACAGATGACCGCCAGGCAAGATCGAATGTCTGAGTTTGGGAGGAGTTCGCGCGTGATGTCGTCTCGGATCGTGGACGTGCCAAGTGCCACCGCCCCGGACTCCGGGGCCCTCACGCCCGGTCTGGTCGTCCTCGACGGGTACGGCACCGGCGTCGCGGACATCGTGCGCCTCGCCGACGGAGCCGCCCGGCCCGTCCCCGGCACCGAGGCGATGAAGCGTGTCGAGGAGTCCTGGGACGCGGCCCGGCGGATCGCCGCGACCGGGCGCGTCTACGGCCGCTCGACCGGCGTCGGCGCCAACCGGAACGAGGACGTGCCGACCGAGGCGGCCGCCGGCCACGGTCTGCGGCTGCTGCGCAGCCACGCCGGGGCGATCGGCGCGGAGCTGCCCGCGCGGCAGGTACGGGCGATGCTGGCCGTACGGGCGAACCAACTGCTCGCGGGCGGCGCGGGCCTGCGGCCCACCATCGTCACGGCACTGTGCGACGCGCTGGAGACCGGGGCGTATCCGGTCGTGAACGAGTTCGGCTCGGTGGGCACCGGGGACATCGCGGCCCTCGCCCAGGTGGGGCTTGCGCTCGCGGGAGAGCACCCTTGGCGGGAGGCGGAACCCGGGTGGCGTACGCCGGGAGCGGGCGGGCCGGGGGCGGGTGCGCCCGAGGCGCAGCCCCTCGACAACAACGACGCGCTCGCCCTGATCAGCAGCAACGCCCTCACCCTCGGCCAGGCCGCGCTCGCCCTGCACGAGCTCCGCGGACTGATCGGGGCCACACAGGTCGTCGCCGCGCTGTCCCTGCTGGCGGTGGACGGCTCGCACGAGGCGTACGCGGCGCCCGTGCACGCCGCGCGCCGGCATCCCGGGACGGCCGAAGTGGCGCGCCGTATGCGCGAGTTGATCGGTGCCGCCGACCACCCGACGCCGCCGCTCGGGCGCCTTCAGGACCCGTACGGATTCCGCTGCCTGCCGCAGATCCACGGCCCCGCGCTCGACGCCGCCGACGCCCTCGAAGAGGTGCTCACGGTCGAGATCAACGCCGCCGCCGAGAACCCGCTGATCTGCGCCGAGGACATGGCCGCCTACCACCACGGCGGCTTCTACCAGGCCGGACTCGCCCTGGCCCTCGACCACTTCAGGCTCTCCCTCACCCAGGTCGCGCGACTGTCGACGTCCCGCCTTTCGACCTTGAACGAACCCGCCTACACCCGGCTGCGTCCCTTCCTCGCAGGCCACGAGGCCGCGTCCTCCGGCGTGATGATTCTGGAGTACGCCGCAGGGGCCGCCCTCGGTGATCTGCGGGCCTTCTCCGCGCCCGCCTCGCTCGGCCACGCTGTACTCTCCCGGGGCGTCGAGGAGCAGGCGAGCTTCGCCTCGCTCGCCGCACGTCAGACGTTGCGCGTCTGCGACGCGTACCGTCTCGTCGTCGGTTGCGAACTCGTCGCCGCCGTACGGGCCCTGCGTCAGCGTGAGCTGCGACCGGACCCGGAGCTGCCCGTGGGCCGGGCGCTGGAACTCGCCGAGTCGGTGCTCGACGCGGACCAGACCGACCGGCCGCTCACGGACGATGTGACGGCGGCAGCCGTACTGCTCGACCGGTTCACGGACATCTGGAGGGGGAGCACGGCATGAGCGTGGACAGGGATACGGGCTCGATGACGGGCGCGGACACAGACATGGACGGGGACGCGGGCGTGGGCAGGGACATGACGGTGACGGACAGTTCTGCCGCACGTCTGCAGGCCCTCTTCGAGGGGCACCGCCTGACGCCGACACAGCGGCGTATCGCGCACAGCATGGTGCGGCGGGCGGCCGACGTGCCGTTCCTGTCGAGCGTCGAACTCGCGGAACTCGCCGGTGTCAGCCAGCCCTCCGTCACCCGCTTCGCCGTCGCGCTCGGCTTCGACGGCTACCCGGCGCTGCGCAAGCACCTGCGGGAGGTCGCGCCCACAGGGCCGGTCCCGGACACCGCCTCGTACAACGAGTACCAGCAGGCCGTCGAGGCCGAGATCGAGAACCTGCGGCATCTGGCCTCCGTACTGGCCGATCCGCGGCCGGTGGAGCGGGCGGGGCGGCTGCTCGCGGCGTCGCGTCCGCTGCCGGTGCTCGGACTGCGGGCGGCGGCCTCCCAGGCGTACGGCTTCGCGTACTTCGCGGCCAAGGTCCATCCGGACGTCCGGCTGCTGCACGAGGGCGGCACGATGGTCCACGACCGGATCGACTCGGCGGTACGGGCCGGGGCCACGGCTCTGCTGTGCTTCGCGCTGCCGCGCCATCCGCGCGAGGTCGTGGACACCCTGGCGTATGCGAAGGGGGCCGGGCTGACCGTGGTGACCGTCGCGGACTCGGCGTTCGCGCCGGTGGCGAAGGAGTCGGATCTGCTGCTGCCCGCCGCGGTCGGTACGGGACTCGCCTTCGACACGGCCTGTGCGCCGATGCTGCTCGGGCGGGTGCTGCTGGAGGCCATGTGCGACGACCTTCCGGACGCGCAGGCGCGGCTGGAGGAGTTCGACGGGCGGGCGGCTGCGCGGGGCTTGTTCGTCGAGTAGTCGGCTTGTTAAGACTCGTCTCACCTTCGGTCGCTAACCTGCGCGGCTGAAAGGCTTCAGAAGCTTCGGAGGCTTTCGGAGGTTTCAGACCTTCGGACGAGGCTGCGGACGAGGAGGCGGGAAGGTGACGCGCGGAGGTCAGGGACTGGTTCGGGTGGCCGTCGTCGTACGGTCCGGTGCCGTGCCGCTGTGGTGGCTGGGTGTCTTCGCCGCGGGCATCGGCGTGCTGGTGCCGGGTGTGACCGGGCGTCGGATCGGCGTGATCGCGGGGGCGGCACTGTTCCTCGTCACGGCGGCCGTGGTGGCGCTGCTGCGCAGGAAGCGGTACGTCGCCCTGGCCGGCGGTGCCGCCCGTGCGGGCAAGCACGATGTCCTCCAGGACCGTGCCGTGACCGCGCGCAACTGGCGCCGGGGGCATCGCTGGTGGCTGCTCCTCGCCTTCCTGGCCGCGCTGGGCAGCGCGTTCGCGGTGCCCGCGGCCGGGGGCATGCTGCTCGCCGGAGTGGGGGCTGGGCTGCGGCTGAAGGCCGCGTGGCTGGGCAGCCTCGAGCGCGGCTCAGAGGAGTTGTTGTGGGTCCGCGTCGACTGGCTGAGCCCTCGGGCGGGCGCCCCGGCGGGTAAGCGGATCAAGGCCTACCGGGCCACGGGTATCGCGGCGGGCGACGCCGCGCCCGGTGGGGCGCGGCGTCGGGGTGGAGTCCTGGTGTAGTGAGGCTGCCGCTGGGTGGTCGCCCGCCCTGGCCTTCGGCCGGGCGGCGTCTTCCACTCGCGCACCGCCCGTTTCACCTCGGCTGTCCTGTGCGGGTTTCTTGTGGGAGTTGCCCGCCGTTGGCGGCTGCGGGCCATGAGGACGGGCCCGGCTCAAGACTCCGCCGGCCGGGCCCGCCTCCAGCCCTCTTACTCCTCGCCCCGTACCCGGAGCACCACCTTGTTCACCGCCCACAGGACCACGCCGATCGCGAGCAGTACCGCCGCGCGGATGTACACGTCCGCCGGGCGGTCGGCCAGGGGGCTGGCCAGGATCAGGGCGGTGATCGCGCCCAGGATCGGAAGGAACGTCGGGGTGCGGAAGTGGGCGTGGTCCACGGGGTCGCGGCGTAGGACCAGGACCGTGATGTTGACCACGGCGAAGACGCACAGGAGGAGGAACGCCGTCGTGTCGCCCAGGCCTTCGATCTCGCCCGTGGAGACCAGGCCGATCGCGAGTACGGTGACGAAGACGATGCCGACCACGGGGGTGCGGCGGCGGCGCAGGACGCGGCCCATGCCGCGCGGGAGGATGCGTTCGTTGGCCATGCCGTAGCACAGGCGCGAGGCCATCATGATGTTGATCAGCGCGGAGTTGGTGACGGCGAACAGCGCGATGAGGGCGAAGAGTTTGTGCGGGAAGTCGACACCGCCTGCCTTCACGACCTCCAGCAGCGGGCCGCTCGACCCCTCCAGCACCTTGTAGTCGACCAGGAGTGACGAGACGAGCGCCACCAGCACATAGATCGTGCCCGTCACCGCCACCCCGATGAAGATCGCCCGCGGGAAGGTCCGTACGGGATCCTTCGTCTCCTCCGCCATGTTGACCGAGTCCTCGAAGCCCACGAACGCGAAGAAGCCAAGCGCCGTAGCCCCCAACACCCCGGTGATCAGGGCGTATCCGGTGCCGCTCGCCTCGAACTCGCCCAGCCGGGACGGCTCCCCGTCACCCGTCAGCACGGCGTACGCGCCGATCGCGAGGATGATCAGCAGGCCCGTCAGCTCGACGAGGGTCAGGACCACGTTCGTCTTCACCGACTCCGAGACGCCCCGCAGGTTCAGGCCGGCGAGGAGCAGAATGAAGCAGATCGCGATGAGCGTCGGCGGGAGTGCGTCTCCCGTCAGCTCGGAGAGGTAGTCGCCGCTGAAGGCGCGGGCCGCCGCACTCGCGGACGACAGGCCCGAGGCCATCACCATGAAGGCGACGATGAAGGTGAGGAAGGGGACCTTGAAGGCCTTCTGTGTGTAGAGGGCCGCTCCGGCCGCCTTCGGGTACTTGCCGACGAGTTCGACGTACGACGCCGCCGTCAGGATCGCCACGACGAAGCCGATGACGAACGGCAGCCACAACGCCCCGCCGACCTTTCCCGCGACGGCGCCGGTCGTGGCGTAGATGCCCGTCCCGAGAATGTCGCCGATCACGAAGAGGACCAGCAGTTTGGGGCCGATGGCGCGCTTGAGCCCCGGTTCCTCGGCGGGCGACTGCGCGCCCGTGGTGGTTTCGGTGGTGGACAAGAGAACCTCCCCCGGTCGGTGATCCGTCCGGGGGAGTTCTGCCCGGTCGTGTGTCCGGGATGCGTGCGGGTTCGATTCTCAGAGGTTCATCTGAGGTTCCGTCAGACCTCCAGGTCCGCCTCGATCTTCTTCAACTGGTGGCGTGCCATCGCCAGGTTGGCCCGCTTGGCGTCGAGGACCAGGTAGAGGAAGAGGCCGTTGCCGCCGCGGCCGGTGAGCAGGCGGATCAGGTGGTACTGGTCGGACAGGGTGATCAGGATGTCCTCGATTTCGCCCTTCAGGCCCAGGTGTTCCATGGTGCGGAGCTTGGCGCGTACGACATCGGTGTTGCCGGCGGCGGCGACGTTGAGGTCGAAGCTCTTGCTGCCGCCCATCGTGCCCAGCGCCATGCCGCTGGTGTAGTCGACGAGCGCGGCTCCGGTCGCGCCCTCGATGGAGGCGAGGGCTTCTTTCAATGTGGTTTCGGTGTTGGCCATGGTGTGCTGTCCTCTCAACTCTCGTTGGTCGTAGGGGTGTTGGTGGTAGGGGTGTTGGTGGTGGATCGGTTGGTGGTTCGGCTTGTGCTCCGCCCGTTGGACTGGGCGGTCTGTGTGGTCTGTGCAGTCCGCACGGCCTGTGCAGTCCGTGCGGTCCTGGGCCGCGCGGGCTTTGCCGGGCGCGTCGGAAGCGCGGACTTGTCCGTGGTCGTGGAGGCGGCCTGCGACGGGTCCTTGGATCCGGAGGTGGATCCGGCGGTACGCGGAGGCGGTGCCGCGCGGGTCGTCGCTGCGTCGACCAGCTCGCCGATACGGGTCCCGGCGCGGCGTCCCTCCAGGTGCAGGCGCCCGACGTTGACCCGGTCCTGCGCCAGCAGCGTCAGTACGGCCGAGGAGCCGGCCGAGTACGTCGCCACGTAGCCGTTCGTGCCGCGTACGAGCAGCTCGCGGAGGCCGCCCTGGCCGGTGGCGTCCGTCAGCCGCACGGCGACGCCCAGTGCGGCGGCGGTCAGCGCGGCCAGGCCCTCCGGTTCCACGCCGGGCGTGTCCTGGGCGATGACCAGGCCGTCGACGCTGGCCGCGAGCGCGCCGGTCAGCTGGGGTACACGGGCCCGCAACCGGTGGAGTTCGTCGAGGACTTCGGCCTCCGCCGCCATGAGCAGTCTCCTCTCGGCACGCTGTCGAAGCGCGCGGATCACAGGGCCTCCAGGGCGTCTCTCAGGCGGCGCAGCAGAGCGACGTCGGGGTCGGCCGAGGGTTGGGCGAGCAGGACTGACACGGGGTCGAGGGCGGGCGGCGGCTGCTCGGGCGCCGCGTCTGCCCGGGGCGGCCGCGGTGGTTGGGCCGACCGGGGAGGACGGGGTGGCGGGAGGGGCGGGGAAGCCGTCGTCACGATGCCCGCCGTGGCGAGCCTGCGCAGTTCGACCAGGGTGTGGAACGCGGGCCGGCCCAGGGCGAGAGAGATGTCGGCGGCCGTGCGAACCCCGTTGACCTTGCCCAGTACCGCTTCCTGGCGGGCCGGGACCGGCGGCTCGGCGGCTCGGTCGGTCCGTACCAGCGGGGCGGTGTCCGTCGCCGGATCGGGCCAGATGCGGTGCAGCAGCTCCCGGCGGCGCAGGGTCTCGCGCTCCAACGCGGCCACCGGCATGGGGCGCACCGGCCCGAGCCAGTGGGCGGCCCCGTACCGAAAGCGCGCCGGGGCGCTGGACGGCCCGAGAACGAAGTACGCCGCGTCGAACAGCGCCGCCACGAGGCACAGCTCCAGCACGCCCTCGGTGACCCGGCCGCTGTCGACCAGGAACCGCCCGACCCGCCGATCCTCCCCGGCCCGCGCGACCGCCTCCCGCCACACCTCGGAGTCCAGAACACCGCCGGTGGTGAGCAGCACGTCGAGCCCCGGGCTCTCGGGGCTCTCGGCGTACGTGACCTGGCCGTCGGCGAGATGGAGTGCACCGCGCTCGCGCAGCAGTACGCCGGTGGCGCGCTCCTCGGCGAGCCGGCGCAGCATGGGGGAGACACCAGGGCCGAACGAGCGGCGCCGCAAGGGCAGTCGGGGCGGAGGCGTGCTGACCACGGTCATCCCAGCACCAGCCGTCCGGCCATCTCGCCGAGCCGTATGCGTGCCAGCGCGAGGTTGCCGTCGGAGCGGGCCAGCCACAGATGCAGGAAGACGCTGCTGTCGAAGCTCGTCGCCACGAACCGCAGGACGTGGTACGTGTCGACGTTGCTGATGATCAGGTCCTCGACAGGCGGGTCCTGCGCTGCCTCGTCCGGCCCCGCCTCCGGCGCGAATGCCCGGTGCTCCGCCGCGAGCCGCGCCAGCTCCGCCGCCTCCGCCGCGGTCGTCTCGTGGTCACCGCCCGGGGCGTCCCCGACCGTGCCCAGTGCCAGGCCGCTGGTCCAGTCGACCACCGCGGCGCCCAGGGCACCGGGCAGCCTCATGGCCTCCAGCAGACACTCGTCGATTCCGGGCACCTGGGCTCCCCTCCCGCCTCGGGTACGGCTGAGTGACCACGAAGCTACGCACCGTGTGCGTCAGGGGTGAGGATTCTGGCATTTTCCAGCGGAACATGCGCCGGCTGACTAAGGTGGGTTAACTGGCCTTCTGTCGGGGCACGTTGGTGGCCTGATGGTCGCCGGTGGCCTGACGTGGGTGGACGGCTCCGGGTGCCGGGTCCGGTCTGTGAGACTACGGCGTCAAACCGGCGCGCAAGTGCTGCCGAGTTGAAGCACGGCGCACTGCTGCGCGCCGGGGTGCGGGTGCGCGCGAGCGCCGTGCCGGCGCTACAGCTCCAACAAGCCGCCCGCATGAGGCCCGCCCGACTCCGCCGCAATCTCCTCCAGCGTCTGCGGCGTCCGAACGGTCGCGAACCGCATCCCGCCTTCCTCGTCCGGCCCGAACCCATAAATCCCCGGCCGCGGAAGCGAGTTGTACGCGTAGTGGTGCGCGAAGTTGTACGCCCCCGTGTCAAAGGCGGCCACGTAGTCGCCCTGTTCGAGCAACGGCAGCGCACGCCCCTCGGCCAGCAGGTCACCCGCGAAACACGCGGGACCCGCCACGTCCTGTACGACCACGGGCCCGGCCTTGGGGCGCCCCTTCGCGTCGTACGCCCCCACCCGCAGCGGCCACGTCGCCGGCGCATACACCGTGCGGGTCGCCACCTGCACGCCCGCGTGCGTCACGGCGATCGCGCGCCCTCCGGCGCTCTTCGCGTACTCGACCCGTGCCAGCACCACCCCGTGCTTGGCGAGCAATGACCGCCCGAACTCCGTGACCAGTCCGTACCGCCCGTCGAACAGCTCCGGCACGGTCCGGGCCAGCAGCCGCGCAAACTCCGCGTAGGTCGGGCTCTGGGCGTCCGACGCGTAGTTCACCGGCAGTCCGCCGCCGATGTCGAGGGTGTCGATCTGCCGCCGCCCGGCGCGCTCGTTGATCTCCTCGGCGAGCTCGTACGTCTGCGCCGCCCCGCGCGCCAGCAACTCCAGCGGCATCCCCTGCGAACCGGAGTGCGCATGCAGCCGGGTCAGCCACGGCCGGTCCAGATACGCTTGTACGACCCACTCGCGTGCCCCCTCGTCCCGCAGCGCCA
Organism: Streptomyces sp. NPDC048825; assembly: GCF_043198355.1. NCBI lineage: Bacteria > Bacillati > Actinomycetota > Actinomycetes > Kitasatosporales > Streptomycetaceae > Streptomyces > Streptomyces sp. NPDC048825. The sequence continues at coordinate 330,406 of NZ_JBICUR010000005.1, forward strand.
CCCCGAACTTCGAGGTCGCCGTCGCCGTGGACAGTGCCTCGATCGAACCCCCGCCGACCTGCGGATTCACCCGCAGTCCTATGGGTGATCGGGTCGACGCCGACTGGACCAGGCCGTCGATACGGGCCAGCTCCTGCGGATTGTCCGCGTTGACCGCGATGCCGAGTGCCAGCGCCTCCCGTAGCTCCGCCGGGGTCTTGGCCGGGGAGTCGAGGACCGTACGGGACGGGGGCACCCCGGCCGCGCGGGCGAGGGCCAGTTCGCCGGCGCTCGCCACCTCCGCGCCGAGGCCCTCCTCGCGCAGCAGCCGCAGCACTGGCACGAGCGGGGTCGCCTTCACCGCGAACGCGTGCAGCACCGGCGTACCCGGTGCGACCACCGCTTTGAAGGCCGCGCGCAGTGCCGCCGCCGACCTGCGGATGCCGGTGATGTCGAGGAGTCCGATGATGGGGGTGGCGGGGCCCACGAGCCCCTGTTCCACGGCCGCGCGGACGGCGTCGTCCCGCCGCGCGACCCCGTTCGTCGCTGCGTCCGCCGCGTCCTGTGCCTCGCCCGATGGGTGCGTGTCCCCTGTGTATGCCGTCATGGATTCAGCCAAACACCCGTACGGCGCCGGTGCCGACGCAGGGGCCGTATTGACTAGTTCTATTCATGAAGCCAGGATGTGAATATCTCTGCAATGGACGACTGCGGTGACCGATCGCGGTGACGGATTGCGGAGACCGATTGCCGAGACCGACTGCAACGCCGGAGCACCACGAGCCCGCCAGGAGGCAGCCCATGTCAGGACCCCGCCCGGTACGAGCGCCCCGCGGTACGGAACTGAGCGCCCTGGGATGGCAGCAGGAAGCCGCCCTGCGGATGCTGCAGAACAACCTCGACCCCGAGGTCGCCGAGCACCCCGACAAGCTCGTCGTCTACGGCGGCACGGGCAAGGCCGCCCGCGACTGGCGCTCCTTCGACGCCATGGTCCGTACGCTGCGCACCCTCAAGCAGGACGAGACGATGCTCGTCCAGTCCGGCCGCCCGGTCGGCGTCATGCAGACCCACGAGTGGGCGCCGCGCGTGCTCCTCGCCAACTCGAACCTGGTGGGCGACTGGGCGAACTGGGAGGAGTTCCGGCGCCTGGAGCAGCTCGGACTCACCATGTACGGCCAGATGACGGCCGGTTCGTGGATCTACATCGGTACGCAGGGCATCCTGCAGGGCACCTACGAGACGTTCGCGGCGGTCGCCGCGAAGCGGTTCGGGGGTTCGCTCGCCGGGACGATCACGCTCACCGCCGGGCTCGGTGGCATGGGCGGCGCCCAGCCGCTCGCGGTGACGATGAACGACGGCGTCGCCATCTGTATCGACTGTGACCCGCGGGCGATCGAGCGCCGTATCGAGCACCGGTTCCTGGACGTACGCGCCGACTCGCTCGAGCACGCCCTCCAGCTGGCCGTGGAGGCGCGCGACGCCCGGCGCCCGCTGTCGATCGGGCTGCTCGGCAACGCCGCTGAGCTGCTGCCGCGCATGCTCGCCGAGGGCGCCCCCGTCGACATCGTGACCGACCAGACCTCGGCCCACGATCCGCTGTCCTACCTGCCGCTCGGCGTGGACTTCGACGACATGGCCTCGTACGCGGCCAAGGACCCGGCGGGTTTCACCACCCGTGCCCGCGAGTCCATGGCCCGGCACGTGGAAGCGATGGTCGGCTTCATGGACGCCGGTGCCGAGGTCTTCGACTACGGCAACTCCATCCGTGGCGAGGCCCAACTAGTCGGCTACGAGCGGGCGTTCGCCTTTCCCGGCTTCGTGCCCGCCTACATCCGACCGCTGTTCTGCGAGGGCAAGGGACCCTTCCGGTGGGCCGCACTGTCCGGTGAGGCCTCGGACATCGCCAAGACGGACAAGGCGATCCTCGACCTCTTCCCCGAGAACGAATCCCTCCACCGCTGGATCAAGATGGCCGGTGAGCGGGTGCACTTCCAGGGGCTTCCGGCGCGTATCTGCTGGCTCGGGTACGGGGAGCGGGACCGGGCGGGGGAGCGGTTCAACGACATGGTCGCGAGCGGGGAGTTGCAGGCCCCGCTCGCCATCGGCCGCGACCACCTCGACTGCGGGTCGGTGGCCTCCCCGTACCGTGAGACCGAGGCGATGCTCGACGGCTCCGACGCGATTGCCGACTGGCCGCTGCTGAATGCCATGGTGAACGTGGCGTCGGGGGCGTCCTGGGTTTCCCTTCACCATGGGGGTGGTGTGGGGATGGGGCGGTCCATCCATGCCGGGCAGGTGTCCGTGGCCGACGGTACGAAGCTGGCCGGGGAGAAGATTCGCCGGGTTCTGACGAATGACCCCGGGATGGGGGTCATCCGGCATGTGGATGCCGGGTACGACATCGCGGAGTCGGTGGCGGACGAGCGCGGTGTGCGGGTGCCTATGCGGGAGGGCGAGTGAGCCTGTCGTCCGGTGAGGGCCGGGAATCTTCCCCCACCCCGCCCCTTCCCGAAACTGGGGGCGCTGCCCCTGGGCTCCGCCCCCAGAACCCCGATCGGTCTGAACGGCCTCGTCCTCAAAGGCAGGACGGGGTGGTTGGTGCGGGACCGGGCCCGAAGGCTCAGCCACGTTCAGCGTCTCCCTCCTTTCATGAGATGTGGCGGCAGTTGGAGCCCATCGGGCGGCACCCCGACTCCGGTGGGTACCGGCGGTTCGCCTGGACCGGGGCAGATGCCGAATGTCGGGCCTGGTTCGAGGAGCAGGCCCGGGCGCGGGGGCTGGCGTACGAGGTGGACCGGAACGGGAATCAGTGGGCCTGGCTCGGGAATCCCGCTGCCGGGGACGCTGTCGTCACCGGGTCGCACCTCGACTCGGTGCCCGATGGCGGCGCCTTCGACGGTCCCCTCGGCGTCGTGTCCTCCTTCGCCGCGCTGGATGAACTGCGGAGCAGGAACGCGCAGCTCAGCAAGCCCCTGGCCATCGTGAACTTCGGTGACGAGGAAGGGGCCCGCTTCGGGCTGGCCTGTGTGGGGTCGCGGCTCGCGGCCGGAGAGCTCACCGTCGAGCAGGCGCATCGGCTCAGGGATGCCGACGGCGTCAGCCTGCCGGAGGCGATGGAGGCCGCGGGATTCGACCCGGACGCCATCGGGGCGGACCCGGAGCGCCTGGCCCGTATCGGCGCGTTCGTCGAGCTGCATGTCGAGCAGGGGCGTGCCCTCGACCTGTCCGGCGACCGGGTCGGCATCGCCAGCGCCATCTGGCCGCACGGGCGGTGGCGGTTCGACTTCCGGGGTGAGGCCAACCACGCGGGGACCACTCGGCTCGTGGACCGCCGCGACCCCATGCTGGCGTACGCGGAGACCGTGCTCGCGGCCCGCCGGGAAGCCCAACTCGCCGGCGCCGTCGCCACCTTCGGCAAGATCTCCGTCGAGCCGAACGGCGTGAACGCCATCCCGTCCCTCGTCCGCGGCTGGCTCGACTCCCGCGCCGCCGACCAGGCGAGTCTCGACACCGTCGTCAGCGGCATCGAGCAGGCGGCCCGCGACTACGCCGGCGCCCACGGCGTCCAACTCGACGTCGTCCGCGAGTCGTTCACCCCCGTCGTCGAGTTCGACCACGCCCTGCGCGACGAAGTCGCCCGCATTCTGGGAACCGACACGGACCTCAAGGTCCCCGTCCTCGGCACGGGCGCCGGACACGACGCCGGAATCCTCTCCGGGACCATCCCCACCGCCATGCTGTTCGTGCGCAACCCCACCGGTGTCTCGCACTCCCCGGCCGAGTACGCGGCCGAGGACGACTGCGTGGCCGGGGTACTCGCCCTGGCCGACGTACTGGAAGGGCTGGCCCGCAGGTGACCCACCCCCACACACAGACGTACTGGCTGGAGCACGCCTGGCTAGACTCGTACGTCGAGCCCGGCGTGGCCGTCGAGGTCGCCGACGGCCGGATCGCCGCCGTCCGTACGGGCATCGACAGCCCACCGCCCGGCTCCGAAATCCTGCGCGGACTGACCCTGCCGGGCCTGGCGAACGCCCACTCGCACTGCTTTCACCGAGCCCTGCGCGGCACCGTCCAGGTCGGTTCCGGGACCTTCTGGACCTGGCGCGAGGTCATGTACGCCACAGCCGACCGGCTGACCCCGGAGACCTACCACGCCCTCGCCCGCGCGGTGTACGCCGAGATGGCGCTCGCCGGCATCACCTGCGTGGGCGAGTTCCACTACGTCCATCACGCCCCCGGCGGCACCCGCTACGCCGACCCCAACGCGATGGGCGAGGCGCTCACTGACGCTGCCGCCGAAGCCGGTATCCGCATCACCCTCCTCGACACCGCCTACCTTTCTTCCGGCTTCGGACAGCCACCCAACACCCACCAGCTCCGCTTCTCCGACGGGAACGCCGACGCCTGGGCGGAACGCTGCTCAGTTCTCAAGGACCGGGATCACCTGCGGATCGGTGCGGCCATCCACTCCGTACGGGCCGTGCCCGCGCGGGAGTTGGCCACGGTGGCGCGATGGGCCGAGGGGCGGGGGGCCCCGCTCCACGTGCACCTGTCCGAGCAGACGGCGGAGAACGACGCCTGCCGGGCCGCGCACGGATGCACACCCACTCGGCTGCTCGCCGACCACGGTGTGCTCGGCCCGCGCACGACGGGCGTCCACAACACACACCTCACCGACGAGGACATCGCGCTGCTCGGCGACTCCAGGACCGGCACGTGCATGTGCCCGACCACCGAACGCGACCTGGCCGACGGCATCGGACCCGCTGCCGCCCTCCAGAAGGCCGGCTCGCCGCTCTCCCTCGGCTCCGACAGCCACGCCGTCATCGACCTGCTCGAAGAGGCGCGCGCGATGGAGCTGAACGAGCGCCTGCGCACCCGTACGCGCGGTCACTGGACGGCGGCTGCCCTCCTGCGGGCGGCCTCGGCCGACGGCCACGCGGCCCTCGGCTGGGACGACACGGGCACCATCGAGACCGGCGCGCTCGCGGACCTCACGACGATCGCGCTCGACTCGGTCAGGACAGCGGGGCCGTTGCCCAGGCTCGGCGCCGAGACGGCCGTATTCGCCGCGACAGCGGCGGACGTACGGCACACGATCGTGGGCGGCCGTCACGTCGTACGAGACGGGGCGCACACGCTCGTACCGGATGTGCCGCAAGCCCTCGCGCAGGCAGTCGAAGCCCTGCGTGTTTGATGACGACCACCGAACCGCGCCCCCGCGAGGACGACATGAGCAGCCCGACGAGCAGCCCGACCACCGTCATCACCAACATCGCCACGCTGGTCACCAACGACCCCTCCCTTGGTGACGGTTCCCCCCTTGGTCTGATCCATGACGCGGCCGTCGTCATCGACGGCGACCGCATCGCATGGACCGGTGAATCAAGCAAAGCACCCGCCACTGACAATCGGGTCGACGCGGGCGGCCGGGCGGTGATCCCGGGCTTCGTCGACTCCCACTCGCACCTGGTCTTCGCGGGCGACCGCACCCAGGAGTTCAACGCCCGCATGTCGGGCCGGCCCTACAGCGCGGGCGGCATCCGTACGACGGTCGCCGCGACGCGTGCGGCGAGCGACGAGGAACTGGAGCGCAACCTCACGCGCTACCTCGCCGAGGCCTTCCGCCAGGGCACAACCACCTTCGAGACCAAGTCCGGCTACGGCCTCACCGTCGAGGACGAGTCCCGCGCCCTGCGCATCGCGTCCCGGCACACGGACGAGGTCACGTACATGGGCGCACACATCGTGTCCCCCGACTACGCCGACGACCCGGCGGCGTACGTAGCCCTCGTCACCGGCGACATGCTCAACGCCTGTGCCCCGTACGCCCGTTGGATCGACGTCTTCTGCGAGAAGGGCGCCTTCGACGGTGACCAGGCCCGCGCGATCCTCGCGGCGGGCAAGGCGGCCGGCCTGCACCCGCGCATCCACGCCAACCAGCTCTCCTACGGCCCCGGCGTGCAGCTCGCGGTCGAACTGGACGCCGCCAGCGCCGACCACTGCACCCACCTCACCGACGCGGATGTCGACGCCCTGGCGAACAGCCGGACGGTCGCCACGCTCCTCCCCGGTGCCGAGTTCTCCACGCGCGCCGAGTGGCCGAACGCCCGCCGCCTCCTCGACGCAGGCGTCACGGTCGCCCTGTCCACGGACTGCAACCCGGGCTCGTCCTTCACCTCCTCCGTACCGTTCTGCATCGCGCTGGCGGTACGGGACATGGGGATGACGCCGGACGAGGCGGTGTGGTCGGCCACGGCGGGTGGAGCAAGGGCGCTGCGGCGGGAGGACGTCGGCCGTCTCACGCCGGGGGCGTACGCCGATCTTGTGCTCCTGGACGCCCCGAGCCATGTGCATCTGGCGTACCGACCGGGTGTGCCGCTGGTTACCGAGGCGTGGCGGCGTGGAAGCGGCCTGACTTCAAGCCGCGTATGAGGTGAGCCAACGAGCCGGCTCCAAGCCCTCCACGTAACCGAACAACCCGGCCCTCCCCGGGCCGGGTTGCTCAGTCACCGTCATCGTTCAGGCCACCGTCGGCGGCAGCCCGCGTCACTCTTCGACCGTCAGGCCCCTCCGCAGGCGCACCAGCGTTCGCGACAGCAGTCGCGAAACGTGCATCTGCGAGATGCCCAGCTCGTCGCCTATCTCGGACTGGGTCATGTTGGCGACGAAGCGGAGGGACAGGATCTTCCGGTCACGGGAAGGAAGTTCGGCGATCAGGGGCTTCAGGGACTCGACGTACTCGATGCCTTCCAGGCCGTGGTCCTCGTAGCCGATGCGGTCGGCCAGGGCGCCCTCGGAGTCGTCCTCCTCGGGCTGGGCGTCGAGTGAAGATGCCGTGTAGGCGTTGGACGCGGCCATGCCCTCGACGACCTCGTCGTTGGACAGGCCCAGGCGTTCCGCCAGCTCTCCCACTGTCGGAGCGCGGTCCAGTTTCTGGGCCAGCTCGTCGCCGGCCTTGGCCAGGTCCAGGCGGAGTTCCTGGAGTCGGCGGGGTACGCGCACCGACCAGCTGGTGTCGCGGAAGAAGCGCTTGATCTCGCCAACGATGGTCGGCATCGCGAAGGTCGGGAACTCCACGCCACGGCTGAGTTCGAAGCGGTCGATCGCCTTGATGAGGCCGATCGTGCCGACCTGGATGATGTCCTCCATCGGCTCGCTGCGGGAGCGGAACCGGGAGGCGGCGAACTTCACCAGAGCGAGGTTCAGTTCGACCAGGGTGTTGCGTACATAGGAATACTCGTGCGTGCCCTCTTCCAGGGATTCCAGCCGTTCGAAGAGGGTCTTGGACAGGGCCCGTGCGTCCACCGGCCCCACCTCGTCGTACGGCGGGATCTCCGGAAGGCCGGCGAGTCCGTCGAGGTCCTCCTCGACGAGATCCGCCTGTTCTGGAGAGGGTGTCGACGTCGCCTGCGGGGTCTGCGATGCGTCGAGCCGGGGTGACATGATGTCCTCCATCGTTCTCGGCATATGGCCGCCGATGCCAATACGTGCACTGCGGTGTGCGGCGCCTCCAAAGCCGGCCGTGTTGATTCGTGTCCCTACTAGCCCTACCCGCTTTCGTCAGTCCACCGCAAGTGCGCTTGCTAGAGAAATGTCCAGGTCTGGACGGGTATTCGGGTGTGGCAAGGTCGTAGAGAGGTCGTAGGGAAGGAACCGCACGGCAGGAGTCGTGGTCGTAGGAAAGGCGTAGTGTTCAGGAGCGTCAATCAACAGCCACGACGGTCGGAAGAGAGAGACGGCATGGACCGCGGGACGGTCGGCAGCGCACAATCGGGCCGGCTTCTGGTCGAGGTGCGGGAAGAGGGCCTCAGTGCCGTCGTGACCCCGGCGGGTGAATTGGATCACCACACGGCCGATCTACTGCGCGAACCGCTCGAGGACTGCCTCGAGCGCGGGTTCGCGCGCCTCGTCGTGGACTGTTCGCGGCTCGAGTTCTGCGACTCCACCGGGCTGAACGTGCTGCTCGGTGCCCGGCTCAAAGCCGAGGACGCGGGCGGTGGGGTGCATCTGGCCGGGATGCTTCCGGTGGTGGCCCGGGTGTTCGAGATCACCGGTGCGGCTGCCGTCTTCACTGTGCATGACACGCTCGATGCGGCTCTGCGCGAGTGATCGCATGGTGCATGACACGCTCGATGCAGTCGATGCGCCCTGCGTGAGTATGTGAGTATTCGCGCTCTCGAGGACATGTTCGAGCGACCCCCGGTGAGTAACCGCCTGGCTGCGGGGTGCAAAGTTATGGCTCAGTTGTCTCTATGTGACCGGTGCGTTACCAGCGTCACAGTGCTCATGCCGAATCAGTGGGTGTTCTGACGGATCGGCCGGGCAGGAGACATCCTGAATATGTCAACAAGGCCAACGGCAAGCGCGCGGCAGTCCCGGATCCTGAGTGTCCTGAGCTTTCTGAATGTCTTGAGTCTTGAATCGTGAACTGGTGAATCGGTGAGGTGAAGCGCTGATGAGCACCACCCGGCCTTACCCGCCGGGCGACCGCGGCCCGGAAGCGGGCGTCTGCGGCGCTTCGGGGGAGGCCAGAGACGACGGGTCCGCGCGCCCGGCCGCCCGTCAGGCCCGTCGGCTCAACCTCGACGGCGCGAGCGGGGTCGTCCCCCTCGCCCGCGACTTCGCGCGCCAGGCGCTGTACGCGTGGGGCTGGCTTCCCGCCGCGACCGCCGACCGGCGGGCCGCCGCCGAGGATGTACTGCTGGTCGTCTCCGAGCTCGTCACCAACGCCTGCCTGCACGCCGAGGGCCCGGACGAGCTGTGGATCGCCTGCGACAGCAAAGTGCTGCGCGTCGAGGTCTCCGACAGGGGCTCCGGCCAGCCCGCCCCGCGCACCCCGCACCGCGCCGGGCGCCCCGGCGGCCACGGGATGTTCATCGTGCAGCGGCTGTGCCTGGACTGGGGGGTCCTCCGGGCTCCAGGGGTGGCCGGCAAGACGGTATGGGCGGAGCTCGCAGCGCCCGCTTAGCCGGAAGCCCGGGGTGTCCGCTTGGCCGGACGTAACTCCCACCAAGGGTTACCGCAGGTTCGAATCCTTCTTCGTACGCGGCGGATCGATCGAGATCCGGCGCGTCCTTTGTCTTCCCTCCACAAGGCCCCGGGCGTACCTTGACGGCCGATCTGATGTGCCGTCAGGAATGAGGGGACCGTGTCATACCGGACGTACCAGAAACGAACCGCCGCGCTCGCGTTCGCCGCGGCCCTGGCCGGCTCGGCGGTGCTGATGGCCGCCCCCGCAGCATGGGCCGAGGTCGTCGACGTCGAGTACAACTGCAAGACGCCCATCGGTGACAAGTCCGCCGTCTCGCCCATCGACATCAAGAGTGCCGAGAGCGGCGGCGGCTACAAGCTCACCATGTCCTGGCAGAAGGGCGTCTCGTCCAGCCCGGTGGAACTGGGCAAGGGCGCGATGAGCCCGAGCGCCACCATCAAGCTGGGCGGCGCCGAGAGCGGGACGCTCACGGTGAAGGGCCCGGCCAACGCCGAAGCCATCCCCGCCAACACCCCGATCAAAGTCAGCGACTTGAGCGGCACGTACACGCCGTCCAAGAGCGGCAAGGTCACCTTCACGCCGGGCGTGCTCACCATCAAGGCGCTCGGTACGACGACCACCTGCGAGCCCGGCAACAATCCGGGACCCGCGCTGAGCCTCGACGTCACGGCCGCAGGTGGCGGCGGCGGTTCGTCGGAGACCTCCCCCGAGGGCGGCACCGAGAGCGGCGCGGACTCCGGCGCCGAGCTCCCGCAGACCGGCCCCGAGGACTCCGCGATCGCCCTCGGCACGCTCGGCGGCACTGTGCTCCTCGCCGGAGCGGCCGGGGTGCTGTGGCTGACCCGAAGGAACCAGGCGCCGCGCTGACCTTTCGTTTTCGCGTACGCGCAGGACTGGCCTCCCCCAGCCTTCGGCCGGGGGGACCTCCATCTCGCTGCGCTCGCCGTACGCCGCACCTTCTGGTCTGGAGCCGCCTGTGACATCCGTGCAGTCCGCCGCCCGTGGCCTCTGTGTCCTCGCTCTCGCCGCAGCAGTTCTGCTCGGCCTGCCCGGCGTCGCACCCACCGCCGTGGCCGACGAGGGCTGGTCCGTCGTGCCGTCGGCGGGCGGCCGGGAGGGGCGGCCGTACTTCTACGCGGAGGGCGCGCCCGGTGCGGTCCTGCAGGACACGGTGTCGGTGATCAACCCGGGCGAGGAACCACTCACCGTACGGCTGCGCGGCGCGGACGCCGACAACAGCCAGGAGGGTGGCGGCTTCGCGCTGCGGGCGAAGCCGCGTGACACCGGCTCGTGGATCACTTTCGCCGAGAAGACCGTGAAGGTGCCCGCGCGGACGCGCGCCGACGTTCCGTTCACCATCGGCGTCCCCGAGGGCGCCATCCCCGGCGACCACCCCGGCGCGATCGTCGCGAGCGGCGGCGGCCGGTCCGCGGCCGTACGCGTCCAGCTGCGGGTCGGCGGCCCGACCCTGTCCGCGCTCACGGTCGAGGACGTGGCCGTACGGGACGGCCGTATCTCGTACGACCTGGTCAACCGCGGCAACACCGTACTGACCCCGAAGCTCGCCGTACGCGCCGACGGACTGTTCGGCGAGGTGCTCGACCGCGCCCCGCGCGCCCTCCCCGTCGAACTGCTCCCCGGCCGCCGCGTCACCCTCCGCGAGCCCTGGCACGACCGGCCCGCGTTCGACTCGGTCGACGTGAGACTCACGGTCACGGCGGGGGACGGGGCGCACGACGAGGCGGGCACCGCGGCGCGGTTCGTGCCGTGGGGAGCGCTCGCGGGCCTGGCGGGCGGGCTCGTGCTGTGTGCGGGCGGTGCCGGTTGGTACGTACGACGTCGAAAGCGCATCGCGGAGTCCGGCGAGCCCGGTGGACCCGGTGGATCTGGTGGGCCAGAACAGCCGCGTACGGAAGTCGAGTTGACGGGAGCGGTGACGTGAGCGGGAAGGTGCGGATTCCGGCGTTGGTGGTGGCGGTGCTCGCGCTGCTCCTGCTCCCCCTGGGCGGGGCGGCTACGGGCGCGGACGGGAAACCGGAAGTCAAGCTGTCCAAGTCCCAGGCGGGAACGGGTGGTTCGATCACGGTGACCGGCTCCGGATGGCGGCCGGGCGCCCTCCTCATGATGCTGATCTGCGGTCAGTCCTCGCCCGACCGGGGCGTGATCGGCGGCACCAACTCCTGCGCCAACTCGGACGGTCGGGCCGTCACCACGGACGAGAAGGGCGCGTTCAAAAAGAAACTGCCGGTCGTCGAGCCGCCGCAGCCGTGCCCGTGCGTGGTGCACGTGGCGACCGTGACCGGTCAGAAGGCGGACGCGGACGCCGCGTTCCTGGTAGCAGGGCACGAGGTCGAGCCCCTGCCGAAGGAGGACACCAGCGGGCGGCTCTCGGTGCTCACCGACACCCGGCTCGACGGATCGAGCGGTCCGCTGACCTGGTTCGGCGCGCCGCCCTCCCGCGACTTCGTCTTCACCGTCGGCAACGTCGGCTCCCTGCCCGTCAAGGATCCCGTCTTCCAAGTCGGCACCTCGCACGGCGTGTTCGCCCCGCAATGGGAGGAACAGCAGTGGCGCGGCACCATCGAGCCCGGCAAGAAGGCGCAGATCGAACTGCCCGTCGAGCTGTCGACCGGCGCGCACGGCGACTACACGGTCTCCGTGAAGTACGGCGGCAAGGTGCTCGCCGAACAGCCCTGGGGCGTGGGCCGCCCCTGGGGCGTGACGCTCTTCTGGATCCTGCTCTTCATCGTCGTACCGGCCGCCGTGTTCCGGATCGGGATGGCCGTGGTGGACCGCGTACGTCCGCAGGGCAGGTCCAGGCCGGCCGGGCGCTGGGGCTCCCGCCCGAGGAGCGGTGGCGGTGGCGGGCACGCCGGTCCGCGCCGGAGCCTGCGGCTGCCCGAAGTAACCGTACGCATGCCGAAGTTGAGCCTTTCGTCCACGGCGTCGTCCCCCCACGCAGACGCCGACGGCGACACCCGTACGAACCCGACCTTGCCGTGGTTCACCCCGGACGCCGATCCGGGGGCCGAGGCCGGTCAGCTCTCCGCACCGCAAGAGAACAGCCCTTCGACCCCCACCAGAAAGGGAAACGCGTGAGCACGCTACGGAGAGTCCGGCCCGGAGACGGCGGCCTTGGGGCGCAGAAGCGCCCTGGAGCGAGCGCGGCCGGAGTCGCGCTGATGCTCGGTGGCGCGGGCATCCTGCTCGGTGTGGCCGCGGTGCCCGCCCAGGCGGCCGAGGTGTCGTACAAGACCGAGTGCGTACCGCCCGCGATCTCCGGGATGGATCCGGTGCAGGGAACGACCCAGGTGGAGATCACCGCGCCCGCCGAGGCGAAGGTCGGGGACGAGGTGCAGATCACCTGGAAGTTCGTGAAGGCCGCCTCCAAGAACCCCGACATCATCGATCTGGAGAAGGACACCGTCCAGCCGACCGGCACCCTCAAGGCGGGCGGCGCGCAGACCGGCGACATCGCCATGGAGGGGCCGCGGCAGAACCCCGCCATCCCGAAGAACAGCGACATGAAGCTCTCCGACATGAAGGGCACGCTGAAGCTGACGGCGGCCGGGGAGGTCACGCTGACCCCGGACGCGTACAACGTCAACGTCAACAAGCCCGTGTCCGCGGACACCAAGTGCACGCCGACGGAGGCGGTGAAGTCGGCAGCGACGATCAAGGTGAGCGGGGGAGACTCCGGGGGGACGACGGGTGGGCTGCCGACGGGGGTGCCCCCTGTGCCCACGGAGGTTCCGACGGAGCTGCCGACCGGGGGTACGCCTCCGTCCTCGCCGTCTTCGCCCTCCGAGAGCGCGACCGGGGGTGACGGCGGCTCCGGTGGTTCGGACTCCGGTGGGTCCGGTGGTGGGCAGACCGCGTTCACGGGCAAGGAGGTCGAGATTCCGTACGAGTGCAAGACGCCGATCGGAGACAAGAGCGCGACCTCTCCCGTGCAGATCGACGCCAAGAAGGACGGCGGGAACTTCGGGCTGACGGTGCAGTTCAAGAAGTCGGTCATGGACAGTCCCGCGGACATCCCGGCGGACTCCGTGAAGCCGTCGATGGAGGTTGCGCTGGGCGGCGCGGACAAGGGCACGGTGCGTGTGGAGGGTCCGACGAACCCGGAGCCGATCAAGTCGGGTGATCCGATCGAGATTCCCAACCTGACGGGCACCTACAAGCCGGGGGCGGACGGTGAGTCGACGCTTTCGCCGGGTGTGCTGACGGTGGAGGCGCTGGGTACGACGACTACGTGTACGCCGGCCAAGAGTGAGGTTTCGCTGACGCTGGATACCTCGTCTCAGCCGGGCGGCTCCGCCGGTGGAGCGGGTACGTCCGGTGCTGGCCCCGCGTCCTCCGGCGGTGGGCTTGCGGACACGGGCTCTGACGACAACGGGCTGTTGCAGGCGCTCGGCCTGCTGGCGGGCACGACGATTCTGTTGGGCGGGGCTGTGTTCACGTTTATGCCGCGAGGTCGCATGCGCTAGCGCTCCGCGGGGTGCGGTTTGAAGCTGCGGGTGCGTTGTGGCTGGTCGCGCCCCGCGGCGGAGCCGCTGATGTCACAGCCCCGCGCCCCTGGGTGCGTGGTGGGTGCGGGGACGTGGGCCGGTGCGTCAGCCCGTCGCCAACAGGGCATACGGCCCTTCGGCTGACACAGGGCGCAGGTGGGCCGAGACAGAACCTACGCGACGGGCATACGACGCACCGGCCCACGTCCCCTCCCGCCGGTGGGAGAGTGCGGGTGCGTGGGGGTGTGGGCTTGTGGTGGGGGAGAGATCCCGATCTTCCCTCACGATGGTTGTCCACGTCGGACTACCATCACCCCATGACCCGAGTACTGCTCGCCGAGGACGACGCGTCCATTTCGGAGCCGCTGGCCCGTGCTCTGCGCCGGGAGGGTTACGAGGTCGAGGTACGTGAGGACGGACCCACCGCGCTCGACGCCGGCATCCAGGGTGGCGTCGATCTGGTCGTGCTCGACCTCGGGCTGCCCGGTATGGACGGACTGGAGGTGGCCCGTCGGCTGCGTGCCGAAGGCCACACCATCCCGATCCTCATCCTGACCGCGCGCGCCGACGAGGTGGACACCGTTGTGGGCCTCGACGCGGGCGCCGACGACTACGTCACCAAGCCGTTCCGCCTTGCCGAGCTGCTCGCCCGGGTCCGGGCGCTGCTTCGGCGCGGGGCCACGGAGCCGCAGCAGGCGCCCGCCACTCATGGGGTTCGCATCGATGTCGAGTCGCACCGGGCGTGGATGGGGGACGAGGAACTCCAGCTGACGGCCAAGGAGTTCGATCTTCTTCGGGTGCTGGTTCGGGATGCGGGGCGGGTTGTCACGCGTGACCAGTTGATGCGTGAGGTGTGGGACACGACGTGGTGGTCGTCCACCAAGACCCTCGATATGCATATCTCGTGGTTGCGCAAGAAGCTTGGCGATGATGCGGCCAATCCGCGATACATCGCCACGGTACGAGGGGTCGGGTTCCGCTTCGAGAAGAGCTGAACCCTCTCCGGGGATGCGGAGCCGCAGATTGACGCGCCCCGCCCCCCTTCGGGGCACGGCACACTGGACCTCGTAAACCAGCTGCCCGGAGGGCCCCGTGCGTCGCCGTCTTATTCAGTCCACCCTCGCCGTGGTCCTTGTTGTGATTGCCGTGTTCGGGGTTTCGCTCGTCATCGTCGAGACCCGGACCATCAGTGCCAGTGCGCAGGAGCGCGTGGATCTGGAGGCGCTGCGGCTGGCCAGCATCGTCGACAGTCGGATTCTCGGTGATGAGCAGATCAGTGCCGAGATTCTCGAGGATCAGGTCACGGACGAGCGGTATGCGCTTGTCGAGATTCCGGGGCGGGATCCGATCGAGATCGGCACCAAGCCCAGCGGTCGCGTCATCCAGTCCAAGGAGGCCAGGGGCGAGGAGGGCGAGACGGTCACGGTCGAGGAGCCGCGGTCCTCGGTCACCCGCGAAGTCGGCCGTACGTTCCTGATCATCGGCGCGGTCGCCCTGCTCGCGGTGATCGCCGCCGTACTGCTCGCCGTACGCCAGGCCAACCGGCTCGCCTCCCCGCTCACCGACCTCGCGGAGACCGCGGAGCGGCTCGGCTCCGGGGACCCGAGACCGCGCCACAAGCGGTACGGAGTGCCGGAGCTGGACCGCGTCGCCGATGTGCTGGACAGTTCCGCCGAGCGCATCGCCCGGATGCTCACGGCCGAACGCCGGCTGGCCGCCGACGCCTCCCACCAGCTCCGTACGCCCCTCACTGCCTTGTCCATGCGCCTGGAGGAGATCACCCTCACCGACGACCCGGACACGGTGAAGGAGGAGGCGACCATCGCGCTCGGTCAGGTGGAGCGCCTCACGGACGTGGTGCAGCGGCTGCTCACCAACTCCCGCGACCCGCGCACCGGCTCCGCCGTCACCTTCGACCTGGACGAGGTCATCAACCAGCAGCTCGCGGAATGGCGCCCTGCCTACCGCAGCGCGGGCCGCGCCATCGTCAGCTCGGGCAAACGGCATCTGCAGGCCGTGGGCACCCCCGGAGCCGTGGCCCAGGTGCTGGCCGCCCTGATCGAGAACTCGCTCATGCACGGCGGCGGCACGGTCGCCCTGCGCACCCGCGTCACCGGAAACCAGGCCGTGGTCGAGGTGACAGACGAGGGCGAGGGCGTCCCCGCCGAGCTCGGCGCCCGGATCTTCGAGCGGGCCATCAGCGGCCAGAACTCCACCGGCATCGGCCTCGCCGTGGCCCGCGACCTGGCGGAGGCGGACGGCGGCCGGCTCGAAATGCTCCAGGCCCAGCCGCCTGTCTTTGGCCTGTTCCTGTCGCGTACGCCGAAGAAGCGGGCGTCGGCGGGCCAGGAGCCGGAGCAGACAGTGCGATAGCGCCGGGGCCGGTGTCAGCGCACGCGCTGGAACTGGCGGGTCGGGCGGTCCTCCGCCAGGAACGATTCGGCACTGGCCACGGCCTCGCGGGCCGGGAGCGTGCGGAACACCCAGCTGCGGTAGGACCAGAAGCGGAACAGGGTCGCGATGCCGATGCCGAGGAACTTGAAGACGTTGCTCTGCAGGGGGCTGTCGAGGCCGAGGCCGTAGGTGGCGGCGAACAGAATGCCGTTCTCGATGACCAGGCCAATGGCGCTGAACAGCAGGAAGAGCGAGAGTTCCTTGGTGCGGCCGCTCTTGTCGCGGTCGCGGTAGGTGAAATAGCGGAACCCTATGTAGTTGGAGACGATCGCGACCACCGTGGCGATCACACTGGCCCGCACGACCTGCAGGTCCGTGGCGCTGCGTACGAGGTTGAAGACGAGAAGGTTGACCAGCAGCCCCATGCCGCCGACCGCCCCGAACTTGGCGACCTCCCGTGTAAGCCGGTCGATGCGCTGGCGTACCGCGCTGCGCGGCGCGGCATGTGCCCCGCGTGAAGCACCTTTGCCCATGGTGTCGCCCAGCCCCCGTCTCGTCGGATATGCCAACTTCGTCAACTTCCGTCGACTCAGCCATGCTATCCAGCTCTTCCTGTCCAGTCCTGGGCAGAGCCGGAAGATGTGGCCAGTACGTGATGAACATGCGGATGTTTCGATGATCATGCGGGCTGCTTGGACGCCCCGGGGCGCCCGTTACCCTGGGTGCGTGACGTTCCCGGTAGTCGGCATGGTCGGCGGGGGCCAGCTCGCTCGTATGACGCACGAGGCTGGCATCCCGCTCGGCATCAGATTCAAGCTCCTCAGTGACACTCCCCAGGACTCAGCGGCGCAGGTCGTCAGCGATGTCGTCGTCGGCGACTATCGCGATCTCGACACGCTGCGTGACTTCGCGCGGGGCTGCGATGTGATCACCTTCGATCACGAGCATGTGCCCACCGAGCATTTGCGGGCCCTGGAGGCGGACGGCATTCCCGTACGCCCCGGCCCCGACGCTCTTGTGCACGCCCAGGACAAGGGCGTGATGCGCGCGAGACTCGACGCGATCGGGGTGCCGTGTCCACGGCACCGGATCGTGAGCGATCCCGAGGACGTGGCCGTGTTCGCGGCGGAAGGCGACGGCTTTCCCGTCGTGCTGAAGACCGTCCGCGGCGGCTACGACGGCAAGGGCGTGTGGGTCGTACGGTCCGCGGCGGAGGCCGAGGACCCCTTCCGCGCCGGTGTCCCGGTCCTCGCCGAGGAGAAGGTCGACTTCGTACGGGAACTCGCCGCGAACGTGGTCCGCTCGCCCCACGGCCAGGCGGTCGCATACCCCGTCGTGGAGTCGCGGCAGGTCAACGGCGTCTGTGACACGGTGATCGCCCCGGCCCCGGACCTGCCCGCGGAGCGGGCGCTCCAGGCCGAGCAGCTCGCCCTGAACATCGCCAAGGAACTCGACGTCATAGGCCACCTCGCCGTCGAGCTCTTCGAGACCCGCGACGGCCGCATCCTGGTCAACGAGCTGGCCATGCGCCCCCACAACTCCGGCCACTGGTCCCAGGACGGCGCGATCACCTCCCAGTTCGCCAATCACGTCCGCGCGGTCCTCGACCTGCCCCTCGGCGACCCGCGCCCGCGCGCCAAGTGGACGGTCATGGTGAACGTCCTCGGCGGCGACTACCCCGACATGTACTCCGCGTACCTGCACTGCATGGCCCGCGACCCGCAGCTCAAGATCCATATGTACGGCAAGGACGTGAAGGTGGGCCGCAAGGTCGGCCACGTCAACACCTACGGCGACGACCTGGCCGACGTCCTCGACCGCGCCCGTCACGCAGCCGCATACCTGAGAGGGACGATCACCGAATGAGCACTTCGGCTGAGTCTGCAGATTCTTCGGCGGGTCCCGTCGTCGGCATCGTCATGGGCTCGGACTCCGACTGGCCGGTCATGGAAGCGGCGGCCCAGGCCCTGGACGAGTTCGAGATCGCGTACGAGGTCGATGTCGTCTCCGCGCACCGGATGCCGCGCGAGATGATCGCGTACGGCGAGGAGGCGGCGGACCGCGGCATCAAGGTGATCGTCGCGGGTGCGGGCGGAGCCGCCCATCTGCCGGGCATGCTCGCCTCCGTGACCCCGCTGCCCGTGATCGGCGTGCCCGTGCCGCTCAAGCACCTGGACGGCATGGACTCGCTGCTGTCGATCGTGCAGATGCCGGCCGGGGTGCCGGTCGCCACCGTGTCGGTCGCCGGCGCGCGCAATGCCGGACTGCTCGCGGCCCGTATCCTCGGCGCCCACGACGAGGAACTCCGCGGCCGTATGCGGGAGTTCCAGCAGGAGCTGAACGACCAGGCGGCGGAGAAGGGCAAGCGGCTGCGCGCCAAGACCGAGGGCGCGGCGGGCTTCGGCTTCGGTTCGGGGAGCTGAGGGCGTGGCGCCGCTGACGTCCCTGGACGAAGCCCGGGAACTGCTGCGCCAGTTCCCGGTCGCCGACGGGCACAACGACCTCCCCTGGGCCCTGCGCGAGCAGGTCCGCTACGACCTGGACGCCCGCGACCTCGCCACCGACCAGAGCGCGCACCTGCACACGGATCTGCCGCGGCTGCGCGCGGGCGGCGTGGGCGCCCAGTTCTGGTCGGTGTACGTCCGCTCGGACCTGCCGGAGCCCGTGCCCGCCACGCTCGAACAGGTCGACTGCGTACGGCAGTTGATCGCGCGCTATCCCGCGGACCTGAGGGCCGCGCTGACGGCCGCCGACATGGAGGCGGCGCGCGCCGAGGGCCGTATCGCCTCGCTGATGGGCGCGGAGGGCGGCCACTCGATCGCGTGCTCCCTGGCGACGCTACGGGCGCTGTACGCGCTGGGCGTCCGCTATATGACGCTCACCCACAACGACAACATCCCCTGGGCGGACTCCGCGACGGACGAGCCGGGCGTGGGCGGCCTGTCGGCCTTCGGCCGCGAGGTGGTCCGGGAGATGAACCGCGAGGGCATGCTCGTGGACCTCTCGCACGTCGCGCCGACGACGATGCGCGACGCCCTCGACACGACTGTCGCGCCCGTGATCTTCTCCCACTCCTCCTCGCGCGCGGTGTGCGACCACCCGCGCAACATCCCCGACGACGTACTGGAGCGCCTGCCGGCCAACGGCGGCGTGGCAATGGTGACGTTCGTGCCGAAGTTCGTCCTCCAGGCGGCCGTCGACTGGACGGAGGCGGCGGACGAGAACATGCGCGAGCACGGCTTCCACCCCCTGGACACCACGTCGGAGGCGATGAAAGTCCACCGCGCCTTCGAGGACGCGCACCCCCGCCCGGCCGCCACGGCCGCGACGGTCGCCGACCACCTGGACCACATGCGCGAGGCCGCCGGAATCGACCACATCGGCATCGGCGGCGACTACGACGGCACGGCCTTCACCCCCGACGGCCTGCACGACGTCTCGGGCTACCCGAACCTCATCGCCGAACTCCTCAGCCGCGGCTGGTCGAAGCCCGACCTCGCCAAGCTGACCTGGCAGAACGCGGTACGGGTGCTGGGAGCAGCGGAGGACGTGGCACGCGCCGAGCGCTCCCGCAGGGGCCCGTCGAACGCGACACTGGCGCAACTGGACGGCTAGCCAGGGGGCTTCTGCCGCTGGACGGGATGCCCGATCAGCATGGTCGGAGCGCCCCGGACTCGAGTCAGGAACACCGTCGCCGAGTTCGGCCCCTGCGGCTTCACCTTGCGGCGGAGTTCCTCCGGCTCGACGGCCGAGCCGCGTTTCTTGACGGTCAGGGTGCCGACCTCGCGCTCTCGGAGCAACGCCTTCAACTTCTTTACGCTGAAGGGGCGTTGGTCGGTGATCTCGTAGGCAGTGGCGTACGGGGTCGGGGTCACGGCGTCCGCGGTGACGTACGCGATCGTCTCGTCGAGCAGTCCGCCGCCGACCTCCTCGGCGACCTCCGCGACCAGATGGGCGCGGATGACGGCACCGTCTGGTTCGTACAAGTACCGCCCCGGCGGCCGGACTTGAGGATCGGGCAACCCACGGCCACGCAGGCTGCGCGGCCCTGGCAACAGGGTGGCGCGCACAAGGCCGGGCTCGG
Source organism: Streptomyces sp. NPDC048825 (assembly GCF_043198355.1). Taxonomy (NCBI): domain Bacteria; kingdom Bacillati; phylum Actinomycetota; class Actinomycetes; order Kitasatosporales; family Streptomycetaceae; genus Streptomyces; species Streptomyces sp. NPDC048825. The sequence continues at coordinate 350,369 of NZ_JBICUR010000005.1, forward strand.
TGCCGAACCACAGCACGGCCTCCTTCACGTCCCCGGAATCCGAGACCCACTCGGCCTCGGCGTCGCCCGGAACCGCCTCGTGCGGAATCCCGGGCGCGATCTTCAGCGCGGCACGAGGCGCCTTGAGTGCCGCCTCGACGGCCCAGGAGAGAGGCGGCGAATAGGCCTCGGGATCGAAGACGCGACCCCGCCCTCCACGCCTGGCGGGGTCGACGAAGACCGCGTCGTACGAGAACGTATCGACCTCCGTGACATCCGCCTCCCGTACCTCGATCAGGTCGCCGAGCCCGAGCGCGTCGGCGTTCGCTCGCGCCACCGCGCAGGTCAGCGGGTCGCGATCGACAGCCAGGACACGTACCCCCGCGCGGGCGAGGGCGATCGCGTCGCCGCCGATGCCGCAGCAGAGATCGGCGACGGACCGTACGCCGAGCTCCGTGAAACGCTCCGCCCGGTACGCCGCGACCGTCGCCCGGGTCGCCTGCTCGACCCCGTTAGCGGTGAAGAACATCCGCCCGGCGTCGGCGCCCCCGAACTTCCCCACCGCCCGCTGCCGCCACCGCGCCTGCGCGATCGCCGCGGACACGAGCTCGGCGGGATGCTCCCGCCGCAACCGCGTGGCCACGGCCAGCTCCTGCGCCGGTTCGACCTCCCGCACCTCGTCGAGGAGAAACCGTCCGCGGTCGGTGAGCAGCGCGGCGAAGGAGGCCAGGGGGTCGTGATCGTCCACGGTTCCATTGTGGGCCAGTCGGTGGATGGTGTGCGCCCGCCGGCGGTGTCGGGGGGCTCGTACGGCTCATGGCCTGTGAGGATCCGGGACCATGCGTTCAGTACGACAAGATGTACGACAAGATGGCAGAACTGGCTTCAGTCGCGCTCTCGCCGTGGCCGTACTCGCGTCCGCACTGCTCGCCGTCGGCGCCACCGGCTGTTCCCGGCCCGTCGACCCGGTCGAACGGCTCGACAAGAAGGCGACGTCGACGCTGCGGACCCGCAGCCTCCCGGCCGCGACGTACCGCCGCTGGGGCCTGGCCGCCCCGCTCCCCCCGGCGCCGAAGCCACCCGGCCGCCCCGCCGTACGCCCCGCGGGTCCGGGCCTGCCGCCCGTCGTCGACCGCGTCCCCACCCGCGACAAGGTGGTCTTCCTGACCTTCGACGACGGCGCCGAACGGGATCCGAGGTTCGTCGACATGGTCCGCGAACTTCGGCTGCCGGTCACCATGTTCCTCACGGACAGCGTCGTCGGACCGGGGTACGCGCACTTCGGCCGCCTGCGCGCGGTGGGCGCGAGCGTCCAGAACCACACCCTGGACCACCCCTACCTGCCCGGCCTCCCCTACGCCGGCCAGCGAGCCGAGATCTGCGGCCAACAGGAGAAACTCAAGCAACGCTTCGGAATCCGCCCCCGCCTCTTCCGCCCCCCGTACGGCGCCTACAACGACGACACGCTCAGAGCAGCCGCGGACTGCGGAGTCACGGCGGTGGTCCTGTGGCGCGGCCCCGACCGCCTCAGGCCGGGTGACATCCTCCACTGCCCAGAGGGCCAGACCGGCAGCACGCTCACGGAGACGACGACCAGATTGCTGCACCGCATCCAGGAGCAGGGCTACACGGTGGCGCGCTTGGAGGACTACCTCTAGCCACTTCAGCCTGTCCGGCGATTGAGGACGAGGCCGCAGGCCGATACGGGGGTCTGGGGGCGGAGCCCCCAGGGGTCGGCGACACCAGCCCAGGGTGCCCAATATCCGCGAACACGCCGGAGGCGATTGGCACTCCGCTTGACCGAGTGCTAATCGCGGTCATAGTCTCAGGTCTGGCACTCCCCAGTGGAGAGTGCCAACAACGCGACGGGCAGGTCCGGCACCCGCGACGACGGATCGACCTGGTCGCCACCTCAGACAGTTAACCCCGTGAGATCTCCGAAGGGGGAGGTCGGATCGTGACGACCGCCAGCTCCAAGGTTGCCATCAAGCCGCTTGAGGACCGCATTGTGGTCCAGGCCGTCGAGGCCGAGCAGACCACGGCCTCTGGCCTGGTCATCCCGGACACCGCGAAGGAGAAGCCCCAGGAGGGCGTCGTCCTCGCCGTGGGCCCGGGCCGGTTCGAGAACGGCGAGCGCCTGCCGCTCGACGTGAAGACCGGCGACATCGTGCTGTACAGCAAGTACGGCGGCACCGAGGTGAAGTACAGCGGCGAGGAGTACCTCGTCCTCTCGGCTCGCGACGTGCTCGCGATCATCGAGAAGTAATTCACCCAGGTTTGCTTTGAACTGCGCCCTTGGCCCCCCGCAACCACTAAGAAGCCGGGCGCCGGGGGCGCGGTTCGTTTTTTCCGAAAGGACTGACTCAGCTCCATGGCGAAGATCCTGAAGTTCGACGAGGACGCCCGTCGCGCCCTCGAGCGCGGCGTCAACAAGCTGGCCGACACGGTCAAGGTGACCATCGGCCCCAAGGGCCGCAACGTCGTGATCGACAAGAAGTTCGGCGCGCCCACCATCACCAACGACGGCGTCACCATCGCCCGCGAGGTCGAGGTCGAGGACCCGTACGAGAACCTCGGCGTCCAGCTGGTGAAAGAGGTGGCGACCAAGACCAACGACGTAGCGGGTGACGGTACGACCACCGCCACCGTGCTGGCCCAGGCGCTGGTGCGCGAGGGCCTGCGGAACGTCGCCGCCGGCGCGTCCCCCGCCGCCCTGAAGAAGGGCATCGACGCGGCCGTCGCCGCGATCTCCGAGGACCTCCTCGCGACCGCCCGTCCGATCGACGAGAAGGCTGACATCGCCGCCGTCGCCGGGCTTTCCGCCCAGGACCCGCAGGTCGGCGAGCTGATCGCCGAGGCGATGGACAAGGTCGGCAAGGACGGTGTCATCACCGTCGAGGAGTCCAACACCTTCGGTCTCGAGCTGGACTTCACCGAAGGCATGGCCTTCGACAAGGGCTACCTGTCGCCGTACTTCGTGACGGACCAGGAGCGCATGGAGGCCGTCCTCGACGACCCGTACATCCTGATCCACCAGGGCAAGATCTCCTCCATCCAGGACATGCTGCCGCTGCTGGAGAAGGTCATCCAGACCAACTCCTCCAAGCCGCTGCTGATCATCGCCGAGGACGTCGAGGGCGAGGCCCTGTCGACCCTGGTCGTGAACAAGATCCGCGGCACGTTCAACGCGGTGGCCGTGAAGGCCCCCGGCTTCGGCGACCGCCGCAAGGCGATGCTCGGCGACATGGCCACCCTCACCGGTGCCACCGTCATCGCCGAGGAGGTCGGCCTCAAGCTGGACCAGGCCGGTCTTGACGTGCTGGGCACCGCCCGCCGCGTGACCGTCACCAAGGACGACACGACGATCGTCGACGGCGGCGGCAAGTCCGACGACGTCGCGGGCCGCGTCAACCAGATCAAGGCCGAGATCGAGACCACGGACTCCGACTGGGACCGCGAGAAGCTCCAGGAGCGCCTCGCGAAGCTGGCCGGCGGCGTCTGCGTGATCCGCGTGGGCGCGGCCACCGAGGTCGAGCTCAAGGAGAAGAAGCACCGTCTGGAGGACGCCATCTCCGCGACCCGCGCCGCGGTCGAGGAGGGCATCGTCTCCGGTGGTGGCTCCGCGCTCGTCCACGCCGCGAAGGTCCTGGAGGACTCCCTCGGCAAGCAGGGCGACGAGGCCACTGGTGTCGCCGTCGTCCGTAGGGCCGTCGTCGAGCCGCTGCGCTGGATCGCGGAGAACGCGGGCCTCGAGGGCTACGTCATCACCGCCAAGGTGGCCGAGCTCGACAAGAACCAGGGCTTCAACGCTGCGACCGGCGAGTACGGCGACCTGGTGAAGCAGGGCGTCATCGACCCGGTCAAGGTCACCCGCTCCGCCCTGGAGAACGCCGCCTCCATCGCCTCCCTGCTCCTGACGACCGAGACCCTGGTCGTCGAGAAGCCGGCCGAGGAGGAGCCGGAGGCCGGGGGCCACAGCCACGGTCACTCCCACTGAGCCTCGGACAGCTCGGACAGTAGGGCGGTACGTCCCTGACGACGCCCGGCGAAAGGCCCGGTACCCCAAGCGCGGGGTACCGGGCCTTTCGTGCTGCCAAGCCGGATGCCCGGCCGTCTGCTCGGCTTCCCGGCTAGAGTTCGAGCGGGTCGAGCACCCCGAGCTGGGCCATCAGCCCCAGCCGGTCGTACTGCCACCAGCCCTCGACGATCTTGCCGTCCTCCCGGCAGCGGAAGATGGTCGTTCCCGTCATGCCGACCGTCCTGCCGGTCGACGGAATCCCCAGGAAGTCACCTTTTTGGGTGCCGTTCCAGGTCCAGCGCGTACAGACCCGGTCTCCCTGGGCGATCTGGTCGTCGAGGGTGAACGTGAAGTCGAACGCTCCGCGCCACATCCCCATCTCGCGCCGTATCGCGTCGAGTCCGATGACGTCCTGGTCGTTGGAGGGATCGTGGTCGTGGTAGTTCTCCGCGATCAGATCGTTGAGCGGAGGCAGTTCACCTTTCGTGCCCATCGCCTCGAAGAGCCTGCTGACGTTGGCCGCGTACAACTGCTCGTCCCGTACGACGTCCAGGTCCGTGAACGTCGGCATCTCCTCGCAGAGCGCCACCATCTCGCGGAAGACCTCGTCCGTTTCGGGCAGATTCGAGTTCCGCATAGCCTCCTCGTACGACGGGAACTCGACGATCTCGATGATGTGCGACGAGTCGGACCGGTCCTGGCCGATCAGACTGTGCGTCGCCGTCCGCTTCCCCTTGGTCCGCTCGACCCAGGTGTCCATGAGCTGGTTCACCTCGTCGAACCGATTCGTCTTGCAGTCGATGAGTTGCACAAAGGTCATGACGCCGCCTCCAGCCCCCCTGACTCCGGCTGAATCCCCCATTTTAGTGAAAATCGCCCAGGAGTGTCTTAGTTGAATGAGCGACTTGAACGCGTGCTTTGAATGAAGGCCTTGAAATTGAGGGGTTTGAAATAAGGGCTTGCGGCGACCAGGCGCCGGCTGCGACGGCCGGCCGCTACTGCGGCCCGTATTTCCGCCCCGTCCTCGAGCTGATCCCGCCGAGCAGACCGCGCGGGGCCACCTTCACCATGCCCATGAGGGCTTTGTACCGAGGGTCGGGGATGGACACCGACTTGCCGCGGGCCAGGTCCGCGAGCGCCGTCGTGACCAGCTTGTCGGCGTCGAGCCACATCCAGTTGGGGATGTTGTCCGTTCCCATCCCGGCCCGCTCATGGAACTCCGTACGCACAAATCCGGGGCACAGCGCCATCAGCCGGACCCCGGACCCGGCCAGATCCTTCGCCGCCCCCTGGGTGAACTGCACGACCCACGCCTTGGACGCCCCGTAGGTGCCACGCGGCAGGAACGCGGCCACCGACGCGACGTTGACGACACCCCCACGGCCCCGTTCCCGCATGGACTCCGCAGCCGCCGAGGTCAACCGGAGCACCGCCTCGCAGTGCACCTTGAGCATCTTCAGCTCGTCCGCCATCGGTACGTCCAGATAGCGGCCCTTGTTGCCGAAGCCGGCGTTGTTGACCAGCAGGTCGACCGGGTGCTTACGGTCCGAGAGGCGGCCGGCCACCGCCTCGATGCCGTCGTCCGTCGCCAGGTCCGCCGACAGCACCTCCGCCTCGATGCCGTGCCGGTCGTGCAACTCGGTCGCCTGCTCGCCGAGCCGCTTCTTGTCACGCGCCACCAGCACGAGGTTGTGGCCGTCGGAGGCCAGGCGCCGTGCGAAGGCGGCGCCGATGCCCGCGGTCGATCCCGTAATCAGAGCCGTTGTCATGGCCCAAGGTTATTGAGTACTCGCCGACTTGAGAGCACCGGATTCCCGGATTCCGCCCCGCTGGAGTGACGGTTCGTCAACTCTGCTGCGCCATATAGGTCCTTGCCCTCTCGATCGCCTCCGGATGCAGCGCATCGCCCGCCGCAAGCAGCCGCGGAAGCAGCTCCCGCTCGGTGGTGACCGCGCGGAACTGGAAGGCGACGGTCACCTCGTGGTCCGGCCGGTGCACGATCTCGATCGGGTCCCCGGAACGTATCTCCCCCGGCTCGATCACCCGCAGATACGCTCCGGGCGCCCCCTTCCGCGTGAACCGCCTGACCCAGCCCTTCTCCCCGAGATGGCCCTGGAACGTACTGCACGGAATCCGCCCGCTGGTGACCTCGAGGACCACCTCGGAACCGATCCGCCAGCGCTCCCCGATCTTCGCGCCGGACACGTCGAGCCCCTCCGTGGTGAGGTTCTCGCCGAACGTGCCGCTGGCCAGGGGCCGCCCCAGCTCCCGCTCCCAGTCGTCGAGATCCTCGCGCGCGAAGGCGTACACGGCCTGGTGGTCCCCACCGTGATGCCGCGTGTCACACACGGCGTCTCCGGCCACCCCACTGGCGCCGACCCCCTTGGGCCCGGGCGCCGCCACCCGCACCGGCCCGTCCACCGGTCGCTTGTCGATCCCGGTCACACGCTCCGGCTGATCCGTGTGCTCGCTGACCTCGGCCCGGCCCAGATTCAGAGACAGAAGCTTCATGTCGGCACGCTAGGCGATGGGCGACCAAAGGTGCGACGCAATATTCAGCAACATACCCAAGATGCGCTTATGCTCAGGATGTGATCGAAGCCCGTCATCTCCGTGTGCTGCGCGCTGTGGCCGCCACCGGTTCCTTCTCGGCGGCGGGGCGTGAACTGGGCTGCACCCAGCCCGCCGTCAGTCAGCAGATGAAGGCCCTCGAAGCCTCCGTCGGTACCCCGCTGCTGATCCGCACGGGCCGCGAAATGCGCCTGACCCAAGCGGGCGAGGCGCTTGTGCGCCATGCCGCGGGCATCATCGCCGGCCTCACCGCCGCCGAGGAAGAGGTCGCCGCGATCGCGGGCCTGCGAGCCGGACGGGTCCGCCTGGTCTCGTTCCCCAGCGGCAGCTCCACGCTCGTGCCGACCGCGCTCGCCGCCCTGCGCGCCGCACACCCCGGCACCCGGGTCTCCCTGGAGGAGGCCGAGCCTCCGCACTCGGTGAAGATGCTCCGCGAGGGCGACTGCGATGTGGCGCTGGCCTTCCGGTACCAGGGTGCGGCGGGCGCCGAGGAGTGGGACGACCTGGTGGTACGGCCCCTGCTCAGCGACCGGCTCGTCGGGCTCGTACCGGAGGGGCACCGGCTGGCCCGTGCGAAGTCGGTCGCCCTCGGCGAACTCGCCGGGGACCCGTGGATCGCGGGCTGCCCCCGCTGCCGCGGCCAGCTCGTCGAGGCCTGCGAGAGCGCCGGTTTCACCCCTCGTATCGACTTCGCGACCGACGACTACCCGGCGGTGGTCGGTCTGGTCGGTGCGGGTCTCGGCGTCGCCGTCCTGCCGGAGCTCGCCATCGAGTCCGTACGCCCCAAGAGGGCACGCACGGTGACGGTGGAGCCGGCGCTCCGGCGGGAGATCGTCGCGCTCACGCTGCCCGATCTGGCCCAGGTGCCCGCGGTGGCGGCCACGCTGAACGAGCTGGCCCGCGCCGCGGCGCGCTGAGAAGAGCGCAGCACCCAGCAGAGCATCTCCTGCGCGAACTCTGCGCAGAAACGTTCCTTCAATTGTTCAGTTGTTCGATGGAACGCCCCCGCTCGGCGCCGAGGCCGATACCAGCCGGCTGCGGGCGCGACCCATGAGCTCTTCGCGTTCGTCCTCGGTGAGTCCGCCCCATACCCCGTACGGCTCGCGCACCGCCAGCGCGTGCGCCGCGCACTCCGCGCGTACCGGGCACCTCATGCAGACCTCTTTGGCCGAGTTCTCGCGAGCGCTCCGGGCTGCCCCGCGCTCGCCCTCCGGGTGGAAGAACAGGGAGCTGTCGACTCCTCGGCAGGCCGCGAGGAGCTGCCAGTCCCACAGATCCGCGTTTGGTCCGGGAAGGCGGGAGAAATCTGCCATTGCGTTGTCCCCTTGTGGCCGTTCAGGCGGATGCATGCCCATGATCGCGTGTAGACGATCTAAGGAGATGAAAATATGACTCATTGCGAATCTAGCTACAGACACCAGCGAATGGGAAGAAAAACGTCTGAATGGGGCATGCCTTGTGATGAAACCTTGAGGGTCCTTTGCGGGTGTCTGCACCGTGTCCGCGCCCTCACGTAGAGTGCCGAACGTGGCTCACCGTCCCGTAACTCTTTCGAGTGACCGTCGTTGAGTGTGCTGAGGCGGTTGAAGGAACAAACGCTCGGTCGGACGGCAGAATCCGTCGGCGAGTATCGACCGCACAGGTGACGATTCGTACCAGCCTGGAGGCTCAAGGTGACGCGCAGCAGCTGTGAGAGCCGCGGAGGACAGCCATGACATCGGTCCTCGTCTGCGACGACTCCCCGCTTGCCCGAGAGGCGTTGCGCCGCGCGGTCGCGACCGTGCCCGGCGTCGAGCGTGTGACGACGGCGGCCAACGGCGAGGAAGTCCTCCGCCGCTGGGGCGCCGACCGCTCGGACCTGATTCTGATGGACGTACGCATGCCCGGTCTGGGTGGCGTGGAGACGGTCCGGCGGCTGTTGTCCGCCGATCCCGGTGCGCGCATCATCATGCTCACCGTCGCCGAGGACCTCGACGGCGTGGCGCTCGCCGTGGCCGCCGGTGCCCGCGGTTATCTGCACAAGGACGCCTCGCGCGCCGAGCTGCGGGCGACCGTGACGCAGGCACTCGCCGACCCGACCTGGCGGCTCGCTCCGCGCAGGCTGCGCTCCGCCGAGATGGGTGCCGCACCGACGCTCACCGCGCGTGAGATCCAGGTGCTCGAGGGCATGAGCCACGGCCGGTCGAACGCGGAGATCGGCCGTGAGTTGTTCCTCTCGGAGGACACCGTCAAGACCCACGCCCGGCGCCTGTTCAAGAAGCTCGGCGCCTCGGACCGCGCCCATGCGGTGGCGCTCGGTTTCCGGTGGGGCCTGGTCCGTTAGGTGAAGTGCAGCGGGGGTAGGAAAACCCCCGCCTGCCGCGTGGTGGGCGGGGGTGGAGAGAGGGCCCGACAGGTGCCCGCTGCTCGTTTCGGCGCCGATGCCGCATCCTTGAGGTGTGGAGTTCCTCGGGGACGAGTCGGTCGAGCGGGAGGGGAGGGCGCAGGAGATGAGTTCCGGCGCACCTGCTCATAACGCTTCGGTGCACAACAACGAACGCGGTGCCACGGATCGGACGACGCCAAGGCACCATGGACCGATGCGCGACGACGAGGCGGCCACTGCCCAAGGGGCAATCGGTTCCCTCGTGCATCGTGCTGTCGACGGTGACGAGCAGGCCACGCACGATCTGCTCGCCCACGTCCACCCCCTCGCGCTGCGCTACTGCCGCACCCGGCTGTCCCGGCTGCCTGGTGACGCACGGCACTTCGTCGAGGACCTGGCGCAGGAGGTCTGCGTGGCGGTGCTGCTCGCACTGCCGCGCTACAAGGACACGGGACGCCCCTTCGAGGCCTTCGTCTTCGCCATCGCCGCGCACAAGGTCGCCGATCTGCAGCGCGCCGCGATGCGCCACCCCGGCTCGACGGCCGTGCCCTCGGACGAGATGCCCGAGCGGCCCGACGACTCCCTCGGCCCAGAGGAGCGCGCCCTCCTCAGCAGCGACGCCGAGTGGGCCAAGAAGCTCCTGGCAAACCTTCCGGAGAACCAGCGTGAGCTGCTGCTCCTGAGGATCGCGGTGGGCCTCACGGCCGAGGAGACGGGACAGATGCTGGGGATGTCTCCGGGAGCGGTCCGGGTCGCCCAGCACCGGGCGCTGAGCCGCTTGAGGGCGCTGGCCGAGCAGTAGGGCCGGCTTCCGGGATCCCTGGATTGGCGGGAGGTCGGGGCAGGTGGTGAACGAGGAGGCCACCAGGACCGTACGAACCCACGAAGCGGCGGAGCAGCCCATGGTGTGGAATCAGAGCCCCCAGTTCGCCGTTAGCATGGACATCCGCACCGATCAAGGCCATTTGGGGAAGGTGTCATGACTGCCAACGTCGACGGAGTGCCCGAGAAATTCGCGACACTCGGGCTGACCTACGACGACGTGCTGCTGCTGCCGGGCGCGTCGGAAGTGCTTCCGAACGCGGTCGACACCTCGTCCCGCATCTCCCGCAACGTGCGCGTGAACATCCCGCTGCTCTCGGCGGCGATGGACAAGGTGACCGAGTCCCGCATGGCGATCGCCATGGCGCGACAGGGCGGCGTCGGCGTACTCCACCGCAATCTGTCCATCGAGGACCAGGTCAACCAGGTCGACCTGGTGAAGCGCTCCGAATCCGGGATGGTCACCGACCCGATCACGGTGCACCCGGATGCGACGCTCGCCGAGGCGGACGCGCTGTGCGGCAAATTCCGTATCAGCGGTGTCCCGGTGACCGACGGCGGCGGCAAGCTGCTGGGCATCGTCACCAACCGCGATATGGCCTTCGAGACCGACCGCTCCCGTCAGGTGCGCGAGGTCATGACCCCGATGCCGCTGGTCACCGGCAAGGTCGGCATCTCCGGCCCGGACGCCATGCAGCTGCTGCGCCGTCACAAGATCGAGAAGCTTCCCCTGGTCGACGACGCGGGCGTCCTCAAGGGCCTCATCACGGTGAAGGACTTCGTCAAGGCCGAGCAGTACCCCAACGCCGCGAAGGACGCCGAGGGCCGCCTGATCGTCGGCGCCGCGGTGGGTGCCAGTCCCGAGGCGCTCGAGCGGGCCCAGGCGCTGGCCGAGGCCGGGGTGGACTTCCTGGTCGTCGACACCTCGCACGGTCACAACAGCAACGCCCTGAGCTGGATGTCGAAGATCAAGTCGGGCGTCCGCGTCGATGTGATCGGCGGCAACGTCGCCACCCGTGACGGCGCTCAGGCTCTGATCGACGCCGGTGTCGACGGCATCAAGGTGGGCGTGGGCCCCGGCTCGATCTGCACCACCCGGGTGGTCGCCGGCATCGGCGTCCCCCAGGTCACCGCGATCTACGAGGCGTCCCTCGCGGCCCTTCCGGCGGGCGTCCCGCTGATCGGCGACGGCGGCCTGCAGTACTCCGGCGACATCGGCAAGGCGCTCGCCGCCGGCGCCGACACGGTGATGCTGGGCAGCCTCCTCGCCGGCTGTGAGGAGTCGCCCGGCGAGCTGCAATTCATCAACGGCAAGCAGTTCAAGTCCTACCGCGGGATGGGCTCGCTCGGTGCGATGCAGTCCCGGGGCCAGGGCCGGTCGTACTCGAAGGACCGCTATTTCCAGGCCGAGGTGGCCTCCGACGACAAGCTCGTGCCCGAGGGCATCGAGGGCCAGGTGCCCTACCGCGGCCCGCTGGCCAACGTGCTGCACCAGCTCGTCGGCGGTCTGCGCCAGACGATGGGCTACGTGGGCGCGGCCTCCATCGACGAGATGGAGACCAAGGGCCGCTTCGTACGGATCACCTCCGCGGGCCTCAAGGAGAGCCACCCGCACGACATCCAGATGACGGTCGAGGCGCCGAACTACAGCCGCAACAAGTAGTCGTACGACGCTGCAATCGGCATCCACGCGCGCGTGCAGCACGGCCAAGGGCGGCCCCGGGAGCTTCGGGGCCGCCCTTGTCATAGGCGTCGGGGATACTGGAAGACGCTGCAACGAAGAGGGAAAGGCCACAGAACGTGACTGAGATCGAGATCGGGCGCGGCAAGCGCGGCCGCCGGGCATACGCCTTCGACGACATCGCCGTCGTCCCCAGCCGCCGTACGCGAGACCCGAAGGAGGTCTCGATCGCCTGGCAGATCGACGCCTACCGCTTCGAGCTGCCCTTCCTGGCCGCCCCCATGGACTCGGTCGTCTCTCCGGCCACGGCCATTCGCATCGGCGAGCTGGGCGGCCTCGGCGTACTGAACCTCGAAGGCCTGTGGACGCGATACGAGGACCCGCAGTCGCTCCTTGACGAGATCGTCGAGCTGGACGCCGAGACCGCGACTCGCCGCCTCCAGGAGATCTATACGGCTCCCATCAAGGAGGAGCTGATCGGGCAGCGCATCAAGGAGGTGCGCGACTCGGGCGTGGTCACCGCCGCCGCGCTCTCGCCGCAGCGCACGGCCCAGTTCTCCAAGGCCGTCGTGGACGCGGGCGTCGACATCTTCGTGATCCGCGGTACGACGGTGTCGGCCGAGCATGTGTCGGGCGCCTCCGAGCCGCTGAACCTGAAGCAGTTCATCTACGAGCTGGACGTCCCCGTCATCGTGGGCGGCTGCGCCACGTACACGGCGGCGCTGCACCTGATGCGTACGGGCGCGGCCGGTGTCCTGGTCGGCTTCGGCGGCGGCGCCGCACACACCACGCGCAACGTCCTGGGCATCCAGGTGCCCATGGCCACGGCGGTGGCGGACGTGGCGGCGGCCCGCCGTGACTACATGGACGAGTCCGGCGGACGGTATGTGCACGTGATCGCGGACGGCGGTGTCGGCTGGTCCGGCGACCTCCCGAAAGCCATCGCCTGCGGCGCCGACGCGGTCATGATGGGCTCCCCGCTGGCCCGCGCCACGGACGGCCCCGGCAAGGGAAACCACTGGGGCATGGAGGCCGTCAACGAAGAACTGCCGCGCGGCAAGAAGGTCGACCTCGGCACGGTGGGCACGATCGAGGAGATCCTCGCGGGTCCGTCCCACACGCCGGATGGCTCGATGAACTTCTTCGGGGCGCTGCGGCGGGCGATGGCGACCACCGGGTACAGCGAGCTGAAGGAGTTCCAGCGGGTTGAGGTCACGGTGGCGGACTCGCAGCACAAGCGGTGACGTGACGCTGCGCTCGGCTTGAGCGGTGGGAGGGGCTCGGTTGCCCGTGTGGGTGACCGGGCCCCTTTGCTGTGCCCAAGTGGGCTGGTGGTGGCGCGTGTTGCGCGAGAGGGGCGCGTGGTGGCTTTCGGGGCGAATGTGGGCTGAACGGGCGTAGTGAGGCGATAGCGTCCGTGTTCGGCGACCCAGTTCTCTGGGGCGCCCCCTTCCAAGGAGAACGTTTCCGGACCCCGGCCCTCGGGGCCCGGCCCGAGCTCCAATGGGCCGTCCACCGGGCTACTGGGCGGCGTCATGGAAGGGGGCGCACCCATGGGTCGTCACCGCAAGCCCACCCGCTGGGACCGTATCCGTCTGCGGATGGTGAAGTGCCGGAGGAGGTGGATCTTGTGGATGTACGGAAGGTGGGCGGCCACCCCCACGAGGACTAGGGGTGGACACTCCGTTCACTTTTCAGGAGCCTGCCGCAGCAGCCACTGCGGTGGGCTCCACCCTTTTGTACGGTACCGGATCCGCCGACGGGCGGCGCGGCACCGGAGGAGATGGATCCTCGGTTGGTGAGTGGCCACCCCACAAGAACTAGGGGTGGACACTCCATTCACCATCCAGGACCCCGCCACCGGGCTAACAGAGGCGGGATCCCGCTTCCGTACGCTACCGATGCGAGGATGCCCCGTGCCACCAGCCCCAGAGGCACAAACCCCCGCACGCGCCCCCGTTCACAACCTGTGCGCCGCCCCCGTAGGCGTAGCCCCCCGCGTGTCCAGCAGCAACTGTGCCTTCACCGACAACCCCTGGAGGTCGTACGTGCGGTGGTGCTGGAGCAGGATCGTCAGGTCGGCGTCGGCGGTGGCCTCGTAGAGGGAGTCCGCGCGCGGGATCGGGTGGTCCAGGACGCTCCAGGACGGTACGTACGGGTCGTCGTAGGTGATGGCGGCGCCCAGTTCCATCAGCCGGAGCGCGATCTCCCGGGCGGGGGAGCCCTGTTGGTCGGCGTGGTCGGGCTTGTACGTCACGCCGAGGAGGAGTACGCGTGCGCCTCGGACCGACTTGCCGTGTTCGTTGAGGAGCGTGGCCGCGCGCTGGATGACGTACTGGGGCATGTGGTTGTTGACCTGCTGGGCCAGTTCGACCATGCGCAGGGCGCGGGTCTTGGGGCCCGCGAGGTCCCGGGGGACGGCGTGGCCGCCGACTCCGGGGCCGGGGCGGAAGGCCTGGAAGCCGAAGGGCTTGGTCTCGGCGCAGCGGATGACGTCCCACAGGTCGACGCCCAACTCGTGGCAGAGGACGGCCATTTCGTTGACCAGGGCGATGTTGACGTGCCGGTAGTTGGTCTCCAGGAGCTGCACGGTCTCCGCTTCGCGTGGTCCACGCGCGCGTACCACCTTGTCGGTGAGCCGGCCGTAGAAGGCGGCGGCCGACTCGGTGCAGGCGGGGGTGAGGCCGCCGATGACCTTCGGGGTGTTGGCGGGGGTGTGGTCGCGGTTGCCCGGGTCGACACGGCTGGGCGAGTACGCGAGGTGGAAGTCGCGGCCCGCGCGCAGCCCGGAACCCTCTTCGAGGAGAGGGCGCAGGAATTCCTCTGTGGTCCCCGGGTACACGGGTGACTCCAGGATGACCGTGGTGTGCGGACGCAGATGTGTGGCCAGAGCCCGCGCGGCGGCGGTCACCTGGGTCAGGTCGAGCCCGCCGTCCGCCCCGCGCGGGGTGGGCGTGCAGATGACGGCGGTGCGGACGCGGCCGAGTTCGGCGGGGTTGGTGGCCGGGCGGAAGCCTGACGAGAGCATCCGGCGCAGGTCGGCGGCGGACAGCGGTGCGGGGTCGCCGCTCTGGTAGCCGAGCGTGGGGATGCCGGCGGTGGCGGCGGCCTGGGCCAGGGGCAGGCCGAGCTGGCCGAGGCCGATGACGGCGAGATCTGCGGGCATGGCGGTGGGCCGTCCTTCCCAATAGCCGAGGCGGGACAACGGCGCAAGCCCTGTGGACAGAACGGGCGAGCGCAATGTCAGACTAGGAGTAAATATGACCGATTTGCGGGATTGTCCGGTGGTGATTCCTTGCGAGTCGCCGAGAGTTGTCCACAGGCTGGCGGTGGGTGGTGGCCGAAGTCGGGCAACGCCGTCAGACTTTGGGTGTGGGGGATGTGGGCCGAGCCTCACCGACCAGATGAGGCCGGCTCGACGGAAAGCGGGAGGCAGCGGTGAGGACAGCGACACTGGGACCGGCGGAGCGCGCCGAGTCACTCGCATCCATGGCCGAGCACGAGCTGGATCTGCTGGTCGTGGGCGCCGGCGTGGTGGGCGCAGGCACCGCTCTGGACGCTGCGACCCGCGGACTGTCCACGGGCCTGGTCGAGGCGCGTGACTGGGCGTCAGGCACGTCGAGCCGGTCGAGCAAGCTCATACACGGCGGGCTGCGCTATCTGGAGATGCTCGACTTCGCGCTCGTGCGGGAGGCGTTGAAGGAGCGTGGCCTGTTGCTGGAGCGGCTGGCACCGCACCTCGTGAAACCGGTGCCGTTCCTGTATCCCCTGCAGCACCAGGGCTGGGAGCGGCTGTACGCGGGATCGGGCGTCGCGCTCTACGACGGCATGTCGATGGCGCGCGGTCACGGACGAGGGCTGCCCATGCACCGTCACCTGACGCGCCGCCACGCCCTACGCGTCGCCCCCTGCCTGAAGAAGGACGCACTGGTCGGGGCCCTGCAGTACTACGACGCTCAGATGGACGACGCCCGCTATGTGGCGACACTGGTGCGCACGGCGGCGGCGTACGGCGCGAAAGTCGCCAACCGTGCGCGCGTGACCGGCTTCCTGCGCGAGGGCGAGCGTGTCGTCGGTGCCAGGGTGCAGGACGTGGAGGCGGGCGGGGAGTACGAGATCCACGCCAAGCAGGTCGTCAACGCCACAGGGGTGTGGACGGACGACACCCAGGCGATGGTGGGCGAGCGAGGACAGTTCCATGTGCGGGCGTCCAAGGGCATCCACCTGGTCGTCCCGAAGGACCGGATCCACTCGACGACGGGGCTGATACTGCGGACCGAGAAGTCCGTGCTGTTCGTGATCCCGTGGGGACGCCACTGGATCCTGGGTACGACGGACACCGACTGGGACCTGGACAAGGCGCATCCGGCGGCGTCCAGCGCGGACATCGACTATCTCCTGGAACACGTCAACTCGGTGCTGGCGGTGCCGCTCACACGTGACGACGTGCAGGGGGTGTACGCGGGGCTGCGGCCGCTGCTGGCGGGGGAGTCGGAGGCCACCAGCAAGCTGTCGCGCGAGCACACCGTGGCGCATCCGGTGCCGGGGCTCGTGGTCGTGGCGGGCGGCAAGTACACGACGTACCGCGTCATGGCCAAGGACGCGGTGGACGAGGCGGTGCACGGTCTCGACCAGCGCGTCGCCGACTGCGTCACCGAAGACATCCCGCTCGTCGGCGCCGAGGGGTACCGGGCGCTGTGGAACGCGCGGGCACGGATCGCCGCGCGGACCGGGCTCCATGTGGTGCGCGTGGAACACCTGTTGAACCGGTATGGGGCGCTCGCCGAGGAGGTGCTCGACCTCATCGCCAAGGACAGCTCACTGGGCGGGCCGTTGCCGGCCGCCGAGGACTATCTGCGCGCCGAGATCGTGTACGCCGCCTCGCACGAGGGGGCGCGGCACCTGGACGACGTACTGACCCGGCGTACGCGCATCTCGATCGAGACGTTCGATCGCGGGACGCGCAGCGCACGGGAGGCCGCGGAGCTGATGGCGCCGGTGCTCGGCTGGGACAAGGACCAGATCGAGCGTGAGGTGCAGCACTACGAGAAGCGGGTCGAGGCCGAGCGTGAGTCGCAGCGGCAGCCGGACGACCTGACGGCCGACGCGGCACGGCTGGGAGCGCCGGACATCGTGCCGCTGTAACGCAGCGTGCCCTCGCCGCGGTTGGGGGTGGCGCATTCCGCTCGTGGGCACCCTGGGCGCTGACTGGTCGTCGGGTGAGGGACAATGGAGGCTCTGTCGGGGCGGGTTGCATGAGGGGACGCATGTCGGAGCCGGAGCGGGACGGGACATCCCGTCAGGACAAGAGTGAACGTCTCCTCGCCGGTCGGTACCGGCTGGGAGAAGTCCTCGGCCGCGGCGGCATGGGCACCGTGTGGCGAGCCAAGGACGAGACGCTGGGCCGGACGGTCGCCGTCAAGGAGCTGCGGTTCCCGTCGAGCATCGACGAGGACGAGAAGCGGCGGCTGATCACGCGCACCCTGCGTGAGGCCAAGGCGATCGCGCGGATCCGGAACAACGGCGCGGTGACGGTCTTCGACGTGGTCGACGAGGACAACCGGCCGTGGATCGTGATGGAGCTCATCGAGGGCAAGTCCCTCGCCGAGGCGATCCGTGAGGACGGGCTGCTCACACCGAAGCGCGCCGCGGAAGTCGGGCTCGCCGTCCTCGACGTACTGCGTGCCGCGCACCGCGAGGGCATCCTGCACCGTGACGTGAAGCCGTCGAACGTGCTCATCTCTGAGGACGGCCGGGTCGTGCTCACCGACTTCGGTATCGCGCAGGTCGAGGGCGACCCGTCCATCACCTCGACCGGCATGCTCGTCGGCGCGCCCTCTTACATCTCGCCCGAGCGGGCGCGCGGCCACAAGCCGGGGCCCGCGGCCGACCTCTGGTCGCTCGGCGGTTTGCTGTACGCCTCGGTGGAAGGTGTGCCGCCGTACGACAAAGGGTCCGCCATAGCGACGCTCACCGCGGTGATGACCGAGCCGCTCGAACAGCCGAAGAACGCGGGGCCGTTGGAGGAGGTCATCTCCGGGCTCCTTGTGAAGGACCCCGAGCAGCGGCTCGACGAGGCGGGTGCGCGGGCGATGCTCACTGAGGTGATCCACGCGCCCGAGCCCAAGGAGACCGAGCCCGAGCCGATGGATGCGACGAAGGTCGTGCCCTTGCCGGACGTGCCGGAGGCCCCCTCGAAGAAGGGGAGTTCGGGCGGCGGGGCCGGGACCAGGCCGGGCAAGGCGAGCAAGAAGGGCGAGGAGGCGGCCGAGCGGTTGCTCGGGGCGTTTCGTTCCGTACGGAAGAGCGCTGCCGCGTCAGCGGGGGCGGCCTCGGCCGCTGTGGCCGGGGTGCGGGGGAAGCCGGACAGATCCACCGCCGACTCCGAGGGCTCTGCCGAGTCATCCGGCGCCACCGAGTCGGCCGAATCCGGCAGCTCCGCCGAGCCCGCCGCCACCTCCGCCGATTCAGCCGGCTCTACCGAGTCCGCCGGCTCTGCCGGCTCGACCGAATCAAAGGTTTCCTCCGGGGAGGGCGCGGCGACCCCGAGCGAGAAGACGCCCGCCGGCGAGAAGGCCGAAGCACCCGCGAAGGACAGCGAGAAAGCCGCTGTCGGGCTGAGCTCTGGAGGAGTGGACTCCCACGCAGCAAGCGGGACTTCGGAGGCCGGGACTTCGGGGGCCGGTGGCGGGACGCCGTCGTCCACCACCCCCAGGGCGCCGCTCAGCGATGTGGTGTCGCGGCGGACGTTGGTGATCGTCGCGGTGGCCGTGGCCCTCGCCGTACTCGGGACGATTCTTGCGGTCGTGCTGGACAGTGATGGCGATGCCGGGGCTCAGGGCGACAAGGGTGGAGGCAACGCAACCGCGTCCAGCGGGGCGAACGCCGGAAGCGGCACCAAGCAGGACGAGAACAGCGGTACCGGCACGGACGGCGGTGAAAAGCCGGAGTCCGCTGCCGGAGCCTCCGGAAGCCCGACCACGGGGGGCACGCCGAGCCCGAGCCCGACCCCGAGTGCGCCGAGTGGGGCGAACGGAGGCGGTGGCGGGGATTCGAAGGACATCGCCACGTCGACGTACAAGGCAGGCCAGGGATACTCGATCGGGCTGCCGAAGGGGTGGAAGTACCAGTCCACGAGCGCGAGCGGGGACAGGTTCGCCGGTCCTGACGGGCAGCAGCTGCTGGTCGCCTGGACGTCCACGCCCAAGGATGACCCCGTGGCGGACTGGAAGAGCCAAGAGCAGTTCATGGCGCGGTCGCAGTATCAGCGGATCCGCATCGAGAAAGTGGGCTACCGCGGCTGGAACGCGGCCGACTGGGAGTTCACGTTCACGGAGGGCGGGACCAAGTACCGCTCGATCGACCGCGGGTTCGTCGTCAACGACCGGCTCGGTCATGCGCTGATGTACACCGCGAAGGCCTCGGCCTGGCGCAGCGATCTTCGCAGGGACACCTGGCAGACACTCACGCGGACGTTCGAACCGAAGTCCTGAGGGACACAAGAGGGATACGGGAGTCTTGAGATCTGGCATCCCCTCACTGCGAGTTGTCTCCGGCACGTATCGTGAGTGGTTGCGGACCGTACGCAGCCGGATATGCGGCCACAACGGGACGTGTGACGAACGGATTTGACCGACCGGGCGGCCGGGGGAGGCGTCGTGGACGACTATGCGGGACGGGTACTCGCCGACCGCTACCGCCTGCCGCTGCCGCCCTCGGACGAGTACGAATTCGCCGAGAGCCGGGCCTTCGACACCTACAGCGGGCAGGAAGTGCTGGTCAGGCAGGTGCCCTTGCCCGAGGTCGTCGAGGCGGAGGTGATCGACGCCGACGGCCTGCCCGACGGGTTCGTGGCGCGGGACGGCGGGGCGCGGCGGTCGGCCGCGCGGCCCACCCGGCGGCCCACCGAGCCCGCCGTGCGCCGGGCGATCGAGGCCGCACAGGCGGCGGCGCAGATACCCGACCACCCTCGGCTCGACCAGGTCTTCGACGTGTTCGCCGAGGGCGGGTCGCTGTGGATAGTGAGTGAGTTGGTGCCCGCCCGGCCGCTGGCGGCGCTGCTCGCGGACCGCCCACTGACTCCGTATCGGGCCGCCGAGGTCGCCGCCGATGTGCTGACCGCGTTGCGGGTGCTGCATGCGCACGGCTGGGTGCACCGGAACATCACGGTGCGTACGGTGCTGGTCTGCGACGACGGCCGGGTGATGCTCACGGGGCTCGCAGCAGGTGCGGCCGAGGAGGCGCTGTGCGGGTACGACCCGGTGCCGGTTGCGGAGGGTGAGGGCGGCGGGGGGTCTGAGGGGGCCGATTCCGGTTCCGCTTCCGGAACGGCCGCCGGTTCGCCGGATCCGCACGGACAACCTGGTCAGTCCGGTCCGTCGGGTGGCCCCGGTCACTACGGCTCGCCCGCTGTGCCCCATACCCGAGTCCCCGGTGACGACCGCTCCGCCGTAGAGGCGGCGCCCGGCGGTCATGGAGCCGTGGCACCCGTTGCGCAGCCGCCGGTCGCGGGGCGGCGGGCGTTGGAGCCGAGCAATGACGTACGGGCGGCCCGGGCCGGAGCCATCGCGGCCTATCGCGCCGGTGCGCGGGCAGCCGCGCGGGTGCACGAGGAGCAGCGGGACGGACAGCACGGACAGAACACAGCGTTGCCCGCCCCGCGGCCCCGTCCCGCCGATAGTGACACCGAGGCCGGGCAGACCTCCGCGTACGGCGTGGAGCACACTGCGCCGCCCGGCCAGATCGCCGACCCTTACGGAGTGGGCGGGTCGAACCCTTGGCATGGCGCCGTTCCCCGGGCCGGTGCCCCCGCGCTGCCCGGCAACGGCCAGGGCCGGCCCGCGCTCCCGGGCCAGACGAACGAAGCCGGCACGGGCATACCGGGCAACGGATTTGGCGCTTCGGGCACAGGAACCGACGTACCGGGGAATGGAGCCGCCCCCGAGGCAAGCGGCGTACCCACCCGTTCCCCCGACTACCGCACCAACCCGCACGCCCCGGACCCTCACGCCCCTGACCAGCACACTTCCTCCGGGCCCACCCGCTGGACCCACCTCGTCCCCGAACGCACCCCCCACCGTGGCCCCACCACCGCCCTCGCCGCCGAGCGCGCACGCCAGGCGCGTATGGCGGTCGTGGGACCGGTCACCGAGCGGTGGGCGCCCGAGCAGGCCGGGCCGGTGCACGAGAACTGGCAGTTGGCGGCGCCGATCGGGCCCTCGACCGACCTGTGGGCGCTGGGCGCGCTGCTCTTCCGGGCCGTGCAGGGGCATGCGCCGTATCCGGAGGAGAACACCGCCGAGCTCGTGCAGCTGGTGTGTGCGGAGCCGCCCGCGTTCGCGGAGGAGTGCGGGCCGCTGAGGCCGGTCGTGGAGTCGCTGCTGCGTCAGGACCCCACCGAGCGGCTGGACTTCGAGGAGCTGCGCGGCTGGCTGCGTTCGCTCGTACGGTCGGCGCCCGAGCCAGAGGCGGGGACGTATGTGGTGGCGGCGCCGCCGGTGGATGCCAGGCGCCTCCCGGTCGTACGCCGCCGGGGCGAGCTCGTCCGCAAGCGTCGTGCAGGGTTGCCCGACCGGCATGCCCGTCACAAGCGGCAGGAGAAGGCGCCGAAGCCGCGCCGTCTCGGCCGCACCCTGCTGGTGCTGATCCTGCTGGCGCTGGCGGCGGCCGTGGCATACGCCATCGTCTTCATGCCCAAGGCCGAGCCGGACGCGAGCGGCGGTGCGCAGACCGGTGCCGCCGGGGACGCCGCGCCCGCACCCGAGGCCTCGTCCGACACCGACCCGAACCCCGGCACGGACGGAAACGCGGGCACGGATCCGCAGCCCGACGAGACCCCGAGCGCGACGCCGAGCAAGGAGAACAGCCCCAGCCAGTCGTCCAGTTCCGGCACGCAGACCACCGGCCCCGACCTCCCGCAGGGTTTCACGCTACGTAAGGACTCCGAGGGCTTCAGTGTCGCGGTCGCGCGCGGCTGGGACCGGACGCCCAAGAACGGAAGCGGGCAAGTCGTCTACTCCCAGGGCAACTTCGAGCTGCTGATCGTGCCCGGACGCGACACCGCCAGTCAGTACGGCGATGATCCGATGACGTATCAGCGCGAGGAGGAGCGCGAGTTGCAGCCGTTCCGCGACTCGACCTGGGCCACGTCCAGCGGGATGCGGCGGATCGACGTGGGCGGACGGACCATGGCCGAGGGCCAGTTCACCTGGCAGGACGCCGAAGGACGCGAGATCTACGTACGCAATCTCGCGATCCTCGTCGACGGCCGTTACCACGTGGTGCAGTTGCGCGGCCCCGAGGCCGAGCGGGACGAGGTGTCACGGCTGTACGAGCAGGCGTCGGCCACCTATCGGATCACCGGTTGACGGCCGGAACGCCCGGGCCGGATCGCCCCGCCGGGTGCGCCGGTGACTGCCCACCAGCCCTGCGGTTACCGCCAGTTCCCGCAGGTCCCTCCATTACGCACAAGGCACAACCGTCACAGTGCGGTACCGAGTGTCCGTGCGGGTTCCCCTGTTCGATGGCCGGTCCCTAGTCTGAGCCTGTCAAGAGCATTGCGGGGAAACGTGAATCAGATGCAGGGCGTGCTCCTCTCGGGCCGCTACCGGCTCGTCGACTCCATCGGGAGCGGCGGCATGGGCCGGGTATGGCGCGCGCATGACGAGGTGCTGAACCGTGCCGTCGCCATCAAGGAGCTGACGGCCGCACTGTACGTGTCCGAGAGCGATCAGGCCGTACTGCTCGCTCGTACCCGGGCCGAGGCGCGTGCGGCCGCGCGGATCAACCACTCGGCCGTCGTCACGGTGCACGACGTGCTGGAGCACGATGGCCGGCCGTGGATCGTGATGGAACTGGTCGAGGGTCACTCGCTCGCCGACGCGGTCAAGGATTCGGAGCGTGTCGAGCCCCGGGAGGCGGCACGGATCGGGCTGTGGGTGCTGCGTGCGCTGCGGGCCGCGCACTCGGCAGGCGTACTGCATCGCGACATCAAGCCCGGCAACGTACTTCTCTCCCGGGACGGCCGTGTCCTGCTCACCGACTTCGGGATCGCGCAGATGGAGGGGGACACGACGATCACGCGGACCGGCGAGATCGTCGGCTCGGTCGACTATCTCGCGCCCGAGCGCATTCGAGGCCATGACCCCGGCCCCTCATCCGACTTGTGGGCACTGGGCGCCACGCTCTACACGGCGGTCGAGGGGCGGTCGCCGTTCCGGCGGACCACGCCGCTGACCACCATGCAGGCGGTGGTCGAGGAGGAGCCGGGGGAGCCGGAGCACGCGGGCCCGCTCGGGTCCGTCATCACTGCCCTACTGCGCAAGGATCCGGCCACCCGGCCCGACGCGGCCGAGGCAGAGCAGATGCTGGCCGAGGCGGCGGAGGGACGGCGGCCGGACGCGGCGCAGGTGTACGTGCCGACTCAGCACGCCGTTCGGTACGAGCCGGAGGCGCGCATGGGGCCCGCCGGCACCGGAGCGGAGACGGACACGGGCACGCCGTATCCGCCGATGACGGGTCCGACACGGGTCGGAGCGCAATACGACACCGCGGGGACCGGGACGGGCACGGGTGGGGGCGACGCTCTCGTACGGCCGCCCAAGCGCCGTCGGCTGCGCACGCTCGCTCTCGTCGTGGTGCTCGCGGCGATCGTCGGCGGGGGTGTCGCGGTCGCGTTGCAGCAGTTCGGCATGGGCAGCTCCACCGACTCCGGCTCCGGCACGCCGAGCCCGAGCACCAGTGCCACGCCGACCGAGGAGGGGGGCCAGGGGGCGGTTCCCGCCAGTTGGGAGCAGTACGACGACCCGGCGGGCTTCAGCGTCCACCTGCCCAGGGGATGGAAACGGTCCGTCTCCATCAAGGAGCAGGACGGCCTCCAGCAGGTCGACTACTCGCCCGACAAGGGCAAGCACCTCCTCCGTATCGCCGTGGACACCTCGCCGGACTTCAGCAGCGCGTACGACCACCAGCGCGACCTGGACCAGCAGATTTCCCAGCGCCTTGTGGCCTACAAGCAGCTGAGCCTGAAGAAGGAGATCTTCCGCGACCTGCCGAGCGCCCGCTGGGAGTACACGTGGACCGCACTGGCGAAGGACCCGCCGTACTTCCCGGGGCCGCGCCGCGCGATCGACGTGGGGTACATCGCGCGGGACGGCGTCGAGTACGCCATCTACATGTCCGCACCGGCCGAGGACTGGGCCACCACGCGCAAGCAGTTCACCTGGGTCCTCCAGAGCTGGAGGGAGGGCTAGGGCCGGTCCGGTCGGGGGGCGCCGACATGATCAGTATAATCCCGCCGAACGTGATGTGAACATGCCGGAAAGGTCCGGCTGTCCATCGTGTAACGGGAGGCTCTCATGCTGAAGCGCATTGCTCGGATCGCGGCTGTGCCCGCGGCTGTGGTGCTGGGACTGGCGGCCGGCACCGGACCGGCGTACGCCGGCACCAACACGGAGGCGTACCTGGTCACGGGCGGGTACACCGTGGGCAGCGTGCACTGGACCGCCAACGGTGACTCCCTGCTGGTGTGCGACCAGCGGAAGAACGGTGAGGCGGTCTGGGGCGCTGTGGAGCACTACGAGACGGGCAACGTATTCGACAGCCTGTACAACAACGCCGGATCGGGCAGTTGCCTGGGCTTGACGGTCAACCTGGTGGAGGGCACGTACATCAAGCTCAAGGTGTGCAGCGCTTCCGGCGGCAACGTCAACTGGGACGACTGCGAGTACTCCCCGCGCGGCCGAGCCTGAGCTCCCGGAAGTGTGCCGCCAACCCCCGTGGGTCGGCGGCACACTTGGCCGGTCAGTGCCGCGGAAGGCAGGCGTCCGGCGGGGCATGATGGGGCGCATGGGGACCGAGGGCGAGAACCTCCGTGTCATCGCAGGTCGTTACCGGCTTGAGGGCTCGGTCGGTCGGGGCGGCATGGGTGTCGTATGGCGGGCCACGGACCTGTTGCTCGGCCGGCAGGTCGCGGTCAAGGAACTCGCGGTCGACCCGTCGCTCCCGGAGGAGGAGTCCCGCTCGCAGCGCGAGCGCACGCTGCGGGAGGCGCGGGCCGTCGCGCAGCTCGAGCATCCGAACATCATCGTGGTGCACGACGTGGTCGAGGACGACGAACGCCCGTACATGGTCATGGAGTTGATCGAGGGCAGCTCGCTCGCCGACCGGATCTCCGCGCACGGGCCCGTCGACGCGGCCGAGGCGGCACGGATGGGCATCGCCCTGCTCGGCGCGCTGAGCAGGGCGCACGGCGCGGGCGTTCTGCACCGTGACCTGAAACCCGCGAACGTCCTGGTCTCCGAGGAGGGCCGCGTCGTGCTCACCGACTTCGGGATCGCCCGGGTCGAGGGCGCGACGACGCTCACCGAGAACGGTTCGTTCGTCGGCTCGCCCGAGTACACCGCGCCCGAGCGCATGGCCGGGGCCAGGACGGGACCCGAATCGGACCTGTGGTCGCTCGGCGCACTGCTGTGCACGGCGCTGAGCGGCGAATCGCCGTTCCGCCGCGACTCGTTGGGCGGCATTCTGCACGCGGTGGTCTCCGCCGAGATCCATCCGCCTGACGAGGCCGCGCCGATCCTTCCCGTCGTACGAGGGCTCCTGGAGCGGGATCCCGACCAGCGCCTCGGCTCGGAGGAGGCGGAGCGGATGCTGCGGGCGTTTCTCGACACAGGCCGTACGCCACCGGTGCCGCCCGGGCCTGCGACGCCGGCACAGCGGGACGTACCGGAACGGCAGCCGGTGACCGCGCCGCCCCGCATCCCCTCGCTCACGCGGCCGGGGAGGCTGTCGCCCCGGAGCGCGCTGATCGCGGCGGCGCTGGTAGCCGCGATGGCGGGGGCGGGTGTGTCAGCCGCCGCGCTGCTGATGAGAGGGGGCGGGGACAACGACCGTACGCCGCCGCCCACGAGCTCGGCGCCCGAGACGAGCCCCGGTACGAGTCCGCCGACGAGCCCCACGCCCTCGGTGACCGTCACGCGCTCGCCGACGTCCATCGCGGACACGGCTCCGTCGCCGGACCGGCCGCCCAGGATCCCGTAGCCGGTCGCCCAGGACCCCGTAAAAGGAGCATAAGGAACGTCGTGCGTCACGGGTGTGTGACCGGTGGGCATCAGGGCTGGAAGCCGGCCACCTGGCGCGATAGAGATGGGTCCTATGAGCAGCAACGGGGGAGCCCCTTACGGGCCGAACGAGCCAACCAGTTTCGGTCTGCAACCGCCGCAGCCGCGTGTGCCCGGACAGCAGCCCGGCGCACCGCAGCCCGCCGGCGTCCCGCATCCGGGCAACCCGTACGCGGCGCCCACCCAGGTCGTGCCCCAGCAGCAGGCGCCGCAGGAGCCCGGCACGGGGCGCCTGATCGCCGGCCGTTACCGGCTGCTGGGCAAACTCGGCCATGGCGGCATGGGCACCGTATGGCGGGCTCAGGACGAGACGGTGGACCGTGAGGTCGCCGTCAAGGAGCCCCGCGTGCCGGACCATCTTCCCGAACGCGAACGCGCCAACGTCTTCGAGCGCATGCGTCGCGAGGCGCGCGCCGCAGCCCGGCTCGATCACCCGGCTGTCGTGAATGTGCACGATGTCGCAGTGGTGGACGACCGGCCGTGGATCGTGATGGAACTCGTGCCGGGACGCTCGCTCGGCGCCGCGCTGCAGGAGGGCACGCTCGGGGTGCGCGAGGCGGCGAAGATCGGCCTCGACGTCCTCGGTGCGCTGGACGCCGCGCACGCCGCGGGCATCCTGCACCGCGACGTCAAGCCCGACAATGTCCTGCTCGGCCCGCACGGCCGCGTCGTCCTCACCGACTTCGGCATCGCCCAGATCGAGGGCGAGACCAACCTGACGGACACCGGCGGCTTCGTCGGATCGCCCGAATTCATCGCGCCCGAGCGGGTGTTGGGGCAGCGGCCGGGCCCTGCCTCCGACCTGTGGTCGCTGGGTGTCGTCCTGTACGCGGCCACGGAGGGCATCTCGCCCTTCCGCCGCACCAACACGCCCGCCACACTCCAGTCCGTCCTCAACGCCACGCCGGCCGCACCGAACGCGGCCAAGGGCCCGCTCGCCGACGCCATCAACGCGCTCCTGAACAAGGACCCGGCCCGCCGACCGAACGTCGCCCAGGTCCGCCAGCTCCTGGAACAGGCCGCCCAGCCGCCGCAGGAGACCAAGCTCGTCCAACCCGCGTCCCCCGGCGGCAAGTCGGTCCGCATCGGCCGCAAGGGGTGGATCGGGATCGCCGCGGGGCTGGTCGTGGCGACACCGGTCACCGGGTTCCTGGCGATGGGCAACCCGTTCGCGGGGCCGCTGCCGGACGGCTGGAAGCAGCAGACACTCAGTGGGAAGGTGAGGGCGAGCGTCGGCGTGCCCGCCGGGTTCGTGAAGGACAAGCCCGACACCAATTCGGACGGCACATACGAGTCGTACAGCGACCCGAGCGGCCAGGTCTCGATCACCGTCGACCGCGATGTGAAGGCCGACGACACGAACAACGAGATCCCGGACTCCGCGTCGGCCAAGGCCTTCGAGGACTGGGCGGCGATGAAGGACGGCGAATACAGCTGGGACATCGCCGAGAAGCCCGCACCGAAGGGAGAGCCGAAGGAGGCCACGTACAAGGAGAAGAAGGCCGCCGAGAACACCGTCGTCTACACGAACACGGACACGCAGAACCCGCGTCTGCGCGAGGCCACGATCTTCTACTACCGGGCCGGGAACGGTGACATGTACCGGCTCTGGATCGACTACCCGGGCAAGGGAATTTTCACTGAAGAGGGCCGCGAGATCGCGAAGACCGCCATCGCCAATCTCGACATCGACAAGCTCTGAGGTGACCTCGGGTTCATCACCCGTCCTCTCCCTGGGTTCAGGTCCTTGAGCTAATGCCCTGATCAGGGTGTTTCCCGCCAGCGGCCACTGGCGTGATGTGTGTACTCCGTGAAGTCGGTTACCACCGGGTACCAAAAGTCTTCGGGCCGGAATACGCTGCGGCTCATGACGGACTCGCAGGCCCCGGCAAAGACCGGCACGAACCCCCTCGCACCCGCCCCCGAGGGCGCCCGCACGGCCGCCGACGTGGTCACGCCGGAGCTGGTCGCCCAGCTCACCAAGGGTGTGGCCGGCTCGGGGCGTACCGCCAACCACACGCCGTTCACCGGCGAGAAGCTGGCCGATCTGCCCGAGTCCACCCCCGAGGACGTTCAGAAGGCGTTCGAGCAGGCCCGCGCGGCCCAGGTGGTCTGGGCCCAGGTGCCCGTGCGGCAGCGTGCCGCCGTACTCCTGCGCTTCCACGACCTGGTGCTGGAGCGGCAGGCCGAAGTCCTCGACCTCATCCAGCTGGAGACCGGCAAGGCCCGGCTCCACGCGCACGAAGAGGTGCAGGCGGTGGCGGTGGCCGCCCGTCACTACGGCCGCAAGGCCTCCTCGTACCTCAAGCCCAAGCGGCACACCGGCGCCGTACCGACCCTCACCAAGGTCACCGAACTGCGTCAGCCACGCGGCGTCGTCGGGCAGATAGCGCCCTGGAACTACCCCCTGGAGCTGTCGGTCGGCGACGCGCTGCCCGCCTTCCTCGCGGGCAACGCGGTCGTGATGAAGCCCGACACGGAAACCTGCCTGACGGCACTGTGGGCCCGCGATCTGCTGATCGAGGCGGGGCTGCCGATCGAGGTGTTCCAGATCGTCATCGGCGAAGGCCCGGTCGTGGGGCCCGAGGTGGTCCGGCACGCCGACTACGTCTCCTTCACCGGCTCCACCCGCACCGGCCGCGAGGTTGCCCAGAGCGCGGCGGGCCGCCTGGTCGGCGTCTCCCTCGAGCTCGGCGGCAAGAACGCCATGCTGGTGCTCGACGACGCCGACATAGAGAAGGCCGCGGCGGGCGCCGTGCGCGCCTGCTTCTCCTCCGCGGGCCAACTGTGCATCTCCATCGAGCGGTTGTACGTCCATGAGTCGGTCGCCGACGCCTTCGTGGAGCGGTTCGCCGCCCGCACCAAGGCGATGCGGCTCGGTACGTCTCTGTCGTACGGCGCCGAGATGGGCTCGCTGGCCGGTGAACGCCAGCTCCAGGCGGTGACCCGGCACGTCGACGAGGCCGTCGCCAAGGGCGCCAAGCTGGTCGCGGGCGGCGTGGCCCGCCCGGACATCGGCCCGTACTTCTTCGAGCCCACGATCCTCGACGGCGTCGAGGCGCCGATGGCCGTCTGCAACGAGGAGACGTTCGGCCCGGTCGTCTCCATCTACCGCGTCAAGGACGACGACGAGGCGATCGAGCTCGCCAACTCCACGCCGTACGGCCTCAACGCCTCGGTCTGGACGAGGAACGGCCGCCGAGGTGCCGAGGTCGCCGCCCGGCTGCGTACCGGCACGGTCAACATCAACGAGGGCTACGCCTCCGCATACGGCAGCGTCCAGTCCCCGATGGGCGGCATGAAGGACTCCGGCCTGGGCCGCCGCCACGGCTCCGAGGGCATCCTCAAGTACACCGAGGCACAGACGATCGCCCACCAGCGGCTGCTTCCGATGGCCCCGTCGTTGGGCATGGACGACGAGAAGTACGCGCAGTTCATGAGCCGGAGCCTGCGCCTGATGAAGGCGTTGCGCTTCCGCTAGGAGTCACCGGTTCTCGAATGGTTCTCAACGAGGAGAGCACATGTCACAGGAGGACTCCGTCCAAGAGCGGGGCCACGAGGCGTACGACTATGACGTGATCGTCGTCGGTTCCGGCTTCGGCGGCTCCGTCACAGCCCTGCGCCTGACCGAAAAGGGCTACCGCGTAGGGGTGCTGGAGGCCGGCCGCCGCTTCACGCCCGGCACGCTGCCCAAGAACTCCTGGGACCTCAGGAACTACCTCTGGGCGCCGAAACTCGGCATGTACGGCATCCAGCGCATCCATCTCCTGGGCAACGTCATGGTGCTGGCAGGCGCCGGCGTCGGCGGCGGTTCGCTGAACTACGCCAACACCCTCTACGTACCGCCGAAGCCCTTCTTCGAGGACCCGCAGTGGAAGGACATCACGGACTGGCAGGAGGAGCTGAAGCCGTACTACGACCAGGCGCGGCGGATGCTCGGCGTACGGCTCAACCCGACGATGACGCCGTCCGACGTCCACCTCAAGGCAGCGGCCGAGCGGATGGGCGTGGGCGACACCTTCCATCTGGCGCCGGTCGGCGTCTTCTTCGGTGACGGCGAGGACGCCGACGGGACTGCGAAGGCCGGGCCCGGACAGCAGGTGAACGACCCGTACTTCGGCGGCGTGGGCCCGGCCCGCAAGGCCTGCACAGAGTGCGGCGAGTGCATGACCGGCTGTCGGCACGGCGCCAAGAACTCCCTTGTCGAGAACTACCTGTACCTCGCCGAGAAGGCTGGCGCGGTCGTCCACCCGATGACGACGGTCGTGTCCGTCACCGACGACTCGCAGGGCGGGTACGCCGTCGCCACCCTCCCGACCGACCGGAAGCGCAAGGGCGAGGGACGGGTCTTCAGGGCCCGCCGGGTCGTCCTCGCGGCCGGTACGTACGGCACCCAGACCCTGCTGCACCGTATGAAGTCGGGCGGTCAACTCCCGTACCTCTCCAGCAGGCTGGGCGATCTGACCCGTACCAACTCCGAGGCCCTGGTGGGCGCGCAGACCGACAACCGGCGCTACCGCAAGGTCACCGGCGAGGCGAGGGCCGACTTCACCCGCGGTGTCGCGATCACCTCATCGATCCACCCCGACGCGAACACGCATATCGAGCCGGTCCGTTATGGCAAGGGCTCGAACTCGATGGGCGGTCTGTCGATCGTCCAAGTCCCGTACGCGGAAGGGTCGTCGAGAGTCCTCGGCTTTCTGTCCCACGCGGCCCGGCATCCGCTGCTCGTGCTCCGCTCGCTGTCCAACCGCCGCTGGTCGGAGCGGACGATCATCGGGCTCGTCATGCAGTCCCTCGACAACTCCCTGACGACCTATCTGAAACCAAAGGGCGCGGGGAAGGGCCTGTTGACGGCTCGTCAAGGGCACGGGGCGCCCAACCCCAAGCAGATCAAGGCGGCTTCGGAGGCGGCGTCGGCGATCGCCGCGGAGATCAACGGCTTCGCGGGCAGCAATGTGGGCGAGCTGATGGGTACGCCGCTGACGGCCCACTTCCTGGGCGGCTGCCCGATCGGCGCGTCCGCCGACGAGGGTGTCATCGACCCGTACCACCGGCTGTACGGACATCCGGGCATCTCGGTCGTCGACGGCGCCGCGGTCTCCGCGAACCTCGGCGTCAACCCGTCCCTGACCATCACCGCCCAGGCCGAGCGTGCGATGTCGTACTGGCCCAACAAGGGCGAGGCGGACCCGCGTCCGGCGCAGGGAGCCGCGTACGAACGCCTGAAACCGGTCGAACCCCGCTCACCCGTCGTCCCGGCGGACGCCTTCGGCGCGCTGCGACTGCCGTTCCTGGGAATGCCGACGGTGCCGCCGAAGAAGTAACCCCCAACGACAAGACGAAGGACCTGCGCCCCCCTCCGAGCGCAGGTCCTTCGTCTCTTGCGTCACGCCCCTTCAGAGGGCGCGGAGTACTGCGCGACCGGCCCCCACCGGCCCGCAGTTCATCACCGCGCCTCCAACAGCGGAGCGATTAGGCGTCGGCGCCCGTCTTGCGTCGGCGCACGATGAACACCGCGCCCGCACCGGCGACGAGGGCGGCACCGCCGGCGAGGCCGATCATCGGCAGGGCGGAGCTGGAACCGGTCTCGGCGAGGTTGCCGGTCACCTTCGCGGTCTCGTTCTTGTTGGGCTTCTCGTTCGTGACCGGAACCTTGCCGCCTTCCTGCGGCTTGGTGCCGTCCGTGTCGGTGCCCGCGGCCACGATCTGGAACCTGTACGAGATCTGGCCGAAGCCCGTGCACTCGGCGTCCGGGTCGCCATAGATGCTTGCACCGAGAGAGAAGCCCGCACCGACCGGGGCGTTGGACTTCACGTTGATGCGCAGCGGGATGTTGACCTCGTAGTCGGGCTCGAGCTCGTCGGTGTAGCCGACGTATCCGACCGCGTAGCCGCCCTCGTTGAGGTCCTCCCAGGTCTTGTCCTCGGGGTTGTAGGCCTGGAGCTGGACCTGCTTGCTCTTGAACAGCTCCTCGCCGTTCTTGTCGGGGGAGGCCCCGGCGAAGAAGTCGAGGTCGTTGAGGGTGGAGTGGGAGTTGTTGGCCACGTTCAGCGAGAACTTGTGCCAACCGCTACCCGCAGCGATTTTGCCGGGCAGACCAGTGATGGTCACGTCGACCTTGGAGTCCTCGCACAGGGAGGGCTCCGGCTCGGGCTCCTCGGTGGGCTTCCCGGGCTCGGTCGTCGGAGCCGTCGGGTCCGTGGTCGGAGCCGTCGGGTCCGTGGTCGGCGCCGTGGGATCGGTCGTCGGAGCCGTCGGGTCCGTGGTCGGAGCCGTCGGGTCCGTGGTCGGCGCCGTGGGATCGGTCGTCGGAGCCGTCGGGTCGGTCGTCGGAGCCGTCGGGTCGGTCGTCGGGCCGGTCGTGGGCTCCGTGGTGGTCGTCGTGCTGGGACCGTCTGTGGCGAACGCGGCAGGAGCCGACAGCAGCGCGAGCGGGGCTATGACGGCCGTCGCGGCCGCAGCGGCCATGGCACGGCGAAGCTTCATCAAGACCTCGGTGAGTCCGGCGTACCGCAGCATCACGGTACGAGATGTGGATGGATGCCTCCCGCGCACGAGACGCGTTGTGGCTGTTGGTTCCGCAAGTGAGACACGGGAAGCCTGTGAATGGTTGTCCTCGATTTCACAGGATTCTTATGTGGGCTGAGTCACACATGTGAACTCCGAACTCGACTTGTGAACTTCCTTGGTCACGGCTTAGAACGGATCCTCGTCTGCCCATCGGGGGTGGGCAGTTGACAGGGGGAGAGGCGCGAGCGCCGTGGCCGAGAAGCCGTCCGAGGACCCCAGGGGCTCCGAAGGCCCCAAGGACTCCGCAGACGACCTGTGGGAGAAGTTCGTACGGGACAGCGAGCTGGACATCCGCACCTCCGACGCACCCAAGGAGCCCTCCGCGCGAGCCCGCATGGTGACGGAGCGGCTGCGTCACCAGGACGCGCGGGGCGAGGCGCCTCCGGGGTGGCGCACCGGTCCCGCTCTGCAGGGGATGAACGGGCGGCCCGCCCGCCGCCGCAAGCTCTGGGCGATCATCGGCTTACCACTGGCGCTCGCCGTCGCCCTGGTCGCCATGAAGCCGTCGTTGCTGCCCGGCGACCCGTTCGGCACGGGCAGTACGGGCGGTACGGGCACCGAATCAGCAGCTCCTCTGCCCGAGGAGACCGCGCCCCCGTCCACCGCTCCCTCCTCCGCACCCGGGACGCCCACACTGGACCGGCCGTTCGCCGGATCTCCGGCCGCTCGGTATGCCGACGGGGCGGCAGGGATCGTGCTGCCGGAGGCGACTGCGGTCGGCTCGTTCAGCAAGGACCAGGTGGGCCAGGCCCTGAAGCAGACCAAGGCCCTGCTCGTCGACGCGAACCTCGACCGCAAGACCCTGCTCGGCGGCACCCCGGAGACCGTGCTCGACATCCTCGACCCCAAGCAGCCCCGGATGCTCGCCGACGCGAGGTACTGGCTGCGCAAGCCGGACAAGCAGAATGACCCGTTGCTGCTGTTCAGCCGGTTCGACAAGGACGAGGTGCGCCTCGTCGGCGATGTGGTCAAGACCCGTGGCCGCCTGACGTTCGAGCGGGGCGAGAACGGGTCCGTCGTCGTCCACGCCGACTACACCTTCGTCTACGCGGTGGCCCCGGCCGACCCGGACTCGACGGAGGTGACCCGCGTCATCGTGCGCCGCATCATCGAGACGGAACTCGCCGACCCGACGCGATTCCAGGTCACCCCGGGCAAACTGCTGGTCGTCCGCTTCGACCAGGATCTCGCCAACTCCGCCTGCGGCATCTACGACGGCTACATGCACCCGCAGTTCGACTCGGGCATCACCCAGGGGCCGCCGCCGACTGGGCCCATGGTCGACCCGTACGACCGCAGCCGCGACATCCAGAACTCCGATACGGAGACGTGCGGCACGGTCTCGCGGACCTGAGGGGGACCTGACGGGCAGGCGCACAGTTCCGGGCAAGCGAAGGGCCCCGCGGCGGGGGATCCGCGGGGCCCTTCCTGGTCAGCACCGACGTCAGGGCAGCGCCGGTGCCTGAGGGGCGGCGCCGGGGGAAGCGCCGCTGGTTCGGTGGTGGTGCGGGTGTCCGCCGGTCTGCGCCCCGGAGCACTTGGGGAGCGTCAGTGGCGTAGACCTTTGGCAGTTGGGCGAGGCATTGCGGTTGTCTGCGCTGGGACTGGGGTGGGCTGTTCGATTTGGGACTGCTCCACGCATCGTGCTCGATGGGCGGAGGCCTCCGCAACCGTTTCGACCGCTCTCACACAGATTCGGCCGGTCGGCTCCGGGCGTCCCCGGAGCCGGCCTTCTCTGGTTGTGACCGGGCTGCTGTCCCCTGCCGTCCGGTCACGTCTACTGGAGCGAGGTCCCACGACGCACGTCCGTACGCCTCATCGCTCCAGCGGAGCCACGCGTGGTTTCTTCGGGCCCGCGCCTGGCTGGCACGGACACCGACACCAACGAAGCGCGTCGCGACACGGTCACGCGATTTCCGGGTGCGGGGACATGGGTACGTGCGTACACGGAACTCAGATGCGGAGACTCGGATACGGGACTCAGGTACGGGGACTCAGATGCGGCCCCGGCACAGCTCCAGCAGCGTCATCGCCAGCGACGTACCGGGCTTGCCCAGGGCTTCCCTGTAATGGCCGAGGATCTCCATCTCCCGTGACAGGTTCACCCGCCGGCCGCCGGACGCGATCCGCTCCTCCTGGATCACTGCCGACACGGCCATGCGTTCCTGTACGAGACCGATGATCCGGTCGTCTATCGCGTCGATACGCTCACGCGCACCGGTGATCACGCCGGCCGCCTCATCGGTACGCGCGCCGGTCTTGTTCAGTACGTCGGCCATGTCGGGCTCCTCTGCTTCGAGCGACGCCCTGGACCGGCAAGACCCGGAAACGTCAGGCGCCCCGGACCTTGTCGGCCCGGGGCGCCTGGTAAGTCGCTTGTCAGTAGCTCAAGCAGCACGACCATGGCAGCCGGTGGGCCGGTTGCCATAGGTAAAGACGAAGGTCTGGTGCGTGAGCATGAGGCGAGTATGGACCGGGCGGCAGGGGCGAGCCAAGCGGTTCCGGATGCTGAGACGACCGGAGCTTCTCAGCCCGGTCCCGCATCAATTCAGCCCGTCCGGCGCTTGAGGACGAGCCCGAAGGGCGACCGGGGGTCTGGGGGCGGAGCCCTCGGTGACGGCGCCACCACCCCCGAGCTCCCGGCTAAACTCGGGGACACAGCCCTGCTCAACCGCCGGAAGGCAACCCGTGCCAGAAGCGAACCCCACCGCCCCCGACACCGTCCTGGTCGTCGACTTCGGTGCGCAGTACGCCCAGCTCATCGCCCGACGGGTCCGCGAGGCCCGGGTCTACAGCGAGATCGTGCCGAGCACCATGCCGGTCCAGGACATGCTCGCCAAGAACCCGGCGGCGATCATCCTCTCCGGCGGCCCCTCGTCGGTGTACGCGGAGGGCGCCCCGCGCCTCGACCGCGGGCTCTTCGAAGCCGGCGTCCCCGTCTTCGGCATGTGCTACGGCTTCCAGCTGATGGCGACGACCCTCGGCGGCACGGTCGACAACACGGGCGCCCGCGAATACGGCCGTACGCCCCTGCACGTCTCCAAATCCGGCTCCACCCTCTTCGAGGGCACCCCGGACGAGCAGTCGGTCTGGATGTCCCACGGCGACGCATGCAGCGCGGCCCCGGACGGCTTCGCCGTCACCGCCTCCACGGACGTCGTCCCGGTCGCCGCCTTCGAGAACGACGAGAAGAAGCTGTACGGCGTCCAGTACCACCCGGAGGTCATGCACACCACGCACGGCCAGCAGGTGCTCGAGCACTTCCTGTACCGGGGCGCGGGACTCACCCCCTCCTGGACGACGGGCAATGTCATCGAGGAGCAGGTCGCGGCCATCCGCGAGCAGGTCGGTACGAAGCGCGCCATCTGCGGGCTCTCCGGCGGCGTGGACTCCGCCGTCGCCGCCGCCCTCGTACAGAAGGCCATCGGCTCGCAACTGACCTGCGTGTACGTCGACCACGGTCTGATGCGCAAGGGCGAGACCGAGCAGGTCGAGAAGGACTTCGTCGCGGCCACCGGTGTGCAGCTGAAGGTCGTCGACGCCGAGGAGCGCTTCCTCAAGGCACTCGCCGGGGTCAGCGACCCCGAGGAGAAGCGGAAGATCATCGGGCGCGAGTTCATCCGGGTCTTCGAGCAGGCGCAGGCGGAGATCATCGCGGACGAGGGCCCCGAGGTCGCCTTCCTCGTGCAGGGCACCCTCTACCCGGACGTGGTGGAGTCCGGCGGCGGCACCGGCACGGCCAACATCAAGTCCCACCACAACGTGGGCGGGCTGCCGGAAGACCTCGAGTTCCAGCTGATCGAGCCGCTGCGCAAGCTCTTCAAGGACGAGGTCAGGATGGTCGGCCAGGAGCTGGGCCTGCCGGACGAGATCGTCCAGCGGCAGCCGTTCCCCGGCCCCGGCCTCGGCATCCGTATCGTCGGCGAGGTCACCAAGGAGCGCCTCGACCTGCTCCGCGAGGCCGACGCCATCGCCCGCGAGGAGCTGACCGCGGCCGGCCTCGACCGCGACATCTGGCAGTGCCCGGTCGTGCTGCTCGCGGACGTGCGCAGCGTCGGCGTCCAGGGCGACGGACGGACCTACGGCCATCCGATCGTGCTCCGGCCGGTGTCGAGCGAGGACGCCATGACCGCCGACTGGTCGCGACTGCCGTACGACGTCCTCGCGAAGATCTCGACCCGCATCACGAACGAGGTCGCGGACGTCAACCGCGTCGTCCTCGACGTGACGAGCAAGCCGCCGGGCACGATCGAGTGGGAGTGACGCCCTGGAGAACGGGGTTTCGCCTCAAAGGCGAAAGACCGCCCACATGATTGGGTCGCATGAGCAGTGCGCGTCGCGAGAGCCAAGCACGTGCAAACTCCTTGTCTTTCGGGGCAACCGGGCTGGTTCCAACCCGGCTGGTGTTGAACGGGTAAGACTCGGACCTCGCTGAGGGACTGAGCGCCGTGAGTCAGGAATCCCCCTGCCTTTGGCTGGGGGAGGGTTCAATTGCGCTTGACGGTGCGCACTGGTTCGCCGGGCTTCCAGATCTGCACGACCAGGTACGTGTTGTCCTCGACGTAGGTCCGTACGACCTCCGTCAGCTCGGTGCGGAAGAGGTGGAACGACTCCGGTGGTTCCACCTCTTCCGCATACAGCGCCCTCGTTTCGGGATCGGTGACCTCGACGGCGCGTCCCGAGATCCGTACGTCGCCGCCGGCCATCTCCGTACCGGACCCCGGGTTCGCCTGGATCGCGAAGCGCGGATCGCGGCGCAGGTCCAGTGCCTTGAGCGAGTCCGGCATCATGCCGAGCCACAACTCGCCGTTGTTGAACTGGACTTCGAGCCCCGAGGTACGGGGCGACCCGTCCTTGCGAATCGTCGCGAGGATGTGGTGCGTGAAGGCGCCGAAGCGTTCCTCGGCCGTCTTGGCGAGGTCGGGTTCGGCGGTGGTGAAGGCTGCCCAGTTCGGTTTCTGGCTCGGGTTCGGTTTCGGCGTCATACGACGAGTCTGACGCCGAAACCCGACATCCACTGTCCCCTTTGATGGGCGGTGAAGAGCGGTGCACAGACGTTGAGCCGTGGTGCCTCAGAGCAGCCCGTGTGCCTTGAGCCGTCGCGCCAGCCGGTCCTTGCGTCCGAGTTCCAGGCGCAGGAAGACCGCGAACACCAGGCCCATCGCGCCGCCGGCGCAGAGCGAGGCCCTCCATCCCGCGGGGATCAGCAGCAGCATCATCAGGGCCGCGCTGGCGCTCATGAAGATGGCCTTGCGGCGCCAGTCGAGGTCGTCGTCCATGGCATCGAACTCGATGCGGGCCCTGAGTAAGCCGACCGCGGGCGCCGCGTCCGGAAGGGGTGTGAGGGTGCCGGGGCGCATACCCGGCGTGCGGCCGGCCGCCAGCCGGCTGAGCGCGGCCGTGCTCCGCTCGCGTGCCTCGGGGCGGTTGTCGCGGATCAGGCGGACCTGGAGCATCTGACCGTGCCTGGTCGTCTGCCCGTACCGGAATCCGTACTGGACGGCGATATAGGTGAGCGCGGCCAGTCTGCGCGGTGAGCCGCCGAAGTCGTTCAGCACGACCACGTCACGGGTCGCGATCTGCCGGAGCATGTCCGTGATCCGGCGTTCGGTTTTGTTCATGCCTCCCCTCATCTCTCCGCCCTTCCTAATGGCCCGACTGGATCGTGCCTGCTCGGACCGTGCCCGACCGGGCAGTTGGTCTCACTCTCGCAGACACGCAGACACTCGACCCCGCACAACGGTTGTGCACTCTCTTCACGAACATCTCTGTTCCTCTGCGCTGACCGACGGTAATTTCCGGGTTGCAAACAAGTCCGTACCTCTGGGCTGGAGGACATATGCACGGGCCCACCCCGCCCCTGCCCCGACCCACCGAGCAACTGCGCTTCGCCATGCCGCCGATGCACGAGTCGCTCGACGACGAGCGGCGGCATCGCAAGGAACGGCTCGCAGGGGCGTTGCGGATCTTCGGGCGGCTCGGTTTCGAGGACGGGGTCTCCGGCCATATCACCGCGCGAGACCCGGAGTTCAGTGACTGCTTCTGGGTCAACCCGTTCGGGATGCCCTTCAAACATGTCACCGTCGGCGATCTTGTCATGGCCAATGGAGAAGGTCAGGTGATCGAGGGGCGCTATCACGTCAACCAGGCGGCGT
This sequence comes from Streptomyces sp. NPDC048825, assembly GCF_043198355.1. Classification (NCBI taxonomy): domain Bacteria; kingdom Bacillati; phylum Actinomycetota; class Actinomycetes; order Kitasatosporales; family Streptomycetaceae; genus Streptomyces; species Streptomyces sp. NPDC048825. The sequence continues at coordinate 388,653 of NZ_JBICUR010000005.1, forward strand.
TCACCGTGCACGCCCAGGTGCACGCCGCCCGCCCGGACGTCGTCGCGGTCGCCCACTGCCACTCGGTGCACGGGCGCGCCCTGGCCGCGCTCGGCGAACTGCTCGACCCGATCACCCAGGAGAGCTGCGCCTTCTACGAGGATCACGCACTGTACGACGCGTATACCGGCGTCGCCGTGGACGCCGAGGAGGGGCGGCGGATCGCCACCGCGCTCGGCTCCCGCAAGGCACTGGTGCTGCGCAACCACGGACTGCTGACCGTCGGCGACTCGGTCGACGCGGCGGCCTGGTGGTTCGTGTCCATGGAACGCTCCTGCCAGGTCCAGCTCACCGCCCGCGCGGCGGGCCGGCCCGTGCTCATCGACCACCGGCAGGCGGTGGCGACACGTGAGCAGCTCGGCGGGGATCTGGTGGCGTGGATCAACTATCAGCCGCTGTGGCAGGACATCAGCCGGAGTGAGCCGGATCTGCTGTCGTGATCTGAGGGTTCCGGCCTGCGGGTTCCCGTTCCGGAGCCTGTTCTGGACTTCGGGTTCCAGGGCGTCCTGGTGCGTCTGGGTCCTCAGAATCCGCGGAGTACGGCGGCCTTCGTCGCCGCGAACTCCTCGTCCGTCAGCACGCCCTCGCGGTGCAGCTCGCCCAACTCCCGGAGGCGGCGAAGGAGTACGTCGTGATTTTCGGGCTGCGGCTCGGGCGGTACCGCATCCCTGGTCGTCAGCGCGAGGCGGGGCGCGTCGACGGGAAGATACTCGCCGGTGCGGGTGGACGGATGGGGGAGACGGGCCGTGACCGCGGTGGCGACCAGCGCCGTGAGCAGGTCGCGGCGGGCGCTGCCCCACAGGTCGAGGGCGTACGGGTCCTTCTCGGGCGGGAGTTTGGAGAACGCCGTCTCGCGGGTCACGAAGCGCAGGAAACCGTCCTCATAACCGGAGTTGGGCAGCCACTCCACCTGGACGAGATCCGGTACCTCGATGATGCGCGGACCCGTCGCGCGCTTCACCCGGTCCGAGGTGTCACTCCAGTCGATCCGGACCTGGGCTCCGTCGAACGACACCATGCCGTCGCTGGAGCGTACGGACACCGGCACGGGCGGGCCCGGCAGAAGGTACTCCTTCGCGGGTTCCTTGGGGATCTGCTCGAGGAGCAGCGCACGGCGTATCTCCTCGGCGACGTACTCGGCGATCCCCGAGCGGTCGAGGTCCACCGTCAGCCGGTACGGTTCCGCAGCGTCGGGAAGCCGGCCACCGGTCGCCTGGAGCAACGGGTCGGCGCCCTCCCGGAGTCTCAGGCGCAGTCGGCCGCGCTTGCGTTCGGGTTCGTACACGACGCTCGCGACCGCTTCGAGGGGCACGGCGATCTCTCCGTACGTCTGCCGGAACAGCGGTACGGAGCGGTGGAGTCCCGGCGTGATCCGGACCGTGTTGCCGTCGAAGGCCCAGGTCCCGTCACGCTGGATGATCTCGGCCATAGGGAAATTCTCGCAGCCGGGTCAACAAGGGGTCGGGGGTTGGGGCGACGGCCTCCCCGGTGGGGCGCGCTGGTTCGCCACCACTGGCGGACCTGCCGGGTGGGGGCGCAGTGGCGTACGGCACAATCCCGGTGCTTGGTACTTGTGGTTATGGGTTGGTTCTACGAGTCGGTTCTACGAGTTGGTTCTACGGAGCGGTGCGGGAAGGCGGCAGCGGGCGGTGGCGGTGCAGGAGGCTGGACAAGGCGCGCACGAAGGGGGCTGCACCTGCGGGGACTGTCCGCAGGGGGCGCGCGAAGGGCATCGAAGAGCTGTTGCCGCATTCCTTTCCAAACGGGACGAGTTGGCCTCCGGCCGGGGGTTGCCCGCCGCGGTCGCGCACTCGGCGGGCGCCTCGCGGCAGTGGGTGTCGGACGAGCTGACCCAGTCCGCGGACCTCGTCGTCGAGCGGAGCCGGGCCGAGGGTGAGGCATGGCTGGGGCTGCTGTGGCGGCGTACGGCGCTTGCGGTGGCGGGAGTCGTCGGGGGCCTGCTTCTGATGCAGGCGCTCACCGCGATCGGGGCGGGCTGGACTGCCGCGCGGACTGCCGGCTTCCTCGCCGCGGTCGTCGTGGGCGGGCTGCTGGTCGGGGCGTCGTGGTTCCACCGGGCGCGTGGAGGTGCGCTGGCGCCCGTCATCGGTGAGGACAATCGGCTGTCCACGTCCCGTGCGGTGGCGGCGAGTTGGGTGCTGTTCGTCGTCTACGCCGTGCTGGTGCTGGCGGGCCGGCTCGCGGGCGCGTCCTCTCCGGGCGAGCGTGACGCGTTGATCTCCGGGCTCGAACTCACCCGGGGCGCCGGGATCGTCACCGTTCTCGCCGTGGTGTGCGGGATCGCTGTGCTGGTGCGGCGGGTGGTGGGCCTGCGGGTGCTCGGTCAGCGCCTGCAGAAGATACGTGCCGACCGGCCGCGGGCCGCTGATCTGCTGACCGATGACTCGGGGCGGGGCAGCTTCACGGACACGCAGTACGTGGTGATCGCCGGTGCCGTGCTCGTGTTCGCGGCGGTACGGCTCGCTCGGCGGCCCGAGCAGTTGCCGGACCTGCCGTGGGGGCTGGCGTTGGTGGTGCTGGTGTCGGCCGCGACGTACGTTGCCGCCAAGTACGCGGAGGGTGGGCGGCCGGTGATCTATTCGGTCGTCCGGTCCCGCGAGGCCGGGGACCTGGACGCGCCGATCCGCACGGGGGACGACATCGAGATCCGGGGGGCCGGGTTTGTGCCTCCGGGTGCGCACACGGCTGACCGCCTGTCCCGGATGGTGGTCCGGATCGGGACCGTCCATGTGCATGTACCGCTCGTTCCTGTGGCCGGGGGCTTCCGGAATCCGTCCGACGCGGTTCTGACTGTGCCGGTGCCTGCCGATGTGGAGCCTGGGCGGGTGGATGTGCAGGTGGTTACTGCGGCGGGGGTGGAGACGAATCGGTACGGGATCGATGTGACGGATTGACTCCGTCGGTTGGGTCCATCGGTTGCGTCCGTTGTCGGGTGCCGATTCGTTGTGGTTGCTCGCGCCCACGCGGCGGAGCCGCAAATTGGCACAGCCTCGCGCCCCTGGGGGGCCGGTGGGCCGGTGGGTCGGTGAGGGCACGTCGGGCTGGTGAGCATGATGGCTGACGGCTCCAGGACGCCCCTTCAGGGGCGCGGGGCTGTATCAATCTGCGGCTCCGCCGCGTGGGCGCGACAAGCCACGACGGACCTGCACCCGCACCCGCCCATGAACCGAACCCACCATCCCCGTAGGCGCCCTGCTCATCCGCCGGAGGTAAAAAGTTCGGTCCAAGGTTGAGCCGCCCGCCTCAGGGCTACGTATGGTCTGTTGAGGGGTGGACTGTCGGTTCGGTGAGAGGTGGCGGAGAGCGATGGCTCACGGTATGCGGATGGATACGCACTCCGGTTACCTCGACGGTGGAGGCGGAGACTGGCGGGACGCCGCCACGCGGTACGCCCTGCTACCGCTGCGCGTCTTCCTCGGCGTCACCTTCATCTACGCGGGGATCGACAAGCTCACCGACAGCGCGTTCATGTCGGAGGCCGGTTCCGGTTCGATCGGCGACATGATGCGCACGGTGCGTGACTCCTCGGCGATCCCCGAACTCGTCGACCTCTCCCTCAAGAACCCCGTCGGCTTCGCATATGCCATCGCCTTCGGCGAGCTCGCCGTCGGCATCGCCACCCTGATCGGACTGCTCGCCCGGCTCGCTGCGTTCGGTGGTGCCATGATCTCCCTCAGCCTCTGGCTGACCGTGAGCTGGCCCTCGGACCCGTACTACTACGGCAACGACCTCCCCTACCTGATGGCCTGGCTCCCCCTCGTACTGGCCGGCGCCTCCGTGTTCTCGATCGACTCGATGCTGCGATCACGACGAAGGCAGCGAGCCGGCGCGTACTAGGGCTGGCCAGGGTCTCCGGCGATCAGACTTGGCTCCTAGCTCTGCATCGGCGCCTCCCGTGTCTCCCGGGAAGCGAGCCTCCTGCGGCGGTGGCGTATCGCGTGTGTCACCGTGCCCGCTACTGCCGCCAGGCACAGGCCGCCGGTGACGAGAGGGATCACCGCGAACCAGGGGGTCTCCCAGAGCCCGCCCGCGTCGCCGGCGTAGATGATGCCGGTGAGCGTGAGGAAGAAGCCCGCTATCAGTCGGCCGGGCTGGAAGTCATGACGTAGCACGGGCCACCTCCGCCTGTCCGACGCCGACCTCGAGGGTGAGGTCGAGCGTGCCGCCGTTCTTGGTGCTGCTCGTGGGCCTGAGAGTCCGTTCCTCATACTTGCCGGGGGCCACGTCCACGTCCTGCTTGCCGTCGCCGGGCAACTGGATGTCTCCGACGCCCACTTCGACGTTCAGCTTCACCGTCGCGTCCTTGGGCACGACGACCTTGAGCCGGCCCACGCCCACCTCGACGCTCGTCGTCACGGTCTGGCCCTCGGCGAGGGGTATCCGGGTCAGATCGAGCGTGCCGACGCCGGTGCCGAGTTCATAGGCAGGCCGTACGTCCGCCACCGCGGCCGGTGTCCAGTTCGTGCGCACCCAGTGCGTGCTGATGTCCTTCGGGAGCGCCGCCGAGCAGGCCAGCAGGGCCGCGGTGATGATCGCGAGGAAGACCGACCCCGCCCCCGTACGCCCCAGGAACGCGCTGACCGCTATGCCTGCGCCAAGAACGATGAGAGCGCTCGCCAGACCGGCCTGGAGGCTGGTGCCCAGCGCGTGGTCGTCCCAGGTCGCACCGGTGCCGAGGGCGCCCGCCAGCAGGGCGAGCAGGAACACCCAGCCGCCGATCCAGCGAGGGCCGCGCGGCTTCGGCTCGCGTGCGCGTATGTCCCTGCCGTAGTTGCCCTGCGCGATATTGACTGCCGCCGTGATGTCCCGGTCCCGGGTGTCACTCGGCCCCCATAGATAACCCGTGCCTCCTACGTGGGTGCCGTCCTTGACGATGGGGTCGCGCCACCAGGAGGAGAAGGAGTGGGGGACGGGCGGTGCCTGGGCTTCCGGTGGCGCGTCGGCCACCGCCTGCGCGGCGAGCGGGTCGGGGCCGGGTGCGCCGCGCTGCCGCGACCAGTAACCGGCGCCCGTCAGAACCAGCGCGAGCGTGGTGGCGAAGGTGAGCACCCCGCCGTTGCCCAGCATGGACAGGAACACCCCGCAGCCGACCAGCGCGAAGAGCACGGCCGTCAGCGCCTGGCCGTCGACGCGGCCGGTGAGCAGCTTGCGCAGCTCGTTCTCCTCCTCGTCGTCGTACGCCACGAACAGCCAGGCGAAGCCGTAGAAGATGAGGCCGATGCCGCCGCTCGCCGAGAGCACTGCGAGCCCGATGCGGAAGATCACCGGGTCCATGTCGCACTGCCGCCCTAGTCCCGCGCACACGCCGCCCAGCATCTTGTGCCGCCGGTCGCGCCGGAACTTCTGCGGGACCTCGGGCACGACCGGATCTCCGGGCGCGGGCGGGTCCCCGTGCGCGCGCGGTTCCTCACCCGCGGTGGCCGGGGCGCCGGCCGCGGGCACCGCGTCCCGCGGCCCGGCGGGCGAAGCCTCGCCCGGGCCGGAGCCGGGTACTGGACCCGTCGCGGCGTGCTGGTGATCTGTCATGTGTCCATGGTGACGGGCGCGGCGGCCCGGCGGCAGTCGGGACGACCCTGGCCGAACCCTGAAATCGTCCCCGAGGCATCAGGCCCTTGATCCCCGAGACGCCCCGGGCGTCGAAGATCAGGGGAGTCTCGGGGGTCGACCCTGATGTCCTGGCTCGACTCGCGTGTGAATATCGATGACATGCCGGAAGTCGCAGCTGTGCCCGTCGAGGACCCGCGGCCGCCGCGCAAGCTCTACCGCAGCAGCGACGGACGCTGGCTCGGTGGTGTGGCGCGGGGGCTCGCCGGGCATCTCGGGCTGCCCGTCATCTGGGTGCGGCTGGTCTTCGTCGGTCTGTTCATGGCCGAGGGCCTCGGGGCCTTGCTGTATGCCGCGTTCTGGTTCTTCGTGCCGCTCGGCGTCGGAGGCGTGGACACCGGACGACCTCCGTCCATCGCCACCGAGACCTCCACCGACGGGCGCCGCAGACTTGTCGCCCGCAAGCCCGACAAGGGCCAGATCGTCGCGCTGCTCGCGATGGTCGTGATCGCGATGATCTTCGTCGGCAACGTGGACCTGAGCGGCGGGGCGAAGGTGTATCTCTGGCCCCTCGTCCTCGTCGGCGCGGGCGTCGCCCTGGTCTGGCGCCAGGCGGACAATGCGCGCCGGGCCCGCTGGATGGAGGTCGGCCGCCACCGGCGCACGCTGACGCTGGCCCGCTCCGCGGCCGGAGTCCTGCTGGTCACCGTGGGCGTCTCCGGGATATTCGTCCTTCAAGGCTCGGCCGCCCACCTCGGCTCGGTGTTGCAGGCGGCGCTCGCGGTCCTCGTCGGCATAGCGCTGCTCGCCGGCCCCTATCTCGTACGCATGACCCAGGACCTCTCCGAGGAGCGGCTGATGCGTATCCGTGCCCAGGAACGGGCGGAGGTGGCCGCCCATGTCCACGACTCGGTACTGCACACCCTGACGCTGATACAGCGGAACGCGGAGAACGCGGGCGAGGTCCGCCGCCTCGCCCGCGCCCAGGAGCGCGACCTGCGCAACTGGCTGTACAAACCGGAGGGCACGGGCAAGGACGAGGCCGACGAGCCGGACACCCTCGCCGAGGCGGTCCGGCGCAGCGCGGCGGAGGTGGAGGACAAGCACGGCGTCCCCATAGAGGTTGTGGTCGTCGGCGACTGCCCGCTCGACGACAGAATCGGTGCCCAGATGCAGGCCGCGAGGGAAGCGATGGTGAACGCGGCCAAGTACGGTGGCGAGGGCGGCGCGGTGCAGGTCTACGCCGAGGTCGAGGGCAGGACGGTCTTCGTGTCCGTCAGGGACCGCGGCCCCGGCTTCGACCTGGAAGCGATACCCGACGACCGCATGGGCGTCAGAGAATCGATCATCGGCCGCATGGAGCGCAACGGCGGCACGGCCCGGCTGCGCGCCGTACCGGACGGCGGCACGGAGGTCGAGCTGGAGATGGAGAGGGCGGAGACATGAGCGACGCGAACGAGCCGGCCAGGACGGTCGAGCCGGGCGGTGGCGCTACCGGCGCGGGTGCGGCCGACGGCCCTGCCGCGGAGACCGGCTCTGCCGCGGCCGACCCGCCGCCGCAGGCCGCCGCCGAAGCCAACGACCCGGCGGGCACGCCTGATTCGGCGGATGCCGGGCCGGTTCGGCGGGTCCGGGTGGTCCTCGTCGACGACCACCGCATGTTCCGAACGGGGGTCCAGGCGGAGATCGGGCAGACCGAGCGGACGGGTGTGGAGGTGGTCGGGGAGGCCGCCGACGTCGACCAGGCCGTCTCGGTCATCACGGCCACACGGCCCGAGGTCGTCCTCCTCGACGTGCACCTTCCGGGCGGCGGCGGGGTCGAAGTCCTGCGCCGCTGCGCCCCGTTGATGGCGGATGCCGAGCAGCCCGTACGGTTCCTCGCGCTGTCCGTCTCCGACGCCGCCGAGGACGTCATCGGCGTCATCCGGGGCGGCGCCCGAGGCTATGTGACGAAGACGATCACCGGCACGGACCTCGTCAACTCCGTCTTCCGCGTCCAGGACGGCGACGCGGTCTTCTCCCCGCGCCTGGCCGGTTTCGTACTCGACGCCTTCGCCTCCACCGACGCACCGCCCGTCGACGAGGACCTCGACCGCCTCACTCAACGCGAGCGCGAGGTCCTCCGCCTCATCGCCCGCGGGTACGCCTACAAGGAGATCGCCAAGCAGCTGTTCATCTCCGTCAAGACCGTCGAATCCCATGTCTCGGCGGTGCTCCGGAAGCTCCAGCTGTCGAACCGGCACGAGCTCACCCGCTGGGCCACGGCACGACGGCTGGTGTGACCGTGAGTCGTCACAGCGCCGCGGCGACGAGCGCGGTGAGCGGTGGCAGGCTCTGGGCAAGCGCCCCGCTCAGCCCCGTTCCCCGCTCCCGCCCCATCGCCAACCGGTCGGCCATGAAGAGCACGATGCCGGAGAGGAACATGAACAGGCACGTGTAGATGACGAGCGCTTGGCCGACCGTCTCGTAACCAGTACTCCACGCGATGACTCCGGCGACAGTGCCGCAGGCGAGGAACAGGTTGTAGAAGCCGACGCCGAATGCCCACAGCCGGACGGCCGCGACGTCCGCGGCCGGGATGGAGAAAACGCCCTGATGCACGCCGGGGCGTTGAAGCAGCAGGGCCTCCCAGACGAAGGCAACGATGTGCAGCACCGCTGCCAGCAGTGCGAAGGTCCACACGACCGCGGTCATCGGGCGGCCTCCAGGCCGGCCACGGTCACGTCGTGGCGAGCCAGGACCTGCTGGATCTCCTGTGCGGCCTCCTCGATCGGGCGCCCGTGGGGCACCGTGGCGTCGAGGTCGGCGTGGAAGCTGCCCATGGCGCCGGTCAGGCTCATCACCAGGAACTTCGTCGTTGGGCTGAGCACAGTGAAGGTGTGGAGGGCTCCTGGTGGGATGGTGATCGACGACCCTGGTCCGAGGTCGAAGCCCTCGGCCTCGATCTGGACGATCATGCGGCCGTGGAGTACGTAGTAGGCCTTGCTCCAGCCGGTCCGGTGCGGTGGTGTTGTCGGCCCACGCGGCGCGTCGACCTCGAAGAGCTCGTAGTGACCGTCGGTGTGCCCCGCGTCGATCTTCACGGTGAGGACGGCGTCCGGGGCGGTGAGTTCGGCGCCTTCGCCGGCGGAGGTGTGCTGAATGTGGTGCGTCATGCCTTCGACGCTAGGCAGCCCGCCCGGCGGGATCGATCCCAGAATTCTGGGATTACGTATCGGACCTGACGGCGACATACTTCCCATGTGTGGGAGGAACGGGCTCATCGTGCCCGCCGGGAGATAGCGGCGCTGGCCGCCGCGGGACTCGGCGTCGGCGAACTCCATGCCGCGGCGATCCAGGTGATCGGCACCGCGGTCGGCACCGAACTGACCTGCTGGGCGGCCATCGACCCGGAAACACTGGTGATCAGCACCATGATCAGCGGCGAGACCCGGATACCACCGGAGTACGAACCACGGCTGGCCGAAGCCGAATACTCCGCCGCCGAGCCCCACACGTTCGCCGCGCTGGCTCGGCGCAGGGAACCCGTGGCGAAGCTCTCCGATCTACCCGACCGCGAGCGAGCCCGAAGCGCCAGACTCAACAACGTGTGGCGGCCCTTGGGGCTGGACAGTGAACTGCGCATGCTGTTCCTGGCCGACGGGGCCTGCTGGGGCGCGGCGGGCCTGGTGCGCGTGGGCCGTGACTTCACCGACCGCGAGACGGAGTTCCTCGCCGCAGTGGCGCCAGCCATCGCGGGGGCGACCCGGCTGGCGGTGCGCTCGGAGGCACGCGCGGGGGCTCCGGGCGGGCATTCGGCCATCGTCGTCCTCGGTCCGCGCGGCGAACTTCGCTCGGCCACCCCGGCCGCACGGGAATGGCAGGACGGGATCGACGAGATCGCCCCCGGGCGGTTCATGTTGATGATGCAGGTCATGGCCGTAGGTGCCCGTGCCGCAACCACGGGGGCTTTCCGCGCGCGGTTGCGAGACGTACGGGGCAGGTGGGCCTTCCTCCAGGCCAGCCCGCTGATCGGCGGGGACGACGAGCAGGTCGCCGTGACCATCGAACCGGCGAGCGGCGACCTGCTGATGAGCCTGCTTCTCGTGGCGTACGGTTTGACGTCTCGCGAGCGCGACATCTGCCGCGAGGTGATCGCCGGCCATTCGACCGCCGACATCGCCGGCCGCCTCTTCATCTCCGCCCACACAGTGCAGGACCATCTGAAGTCGATGTTCGCCAAGGTAGGCGTCCGTAGCCGTGGCGAGCTCGTGGCTCGGCTTCGACCGGACTCGCCCGGCTCGCCCGGATCGCAGGTCTGATCACGGCGACTGCGGGTTCACAGCGACCGCCTTGAAGAACGTGTAATGGAACGTGCCGTCATCAGCCGCTGTGCGGTGGAGGTCGGCTATGCCTCGATCCCAGTCCGACGGGGTGATGAGGCCCGCCGCCAAGGCCTCCTTGCGTACGGATTCGATCATGGCGATGAAGGTGTTGCGGGTGAAGCCGTCCACCAGGGTGGGCCGGGAGCGGTCGGTGTTGACGGTGCGGGGGCGGACGGTCACGTCGTCGTATCCGGCGCCGGCTATGAGGGGATGCAGTTCGCGGCCGATCAGGGCGTTTGCGCCGGGTGCGGCCTGGAGTTGGATCAGGCAGTCGATGGCGGCGTGGGCGTACGGGCTGTGGGGGTGGAAGAACGTCGAGCCGTGGTCGCCCTCGATGACCGTGAGCGTGCCGCCGGGGCGGAGGACGCGGCGCAGGGCACTCAGCGCCTGGCGCGGGGCGGCCAGATGTTCCAGGACGAAACAGACGAAGATGTGGTCGAACTCGGCGTCAGCGAAGGGGAGTTCAAAGAGGTTCGCCTGGTGCCACGTCACGTGGGCCTGGGGGAAAAGGGCCGTGACGCGGGCGCGGGCCTGGGCGAGGGATGCAGCTGAGACGTCCACCGCCGTGAAGTGCGCCTCCGGGCTCGCCTCGACCAAGTGGACCGTCTGGGCGCCCACTCCGCAGCCCACCTCCAGGACCTCGCTGCCCGCGGGGTAGGCCGTGTCGGCGTGGAGCAGTTGCGCCAGGGTGTCGGCCTGGTCGCCGAGGCGGCGGGTCTCGTGGGCGGAGTAGCCGTGGACGTAGTCGATGGGTGTGGTGGTGGTCATGAGGCGAGCCTCGTCCGAGAATGGTCCGGTGGACAGGTCCAATGGGCGTGCTGTTGAGGGAGCCAAAGATGTCCAGGACGGGGACGTGACTGCCGGTTCCGACTTCCTGCAGCTCGACATACGGGATGCGCCGCTCGGCGGGCGGGCCGACTGGCTCGCCGGGCGGTTGCGGCGCGCGATAGCCGACGGGCGGCTGCCGCTCGGGAGCCGGCTTCCCGCGACGCGTGTGCTCTCCGCGGAGTTGCGAGTGTCGCGCGGGGTGGTGACCGAGGCGTATCAGCGGCTGTCGGAGGACGGGCATGTGGAGGGGCGGGGGCGAAACGGGACCGTGGTGGTGGCGGTGCCGGTCGGCGTGGCAGAGCCTGCGGCCATGACAGTGGCTTCGGGCATGGCAGAGCCTGTGGGCGTGGTGGGCAGACGGGTGCGGGGAGCGCCAGTCGGCTTGGGCGCGGGTGTACGTCGCCTCCGGCCGACTCATCCGCGCCAACGGCCTGTCGCCGCCGCTCTGTTCGGCCTTCCGCCGGGCGAGGACGTCTTCGACCTGATACGTGCCGCGCCCGCGCGGATCGATCTGTCGCCCGGAGTGCCCGATCTGGCGGCGTTCCCGCGGGCGGCCTGGCTGCGGGCCGAGCGGGAGGTACTGGGGGAGCTGGCGGCGGTCGGGTTCGGGTACGGGGATCCGCGGGGGACTGTGGAGTTGCGGCAGGCGGTCGCGCACTGGCTGGGGCGGAACCGGGGGATCAGGGTCGAGCCCGATGAGGTGCTGATCGTCGCGGGGACCGCACAGGCGCTCGCGCTGATCGGCGGCGTGCTGCGCAAGGACGGGGTCGAGGAGCTCGCTGTGGAGGATCCCGGATCGCTCGGGATTCGACAGCACCTGGCGAACCAAGGACTTCGTACTCCGCCGGTGACGGTCGACGGCGAAGGCGTGCTCGTATCCGAACTGGCCGAACCGGGCGATCACCGGGCGGTGTTGCTGACCCCGGCTCATCAGTTCCCGACCGGGGTTGTGCTCGGGGGCGCGCGGCGCCGGGAGTTGCTGCGGTGGGCCGAAGGCGGCGGCCTGGTGGTCGAGGACGACTACGACGCCGAGCACCGTTACGACCGGTCGCCCGTACCCGCGTTCCGGTCGATGGCGCCGGAGCGGGTCTGTTACCTGGGGAGCGTGTCGAAGCTGCTCGCGCCGGCGCTCCGTATGGGGTGGATGGTGGCCCCGCCGCGGTACCGGGACGCATTGGTGTCGGCGAAGCGGTTCGCTGATCTGGGGAATGCGGTGTTGCCGCAGCTCGTGCTGGCCCGGTTGATGGAGTCGGGGGAGTTGGAGCGGCATCTGCGGCTGCTGCGGCAGCGTCATCGTCGTCGGCGGGACGCCATGATCAAGGCGATAGGGGCGCATCTGCCGGGGTCGGTCGTGCACGGGGCCGCAGCTGGGCTGCATCTGCTGGTGACGTTCGAGGGGGTCGGTCGCGCCGACACCCACCTCACCGCAGCCGCACTGGCCCGCGGCGTCAAGGTGCACCCGCTGTCGTGGCACCGGCAGCGGCCGGGAGGTTCGCCGGGAGTGCTTCTGGGATACGCGGCGACTGCGACGACCGCGATTGAGGAAGGCGTGGCCACGGTGGGGGAGGCGCTGAGAGAGGTGGCATAGGTGGGCGCCCCGTCAGAGGCGCGGGGCTGTATCACTGTGCGGCTCCGCCGCGTGGGCGCGACCAGCCACAACCGACCCCGCACCCGAGGTACTTCCTGAGGGGGGGCCTGGGGCGTAGCCCCCGGCCCCCCAGGGATGATTGGGCCTCCGCCCGAACGCAGCCGAGAGCGGAGGAGGGTAAGGGCGGCGGGGGCGAGGCAACCTCACACCACCCTCGTGGCCCCCGCGAACGGCATCTCGTCGAGCGGAGCGAGCCGCACAGGCGCCGAAGGATTAGGCGCGTGGATCATATGCCCGTTCCCCACGTAGATCCCCACATGGCTGATGCCGGAGTAGAAGAACACCAGGTCCCCAGGCCGGAGGCCGGCGCGCGAGACGCGCTCCCCGGCGTCGATCTGGGCATACGTCGTCCGAGGCAGCGAGATCCCCGCGGAGCGGTACGCGGCCTGCATGAGGCCCGAGCAGTCGAAGGCATCGGGACCGGTGGCACCCCACACGTACGGGCTGCCGAGCTTCTCGTATGCGTACGAAATGGCGGCCGCCGCCCGGGAGTTGGGAGCGGCATCGGTCGATCCCGGAGCCGGCGGAGCGGAGCGTGAGGAGCGGGCCGTGGCGGCGTCGTCCGCGCCGATCCGTGCGCGCTGTTCGTCCGTCAGGCGGGACAGCAGCCGGCGGGCCTCGCCGAGCTTTCCCGTGACCGTCTTCTTGTGCCGGTTCAGCGCCGCTTGCTGGGACTTGAGCGAGGCCAGCTCGACATGGGCGGCCCCGCGCAACTGCTCGATCTCGCGCAGTTGGCCGCGTACGCGCGAAACGGTCGAGGCCTGCCGGCTGCCGGCGCGTTCGGCGAACGCGGCCTCATCCAGGTACTGATCGGGCTCCGAGGAGAGGAAGAGCCGCAGCGCGGGGTCCAGCCCCCCGTCCCGGTACTGCGCGGCAGCCACCGAACCCAGCGCGTCCCGCTCGGAGTTGAGCCGCTCCGTCCTGCGGGCGGCCTCGTCCTGGAGGGAGTCCACCCGCTCCTCCGCCTTGTCGGCCTTCTCCTTCGCCCCGTTGTACTTCTCGGTGGCGATCTCCGCCTCCTGGTACAACTTGTCGACTTTGGCCCGCACCTGATCCGGGGTCAACCGTGGCTCGGCGTGCCCCGCCCCGTCGAAAGAGGTGGCGCTCGCCGCGCCCGCGAGTGCGATCGTGAAGGCGGTGCGGGCCGTATTGCCACCGAGCGAGCGCTGTCTTGGCTTGCGGTGCGCTGCCACCTGGACCACTTCCTTCCCGAACGGGCCGGTCACGCGTCCGGCGGCGGCCCGCACAGGGGGAGCGGGCCGCCGCCGGATCTTCTCGGCGGTGATGTCCGGCTGCCGCCCCTGGTCCGGACGGCGGTGGGGAGCCGGTCACCTGGGGAAGGACGCTAAACCTGAGCGTGCCGGCTCGGTAACGCCATGTACGGAACTGACGGGACTGAGCCGCGAGATGACCGTGTACGACCGTGATCCCGGCCTGACGGCGCCGAGTTGCCGCGAGGCGTTGACCGATGCAGCAGTCGTGGAGGACCGGGCGGTTCGGCGGTGCTATGGGGCCGTCAGTGTCCGTAGGCGTCCGTCAGGGCCTGTACGGGTTACGCCCAGCGGCGCGGGGTGGTGTGAGGCCGTGCACGAGCCCCCGGTTAGGCTCCGGCGTCATGGACGTACTCATCCATCTCTTCGTCGCCCTGCACATCATCGGTATCGCCGCACTCCTCGGCGGCTTCCTCACCCAGATGAAGGCGATGGGCGAGGGCACGGCCCGCTTCGGCCCCGCGATGCTCCACGGCGCGTTCACCATGCTCGTCACGGGCGTGATCCTGGTCGGCCTCAACCAGGCCGACGACCAGGCGGTCAACAACATCAAGATCGGCGTCAAGCTGGCGTTGCTGATCGTGATTCTGGGTCTCGTGTATGTGAAGCGGGACGAGGAGAAGGTGGACAAGGGCTTGTTCGGCCTGGTCGGCGGGCTGACCACCGCGAACATCTTCATCGCGGTGCTCTGGACCTGACGGCCTGAAGAGCCTCAAAAGCGGCCCCTTGAAGAGCCCCAAACGGGCTCACGCGCGCGTGCACCCCGAAAAGGGGCCCACGCGCGCGTGCCTCACGCCGGACGGACCACGCTGTGGATCGGCATGTAGTAGATCGACTCCTCGCGGACATACGCACCCGGCTTCGGGGCGTGGATCATCATGCCGTCGCCGAGGTAGAGGCCGACGTGGCTGATGTCGTCGTAGAAGAAGACGAGGTCGCCGGGCTGGGCGCTGGCGACCGAGACCTGGGTGCCCACCTTGACCTGGTCCCAGGTGGTGCGCGGGAGGGTGACGCCGGCGGCTTTCCAGGCGGCCTGGGTGAGGCCGGAGCAGTCGTAGGAGTCCGGTCCTGACGCGCCCCAGACGTACGGCTTGCCGGTCTGGGAACGGGCGAAGGCGATCGCCTTCTCGCCCTTGGCGGTCGTGGTGCCCGCGGAGGTGCCCGTGCCGGTCGAGGTCCCCACGTCGGTGGAGGGCGTGGGAGTCGGCTGGGCCTGCTGCTGCTGCTGCTGCTGTTGGCGGCGCAGCTCCTCCGCGGCCTGTTGCTGCCGCGCCAGCTCCTCCGCCTTGCGCTGGGCCTCCTCGCGCTTCTCCCGCTCGATCGCCGCGAGCCGCGCCTTTTCCTCGGTGGTCAGCTGCGAGAGCAACTGGCGCGCCTCGGCGAGCTTCCGCTGAACGTCCGCCTTGGACGACTTCAGGGTGTTCTCGGTCTTGGTGAGCGCCTGAAGGCTCTCAGAGGCCTCCTGACGCTTCTGCGTCATCTCGGACTGCTGCGTCGCATAGTCATCGACGGCCTGCTGCTGGCGGCTGGTCAGCCGGTCCATCAGCTGGTTCTGGTCGAAGTAGTCCTGCGGGTTGTCCGCGAGCAGCAGGGACGCGGTGTCAGGGGCGGCGGCGCCCGTACGGTACTGCGCGGCGGCGAACGTACCGAGCTCCTCACGCGCTTCGTTGAGCTTCTGCGTGCGGGAGGCCACGTCGTCAAGGAGGTTGTCGACCTTCTTGCGCTGCTTGCCGGTCTTCTCCTTGGCACCGTTGTACTTCTCGGTCGCCGTCTCCGCCTGCTGGTAGAGGTCGTCGACCTTCTTCTGGACTTCGTCGAGGCTGGGCTTCGGCTCCGCCGAGGGCGAAGCGTTCGCCGTCTGCGACAAGAGGGCCACCGAGGTGAGAGCGGCGGTGGCGAGGGCAGGGGTCCGTATGCCCATGGGACTGGACGACCGCGCTTTGCGGTGTGGCGCCACGAAGGCGACTCCTTCCGTGCTCCGCCTACCGAGTTAGCTGTCGGGTTCGGGCGTGTGCTTCGGAAGGTTTGCCCTACGGTCTTTGTCCCCTGAGGGAGTTGGACCGATTCACCCCAAGGTCGGTGGGTCCCCGGCTCCGGGTGGCCCGCAAGGGCGTACCGGACTCGGCGGGAGCCGCACGGCCCGGCGACGTTCGCCGGTGGGGGTCGAGCGGCCCACTGCGAAAGCTAACCAACTCGTGTGGCTCCTGTGAAGGTTGATGTGCGAATTGTCCGATACGTTTTCGTGACCTTAGCCTCAGGCGCCATGATCCGTCGCCGACCGTGACAGGACGGTCCTGGAGAGTGAGAGGATTCCTGGCAGGCTCGTACCGGCAGAGCCTTCAGGGTTTTGAGCGCAGCTTTTCAGGGCGGCCGCGAGGTGTCAGTGGGGGAGCCTAGACTCGGAGAGCGATGAGCAGCCTCTTTGATGACAGCTTCCTGGCGGACCTCAAACCCTCGCGGGACCACGAGGAAGAGCCCCCGCCGCAGCCCGAGGACGAGCACGTACCGGAGCAGGTTCCGGACGATCTGTTCGGCGGGAAGTTCGACGTGCCGCCGGACCGGGAGGCCTACTACCGCGATGGTGCCCCCCGTCCCCATGTGGACGCGGCCGCGCTTCTGGAGGGGCTGAACGACAACCAGCGCGCGGCGGTCGTGCACTCCGGCTCCCCCCTGCTCATCGTGGCCGGCGCCGGGTCCGGCAAGACCCGTGTGCTCACGCACCGGATCGCGTACCTGCTCGGCGAGCGGAAGGTGCACCCGGGCCAGATCCTCGCGATCACGTTCACCAACAAGGCCGCGGGCGAGATGAAGGAGCGCGTCGAGCACCTCGTCGGCCCGCGTGCGAACGCGATGTGGGTGATGACTTTCCACAGCGCGTGCGTACGGATCCTGCGGCGGGAGTCGAAGAGGCTCGGCTTCACGTCCTCGTTCTCGATCTACGACGCCGCCGACAGCAAGCGCCTCATGGCCTTGGTCTGCCGCGACCTGGACCTCGACCCGAAGCGCTTCCCGCCCAAGTCCTTCAGCGCCAAGATCTCGAACCTCAAGAACGAGCTGATCGACGAAGAGGACTTCGCGGCACAGGCCTCCGACGGCTTCGAGAAGACCCTCGCCCAGGCGTACGCGCTCTACCAGTCGCGACTGCGCGAGGCGAACGCCCTCGACTTCGACGACCTGATCATGACGACGGTCAACCTCCTGCGTGCCTTCCCGGACGTCGCCGAGCACTACCGCCGCCGCTTCCGCCACGTCCTCGTGGACGAGTACCAGGACACGAACCACGCCCAGTACGCCCTCGTACGGGAACTCGTCGGCACCTCCGAGCACCCCGTGGACGTACCCCCGAGCGAGCACGACGTGCCGCCCGCCGAGCTGTGCGTCGTCGGTGACGCCGACCAGTCCATCTACGCCTTCCGCGGCGCGACCATCCGCAACATCCTCCAGTTCGAGGAGGACTACCCGGACGCGACGACGATCCTCCTGGAGCAGAACTACCGCTCCACACAGACGATCCTGAGCGCGGCGAACGCGGTCATCGAGCGCAACGAAAGCCGCCGCCCCAAGAACCTGTGGACCAACGCGGGCGCGGGCGCGCGCATCACCGGCTACGTCGCCGACACGGAGCACGACGAGGCGCAGTTCGTCGCCGACGAGATCGACCGGCTGACGGACGCCGGTGAGGCGAAGGCGGGCGATGTCGCCGTCTTCTACCGTACGAACGCCCAGTCCCGTGTCTTCGAAGAGGTCTTCATCCGCGTCGGCCTGCCCTACAAGGTCGTCGGCGGCGTCCGCTTCTACGAACGCAAGGAAGTCCGGGACGTCCTCGCGTACCTGAGGGTTCTCGCCAATCCGGAGGACTCCGTACCGCTGAGGCGGATTCTCAACGTCCCCAAGCGGGGCATCGGTGACCGGGCCGAGGCGATGATCGACGCACTCGCCTCGCGGGAGACGATCAGCTTCTCCCAGGCGCTGCGCCGCGTCGACGAGGCGTACGGCATGGCGGCCCGCTCCACGAACGCCGTCAAGCGGTTCAACACGCTGATGGAGGAGCTGCGGACCATCGTCGAGTCGGGCGCGGGCCCGGCCACGGTTTTGGAGGCCGTGCTCGAACGCACCGGCTATCTGGCCGAGTTGCAGGCCTCCACGGACCCGCAGGACGAGACCCGCATCGAGAACCTCCAGGAACTCGCCGCCGTGGCCCTGGAATTCGAGCAGGACGCCGGTGAGGGCGAGGCTGCGGGCGGGCTGTCGGACTTCCTGGAGCGGGTCGCGCTCGTCGCCGACTCCGACCAGATCCCGGACGAGGAGGAGGACGGCTCCGGCGTCATAACGCTCATGACCCTCCACACCGCCAAGGGCCTCGAATTCCCCGTGGTGTTCCTGACCGGCATGGAGGACGGCGTCTTCCCGCACATGCGCTCTCTCGGCCAGACCAAGGAGCTGGAGGAGGAGCGGCGGCTCGCCTACGTCGGCATCACACGCGCGCGGGAGCGGCTGTATCTGACGCGGTCCTCGATGCGGAGTGCCTGGGGGCAGCCCTCGTACAACCCGCCGTCCCGCTTCCTGGAGGAGATCCCGGACACCCATCTGGAGTGGAAGCGGACGGGGTCCATGGGAGCGGTGGCCTCCGGCCCCGCGGCGGGCGTGGCGGCCTCCCTGTCCTCCTCCCGCTCGCGCTCGGCGGCCTCGGGCGCCTCCGGCTTCGCCACGCGGCGGGGCGGTGCCACGGAGAAGCCGGTGGTGTCGCTGGCCGTGGGGGACCGGGTCACACACGACCAGTTCGGGCTCGGCACGGTGGTCGGCGTGAAGGGCGCGGGGTCGAACGCGGAGGCGACGATCGACTTCGGGGACACAAAGCCGAAGCGGCTGCTGCTGCGGTACGCGCCGGTGGAGAAGCTGTAGCCCTGCCGGGCTCGGTGGCCGCGCGGCGGGGCGGTTACGTCGGGTTGAGGCCGTGGCTGCGGAGCCACGACAGGGGGTCGATCGCGTCGCCGCCGCCAGGGCGAACCTCGAAGTGGAGGTGCGGGCCCGTCGAGTTGCCGGAGTTGCCGGAGAACGCGATCGGATCGCCTGCCTTCACCTCGGTCCCGGAAGCGACCTTGTAGGTGGAGAGGTGGCAGTACCACAACTCCGTACCGTCCTTCGCGGTCACGATCACCATGTTCCCGTACGCGCTGTTCCACTGCGTACGGACGACGCCGTCGGCCGCTGCCATCACTGTCGTGCCATACGAGACGGGAAAATCGATGCCCGTGTGCACGGACATCCAGTTGATGCCGGACTGGCCGTAGTAGGCGCTGAGCCCCTTCTGCTCGACCGGCAGCGCGAACTTCGGACGCAGCCGCTCCTTGCGCGCCGCCTCCGCCGCCGCCCGCTTCTTCTCGGCCACCTGCTGGGCCTTGAGATCGATCCGCTCCTGCGTACGGCTCGCCCGGTCGGCGAAGTCGTCCGCGTCCGCGGTCAGGCTCTCGAGCTGGGTGTCGAGCTTGTTGTTGGCGGTCGCCGGCTGCACAGCCGTCGTGCCGGTCGCGGCCGTCGTCTCATTGCCTTCGTTCCCGTTCCCGCTGCCCACGGATGCCGCCGCGATCCCGGCCACACCCATCACGCACGCGGACGGCACGGCGACGGTGAGCAGAGCGGAACGCTTGGGAGGGGTACGGCGGCGGGAGCGGGAGGCTGCGCGGGACCCCGGGCGGGGGGCCGGCAGGACGGCGGTGGCGTCCGGGGCGAGCTCTTCGGGGCCGTCGAGGAGAGGGGCTTCGTCGTGGCTGCCGGCGCTGATACCGGTGCCGGCGTCCGGATCCAGGTCGCCGGAGGGGGAAAACTCGTCTTCTATGGCGGCCTGTTGTTCGTATGTGACCGGCTCGAAGATCGCTGTGGCCGATTGATCGTACGGCTCATGCGGCTCGTGTTGGTCGTACGACTCGTGCTGTTCGCCGCCGTCGGAGTTCCATGCCGTGGCGTCGTACGCACCCGAGTCGAAGGTCTGCGTGTTCCACTGCTGAGGCTGGCCGAACGGTTCGGCCTGCAGCCAGGCGTTCGCGTCCCACTGACCGCTGATGTCGGGGCCTGTGGACTGCGCAGGGATCCCGACGAGCGGCTGGTGACCGGAGGTGTCCGTCCACAGGCCGGTCGCGTCATGGCCGCCGGTGTCGTACGCGGCGTGATGCTGGGCCGCGTAAGGGTCGTAGTTCAGCGTCTGGTGACTGCCGGTGGACGTGTACGAACCCGTAGCGCCGCTGCCCGGCATGTCGCCGAAGAGGGGATCGGTCTCGAAACTCGTCGTGGCCTCGAAGGGAGGCGCCGCGCAGGCGCCCGGTGTGCCGTATGTGACGTAGATGCCGGTGGGCGCCGCGTCAAATCCGGTGGCGGTGTAGGCGTCGTACGTGGTGAAGTCGTCGTACTGGACCCCGTGCTCGCCATGCGACGCGAAGTGCGTCGAGGCAGCTTCGGGAGCCGCGGCCGGGGGCGGCACGGTCCCCGACGGGTGACGGTCGTTCACCAACTTCTCTTTCGCCTCGACGACAGGGGCGCTGGCAGAGCAGTGCGGTGACTGTACCCGGCTGTTGACGGGCGCGACAATCTTCGGCCGTCATCCCCCGCTCGGGAAACGGGCATTCGGCCGCCTTTCGGCGGACTGCGGGTGCGACTTTGGCCTTTCGTTCGATGAACGTTCGAGGGCGCGGGGGTGTTCCCAGCTGTTCGGCGTTCGATGTCCGGCCGGTGTGCGGGGCCTGTTGTGACTTACGCCACGGTCAGTCCGCCGGTGCGTGCGGCGGCAGGGGCTCCCGCGGTCTCCTCGAGGTCGAGCGCCTGCCGTATGCCGGCTGCTACCGCCGGGTGCACGGGCAGGGCGAGGTGGCCTATCCCGCTCACCCGTACGTTCTGCGCGAGCAGGTCCGGGTGCTCGACGCAGGCCGTCTCCAACGGGTCCATCAACTGGTCGAGATCGCTCCAGAAACTCACAAACCGGGTCCGGCAGGCCGGTGCGGGCCCGCGCAGTTCCTCGAGCACGGTGGAGCCGGGCCGCATCTGCCGCACGATCGGATGCGCGTTCATCAGCGGTGCCACGCGCGTGCCCGAGTGCGGTGTGCCCAAGGTCACAAGCGTCCGTACGCGTACGTCGCCGCCCAGACGCTGCACGTAATAGCGCGCGATCAGTCCGCCGAGGCTGTGGCCGACGATGTCCACCTCCTGCTGACCGGTGCGCTCGCAGATCTCCTCTATGTGCCGGCCGAGCAGTTCGGCGGCGGTACGTATGTCGCAGGTCAGGGGGGAGTAGTTGAGCGACTCGATCTGTTGCCTGCCGTGCTGGGCCAGGGAGCGGCGCAGCAGCACGAATACCGAGCGGTTGTCTATGAATCCGTGGAGGAGGACGACCGGGGGTTTGGGCTGGGTGGGCAGGCGGTGCGCCTCGGCGTCACGGTCGGTGCCGGTCTCGGTCCCCATCTCGGAGGTGAGGTCGTCGGGTGCACGGCGGGGCCTGGGCAGTGAGGCCGAGGGGAGCGTGGGGGCCGGGGAAGGCGAAGCGGCGCCCAGGCGGCGCTCTTGGGTGATGCCCGTGGGATAGAGGATCAGGTGTCCCGCGAGGATCGCGACCTCAAGGGCCGTGGCCTTCAGGAGAGTCAGTGAGAGTCCGGCCAGTCTGCTGGGCAACAGCCGTTGACAGAGCGGCAAAAGCGGATAAAAGGGCGCTACTGCCCTGGTGACCTTCATGGCCGACCTCCCGTCGGCGCACGGAAGGACGGCTCTGTCCCCCGTGTGCCCTCATGGGAAACCGCCGACGAGGAGTACGACGGTGCACGGGTGGCGTATGTCACGCCCGTTGAACGACGGGGGCTCCCGTCGTCGTGCGATCGCCGAAATGCCGCGCCGTCCTGCCGCCCGGCTGGCGGCGCGGAGGTGCGACGACCTCGTGGCGGCTCCCCTTGCGCCCGGCCCGGCTGTGGCCCATGTGCCTCAGGGTGCGGGATCGGTGCGCGGCGAACTTGTCCCATCGTGTGATTTCCCCCTCGGTCTCCACCGTGAAACTGCCGGTTGCGGGATGCTGGCGATAACGTTCGTTCACTTCCCCGGCCGACGCGGTGCGGGGTGGCTGTGCCGCTGGGTACACCTGACGTGGGCTGACCTGTTGCGGTTGCGACGAGTCGCCGTCAGCGTCTTGAGGTGTTATCAGTCGATACAAGCCGGTGCGGGACGGTAACAGTTCAAATCGGGTTTTTGCTAGATACGGATTTTCGCAGTCCGGTTCGCTGGAGATCCTTTCTCAGCGGGGCGGAAGTCGGTACATGGAGGCAACAGTGATGGGTGTGGCAGCCGGTCCGATCCGCGTGGTGGTGGCCAAGCCGGGGCTCGACGGTCACGATCGTGGGGCCAAGGTGATTGCGCGGGCCCTGCGTGATGCGGGCATGGAGGTCATTTACACCGGCCTCCACCAGACGCCGGAACAGATCGTCGACACCGCGATCCAGGAGGACGCGGACGCGATCGGGCTCTCCATTCTTTCCGGGGCCCACAACACGCTTTTCGCCGCCGTCATCGAACTCCTCAAGGAGCGCGAGGCATCGGACATCAAGGTCTTCGGTGGCGGAATCATCCCTGAGGCGGACATTCCGCCCCTCAAGGAGAAAGGTGTCGCCGAGATCTTCACGCCCGGGGCCACGACGGCGTCGATCGTGGACTGGGTCCGAGCGAACGTGCGGCAGCCGGCTGCCTCTAGTTGAGCGGGCGCGCCTACGGGGGTGGCGGGTTCGGTTCGTCGGCGACTGCGGGTGCGTCGTGGCTGGTCGCGCCCACGCGGCGGAGCCGCAAATTGATACAGCCCCGCGCCCCTCAAGGGTGCGCCCCTGGAACCGCCGGCCACCATGTTCACCAGCCACCTACCAACCCGCACTCGGCTGTGAACCCGAACCCACCACCCCCATCGGCGCCCCGTCCAATTCGAGCCGCATAGTCGCGCGCAACCGCAACGTCCCCACCAGCCGCTGGAACGACTCCGCCCAGTACTCCCCGGCACCGGGCGACGCGTTCTCCGGCTCGTCAGGAACGGCCGTGAGGGCGTCGAGACGAACCGCCTCCGACGGGTCGAGGCAGCGCTCCGCGAGCCCCATGACCCCGCTGAAGCTCCACGGATAACTCCCCGCATCCCGCGCAATATTGAGCGCGTCCACGACAGCCCGCCCCAGAGGGCCCGCCCAGGGAACACCGCACACCCCGAGCAGCTGAAACGCCTCGGACAACCCGTGCACGGCTATGAACCCGGCCACCCACTCGGCCCGCTCGGCGGAGCCCAACGTGCCGAGCAGTTTGGCCCGCTCGGCCAGCGACACTGCACCCGGCCCGCCGGCCTCCGGCGCCGAAGGTGACCCCAACAGCGCCTTCGACCAGGAGGGATCGCGTTGCCGCACCGCCGCCCGGCACCATGCGGCATGCAGTTCGCCCTGCCAGTCGTCCGCCACGGGCAACGCCACGATCTCCTCCGGCGTACGCCTGCCGAGCCGCCGGGACCAAGTGGCGAGCGGGGCTGCCTCGACCAACTGGCCGAGCCACCAGGACCGTTCGCCCCGGCCGCCCGGCGCCTTGGCCACCACCCCGTCGCGCTCCATGCCCGCATCGCACGCATGCGGCGCCTCGACCACGATCGTGGGCCCGCGGCCCGTATGGTCGACGGCCACGCACGAGCCCGCGCGGTCCGCCATCCGCCCAGCCAGCGCCGAACTCGGCAGCGCGGACAGCAACTCCGCCGCCGTGGCTCGCACATTGCGGCTCCGGTCGGCCAATGCCTGTTCCAGGAACGGCTCGTCCGCCGCGCTCAGCCCGGTGCGCAGAGAGTCGAGGAACATCAGCCGGTCCTCGGCCCGCTCCGTCGCCCAGGTCGTGGCGAGCAGTTCGCGCGCGGCTGCCGCGTCCCGCGCCCGTATCGCCGCGAGGAGTGCCACCCGCTCGGCGAAGAGGCCCTCCTGCCACAATTGCCGTGTCCGCTCCGGTTCTCCGATACCGGGCAGCGCGGCTCCGCCGCCCGGTGTCGCCCGCAGCGCGAACCGCCAGTCCGGGTTCAGCCGTGCCAGCCACAGCGCACGCGGACCCGCGAAGGTCAGCGCAGCCGGCCGCAGATCCGTACGCCCCCTGGCCGCGTCCAGGAGCGAGGGCAGCAACTCCGGGGGTGCCGCGAACCCGCGCTCGTTCGCCAGGGCGAGCCACTGCGGCAGCAACTCCATGAGGTCGGGCGCCGTTCCTCTGCGGCCGCCGCTCCCCGTGCCAGGCCGGTCGGTGAGGAGCATCGCCAGCCTGCGCGCGGCGGGGCGGGGAAGCGCCGGGCGCGGATCCTCCGCCGCCCGCTCCGGCCGTGCCGCCGCCCGCCCCGGCCGCAATCCGGCCCGCCGCCGCACCGTCTGTACCGCCGCCGCGTCCAGCAGTGCTCCCGGGGCCTCCCGTCCGGGCGCCGTCCCCGGCAACGTACGCCGCTCGGTCCCGAGCAACGCCACGGTCACCAACTCCTCCCAGGAGCTCCCGCTGGGCGTGTCCGTGGCAGTGAGGGGGCTGTTCATGAGCGTCCCTTCCGTGCGGGGGTGAGGGAATCAGGTGAGCTGGTCGATGTCGATAGGGAGAGACCTTGCGCCGGCGTCAGCACAGCGGCACCGCCTCTCCCGCTTCCTCAGGCCACGCCGTCAACGGCGTGAAGCCGCGGTGGCCGCACTCTCCGAAGACCGTGACCGGGGCTCCGCCCGACAGCGCGACCAGGCGCCACAGGCCGGAGCGGGACTGGGCGGCCGGGGTGAGGGGGAGCGCCAGGTCGCTGTCGGCGTCCGCAAGTTGCCAGGAGTCGGCGTCCGGTGTCGGTATGACGCGGGCCAGCGTCACCGGGTGGGAGTCCAGCCATGGGTCGTCCCGGAGGGCCTGGCCGTACCGGGCCGCCGCCTGTGCCACGCTCACCCCCGGTGGGCGGAGCGTCACGGGGGAAGGGGGCGTGAACTGCTCGCCCAGGGCCACCCGCAGCTGGCCCGCGCCCGGGTACGCCGACACCTCCGCGTCGAGAGCGAGTCCGACGGGCAGTGCCAGTTCGGGTGCGCGGCCGGCAGCTCCGTATGACAGGAGCAGGACCGTGCGTCCCGACTCCGCTCCGTGCAACCAGATGCGGCGGGTCGTGAGGCGGCTGTCCGCCGTGTCGTACTGGGCGAGGACCAGCCAGCGGTCGCGCGCGGGTGGGCCGTCCGCCGAGCCGGTCAGCCCTATCCGGGAACGGACCGTCGCCGCGAGTCCTTCCGGTAGCCGCTCGCGCCGCAGCCAGCCCTGGTCGAGCAGGTGGAGCAGGGCACACTCCTCGAGCAGCCGGACCGGCCAGCCGGGGCCGGAGGACGGAATCGCCCCCAACTCCCGTACGCGCGCGGCCAGTCCCGGTGCCTGCGCGTCGACCATCCGGGCCGCCGTCTCCTCCCACAGCCCGTACCCCGCCTGCTCCGCCGCGGCCAGACCGCCGCGCAGCAGGTCCGTCAGCCGCTGCTCCAGCTCCGTCGCGCCGGCCGTGATCCGCTCGGCACGCCGCTCCGCCCGGCGTCGCGCCGCCTCGGGATCACCCGCAGGAGAGCCGGACGGCCCGCTCGTCGTCCGCTTCTCCTCCGCGCGCTGCCTTCTCCCCTTTATCCACTGCTCGGCCCAGTCCGGCGCCGCCTGCCCCCGCGGCACCGAGCTGTCCGTCCCGCTCTCGCCCGCCCAGAGCAGCAGCAGTCCCAGCGCGTGCTTGCACGGGAACTTGCGGCTCGGACAACTGCACTTGTACGCGGGCCCCGTCGCATCCGCGAGGTCGATGACCGTTTGATACGGCTTGCTGCCACTGCCCCTGCACAGTCCCCATACCGTCCCCTCGTCAGAACTGCCCGCCTCCGACCACGGCCCGGCCGCGCCGAGTTTGCTTCCCGCTTTGCGTGACGCCGAGTCAGGTGCCAGTGCAAGCACCTGACCCGCAGTCCAGCGCACCCCCTGCTGAGTCATGACATCGAAGGTAGATCCCACCACTGACAATCGACCCTCGCGAGAGCATTTGCGCAGGTCAGAGCGCATTGTCAGTGGTGTGGTGCAGGGTGGACACCAGATCCGAACCGGCCGACCCGGCCGAGCTGGAGGGGGACCTAGCGATGCCTGTTTCCGTTGACCCGACGTCTGTCGACCCGAGCCGCGACCAGTCCGCGCCCGCGAACACGAGCGCGGGCGGGCGTACGTCCGTGCAGGCGCCCGCGGGACAGAAGGGCGAGGAGCTGCGGCCGCACGCCGAGGACGCGTTCGCCGCCGAGCTCGCAGCGCTGGCCGCGCAGGACGACCGCCCGCGCCCGGCCCGCTGGCGGATGTCGCCATGGGCCGTCGCGATGTACCTGCTCGGCGGCACCCTGCCGGACGGCACGGTGATCACACCGAAGTATGTGGGCCCGCGCCGCATCGTCGAGGTCGCTGTCACCACACTCGCCACCGACCGGGCACTGCTCCTGCTCGGCGTGCCCGGCACGGCGAAGACATGGGTGTCCGAGCACCTGGCCGCCGCGGTCAGCGGTGACTCGACGCTGCTGGTGCAGGGCACGGCCGGCACACCGGAGGAGGCGATCCGGTACGGCTGGAACTACGCGCAGCTGCTCGCCCACGGCCCGAGCCGCGACGCACTGGTGCCGAGCCCCGTCATGCGCGCCATGGCGGAAGGAATGACAGCGCGCGTCGAGGAGCTGACCCGTATCCCCGCAGACGTACAGGACACGCTCATCACGATCCTGTCGGAAAAGACGTTGCCGATACCGGAGCTGGGGTCGGAGGTGCAGGCCGTACGCGGCTTCAACCTGATCGCGACCGCCAACGACCGCGACCGCGGCGTCAATGACCTGTCCAGCGCACTGCGCCGCCGCTTCAACACGGTGGTGCTGCCGCTGCCGGAGAGCGCCGACGCCGAGGTCGACATCGTCTCGCGACGCGTCGACCAGATCGGCCGCTCCCTCGACCTGCCGGCCGTGCCCGACGGCATCGACGAGATCCGCCGCGTCGTCACCGTCTTCCGCGAGCTGCGCGACGGCATCACCGCCGACGGCCGTACGAAGCTGAAGTCGCCCAGCGGCACGCTGTCGACCGCGGAGGCCATCTCCGTCGTCACCAACGGACTTGCCCTGTCCGCCCACTTCGGGGACGGCGTCCTGCGAGCGAGTGACGTCGCCGCCGGCATCCTCGGCGCAGTCGTCCGCGATCCGGCGGCCGACCGCGTCATCTGGCAGGAGTACCTGGAGGCGGTCGTCCGCGAGCGCGACGGCTGGAAGGACTTCTACCGCGCCTGCCGGGAGGTGAGCGCGTGAACGGATCCATGCCGGAGGCCGCGCGGGCCGCAGGTGCCGGGCGCGGTTCGGGGCCCTTGCTGCTCGGGGTGCGGCATCACGGGCCCGGTTCGGCGCGGGCCGTGCGGGCGGCCCTGGAGGCGGCGAACCCCCGGACGGTGCTGATCGAGGGCCCACCGGAGGCCGACGCGTTGATCGCGCTGGCCGCCGAGGAGGGCATGCAGCCGCCCGTCGCGCTCCTCGCGCATGTCGTGGACGAGCCCAGGCGGTCGGCGTTCTGGCCGCTGGCCGAATTCTCCCCGGAATGGGTGGCCATCCGCTGGGCCTTGGAGCACGAGGTTCCGGCCCGCTTCATCGACCTCCCCGCCACGCACACGCTGGCGTGGGGTCAGGAGGAGGCGCCCGACGCGACCGCGACACCGGACGGGCCTGATGCGTCCGCGACACCGGACGGGCCCGAAGCGCCGGAGACGTCAAAACCGGATACGTCGCAGACGTCGGACAGCGGTGCGTCCGAGGAGGCCATCCGGATCGATCCGCTCGCCGTCCTCGCCGAGACCGCCGGGTACGACGACCCCGAGCGGTGGTGGGAGGACGTGATCGAGCACCGTGGGGTGCGGGGCTCGGACGCGTTCGGGCCCTTCGAGGTGCTGGGGGAGGCCATGGGGGCGTTGCGGGAGGCGTACGGGAGCGGGGGACACGAGCGGGATCTCGTACGGGAGGCGTATATGCGGCTCCAAGTGCGCGCGGCACAGCGGGAGTTCGGGGACGACGTGGCCGTGGTGTGCGGGGCCTGGCATGTGCCCGCGCTGCGGCACAAGACGGCCGTCGCCGCCGACAAGGCGCTGCTCAAGGGCCTGCCCAAGGCGAAGGTGGACATGACGTGGGTGCCGTGGACGCACCGACGGCTAGCCCGGTCCAGTGGTTACGGCGCGGGGATCGACTCGCCCGGCTGGTACGGGCATCTGTTCAGCGCCCCCGACCGGCCGATCGAGCGCTGGATGACAAAGGTGGCGGGGCTGCTCCGCGGCGAGGACCGGATCGTTTCGTCGGCGCACGTCATCGAGGCGGTGCGGCTCGCCGACACGCTCGCCGCGATGCGGGGCCGGCCGCTGCCGGGGCTGACCGAGAGCACTGACGCCGTACGGGCCGTGATGTGCGAGGGCTCGGATGTGCCGCTCGCGCTCGTGCACGACCGGCTCATTGTCGGCGACGTACTGGGCGAGGTGCCCGAGTCGGCGCCCGCGGTGCCGTTGCAGCGTGACCTGGACCGGATCCAGCGGCGGCTGCGGCTCAAACCGGAGGCGCTGGAGCGGGAGTTGGAGCTCGACCTGCGCAAGGAGAACGACGCCGGGCGCAGCAGGCTGCTGCACCGGTTGCGCCTCCTCGGCATCGAGTGGGGTGCGCCGACGGAGTCGCGGGGGAGCACGGGTACGTTCCGGGAGACCTGGCGGCTGCGCTGGGAGCCGGAGTTGGCGGTGCGGGTCGCCGAGGCCGGGGTGTGGGGCACCACGGTGCTCGCCGCGGCGACCGCGAAGGCCGAGGCGGACGCCGTCGCTGCGGGCGCCCTGGCCGACGTCACCACCCTCGCGGAGCGCTGCCTCCTCGCCGAACTCCCGGACGCCCTCCCCGTGGTGATGCGGATCCTCGCCGACCGCGCGGCCCTCGATGCGGACGTCGGCCACCTCGCCCAGGCCCTCCCCGCCCTGGTCCGCTCGCTGCGCTACGGCGACGTACGCGGCACGGGCACGCACGCCCTGGCCGAGGTCGCGGCGGGTCTCGCCGAGCGCGTCTTCGTCGGCCTGCCGCCGGCCTGCGCCGCCCTCGACGCGGACGCCGCAGAGGAGATGCGTCGCCATGTCGACGCGGTGCATGGAGCGGTGGGCTTGCTGGGGGAGGTGCGTACGGAGGCGTCGTCTGTAGCCGAGGGCCAGGACCCTCGTCCGGAGACCGACGGCACCGGTATACGCACCCGCTGGCACACCGTGCTGCGGACGCTCTCCGCGCGCGAGGCGATCCCGGGGGTCATTCGGGGGCGGGCCGTTCGACTGCTGCTGGACGACGGGGAGTTGGTGGAGGGAGAGGCCGCGCGGCTGATGGGGCTTGTGTTGTCGCCGGGGACGGTGCCGGGGGACGCGGCGGCGTGGATCGAGGGGTTCGTCGGCGGAGGCTCCGGAGGCGGGATGCTGCTCGTGCACGACGAGCGGCTGCTCGGGCTGGTCGACGCATGGCTGACCGGGGTGCCGGGGGACGCGTTCACGGACGTACTGCCCCTGCTGCGGCGGACCTTCTCGGCGTACGAACCCGGGGTGCGACGCACGCTCGGCGAACTGGTCCGCCGCGGGCCGGGAACGCGGGAGCGTGCCGCGGCCACCGGCTCCGCCATACCCGGCTTCGCCACCGACCTCGACACCGACCGCGCGGACGCCGCCCTCCCGATGCTGCACCTGCTCCTGGGGCTGGACGAGAACGACGCCGACGCGGACGACGCAACTGGCAACGACGTGAACAACAGCGACGTGAACAACAGCGACGCGAACGACAACGACGCCAACGACCTTGCGGGGGTGGGCAGATGAGCACGGAAGCGACGGGCCGGGCCGGCGCGGCCGTCGAGGCCGGTGCCTGCGACGAGCGGCTTCGGCGGTGGCGGCTGGTGCTGGGTGGGGCGGAGGCGGACGGTACCGGGTGTGAGCTGACCGGGCAGGACGCCGGGATGGACGGGGCGTTGGGGGCGCTGTACGGGGGCGGGGCCGCAGGCAAGGGACGTGCGGGGAAGGACCGGTCGGCGGGGCTGGGGGGCTCCGCGCCGTCGGTCGCCCGATGGCTGGGGGACATACGGACGTACTTTCCGTCCTCCGTGGTCCAGGTCATGCAGCGGGACGCGATCGACCGGCTCGGGCTGTCCACGCTGTTGCTGGAGCCGGAGATGCTGGAGGCGGTGGAGGCCGATGTCCACCTGGTCGGCACGTTGCTTTCGCTGAACAAGGCGATGCCCGAGACGACCAAGGAGACGGCACGTGCCGTCGTGCGCAAGGTGGTCGAGAACCTTGAGAAGCGGCTCGCGACCCGCACCCGGGCCACGCTCACCGGCGCCCTGGACCGCAGCGCCCGCATCAGCCGGCCGCGCCACCACGACATCGACTGGAACCGCACGATCTCGGCCAACCTCAAGCACTATCTGCCCGAGTACCGGACGATCGTGCCGGAGCGGCTGATCGGTTACGGGCGCGCGTCCCAGTCCGTGAAGAAGGAGGTCATCCTCTGCATCGACCAGTCGGGTTCGATGGCGGCGTCCGTCGTCTACGCGTCGGTCTTCGGCGCCGTACTGGCCTCGATGCGATCCATCAACACCCGGCTCGTCGTCTTCGACACGGCTGTCGTCGACCTCACCGACCAGCTCGACGACCCGGTCGATGTCCTGTTCGGCACCCAGCTCGGCGGCGGTACGGACATCAACAGGGCGCTCGCGTACTGCCAGTCGCAGATCACCCGCCCCGCCGACACCGTGGTCGTGCTCATCAGCGATCTCTACGAAGGAGGCATACGGAACGAGATGCTGAAGCGGGTCGCGGCGATGAAGGCGTCGGGGGTGCAGTTCGTGACGCTGCTTGCGCTGTCCGACGAGGGGGCGCCCGCGTATGACCGTGAGCACGCGGCGGCGCTCGCCGCGCTGGACGCACCGGCGTTCGCGTGCACGCCCGACCAGTTCCCGGAGGTGATGGCGGCGGCGATCGAGAAGCGCCCGCTGCCGATACCGGACACCGGGAGCCCGGGACGGTAAAAGGGGGGCATGCGGGGCTGGTTGAAGGAAACCGGACATGAATGCCCAACGGGAACGGGGGGCTTGCGCAACCTCCCGACTCCCATGCAAGGATCGTCGCGACTTCAACGGTGCGCCGTGTGCCGCCCCGTCCTACTTCGTACCCGCCTCATCCCGCCTCACGGGAGGCTCTCCCCGTCTTGACCGTGTCGACCCTGTCAGCCGCACTGCCTGGTGCCGCTCTGCGCATGACGCGCACGGCGGCCGGACGGCGTGCGCTGCAAGTGGGGTTGCTGGTGGGTGGGTTGTTCGTGCTCGGGATGCTGTGCGGGGCGCGGGCGGGTGCGGCGGACGGTGCGACTTCGGGTGTGACGGCGACGGGCGTCGTGCGGTCGGTGACGGGTTCGGCCGAGCGGGTTGTGACGGGGTCGGTCGGAGCGGTTGCGCGGGGCGCGGAGCAGTGGCGTGCGGAGCGGCCGGGTTCGGAGCAGCGGTCGGCGACTGCTGAAACCTCCAGGGCAGGAGCCGCCGGGGCTGAAACCTCCGGGGCTGCAACCCCAGGGGCTGACGGGTCTGGAGCCTCCGACGGCATCAGGCTCGACGGCATCGGGCTCGACGGCCTCGCCGGCCTCAGCGAAGCCGCGTCATCCGAAACCGAAGCCGCCCCCGGCGCCGCGTCGGGGTCCGGGGCCGCGTCGGGGTCCGGGGCCGGCTCGGAGCCCGGCGTCGAGAACCCGGTCCGCCCCCGCACCATCGCCCCCCTTGATCCCGTCCACGAGGTGACCGCCCCGGTGACCGACCCCGTGACCGACGGAGTCCACCGCGTCGTACACCCGGTCACCGAGCGAGTCGTGCGCCCGGTCACCGAGCAAGTCATACGGCCGGTCACCGATGGCGTCGTACGGCCCATAGGTGGCCTGGTGGAACAGGTCGTAGGCGGTGGCGTTGCCAAGCCCGAGGCGCCCGCCTCGCCATGGTGGCCGCCCCGGGCCGTACTCCCCGGACTTGAACTCCCCGCTCTCCCGCACCTGCCGGGACTGCCGGTTCTGCCGGGCGAGACGTTGCCGGTCGGTTCGCAGCCTCAGTTGCCCGGTGGGGCGGCGGACGAGAACGGGTCGGCCGGGCAGGACGCCGGAGAGAAGTCCGGCGACCGTTCCACGGGCGCGCCCGGGCCGAGGTTCAGCGGCGGCCACGTGACGCCCGACGCCGGTGCGAGCGACAACGACGAGGTTGCGCGGCACCCCGCGCAGCCGCCGGCGCACCAGGAGCACGAGGGTGCCCCGAGGGGTGCGCTCGGGCATGGTTCCGCGGCCGACAACGGTTCGCCGCGGCACGGCGACGCGCATGCCGTCGCGTTCAGCAACCGGGCTCAGCAGAAGCTGGTGCCCGGTATCGCCGCGGCGGTGACCGCGGCCGAGACCAGGGACAGATACCGGGACATTCCCGTTTTCCCCGGCTAGGGCAGCCCTTCCCGCGCTGACCTGCCGCGCGGGGGCGGAACAGGTCTGCCCGTCGTCCGGACATCCCTCCGATCTCCGGACACAGCCAACGGGATCCGGACCGGAGCCGCTGCCGACACCACCGGTCCTCAACTCCCCGGACCGGTAAGGGGATCGGCGCCGCATCCGACACCGGAAGCCCCCCACTCCCGAAGTCCTCAAGTCTCGGTATCCCGAAGGATCTGAAGCACGCATGCACAAGAACATTCGCCGTTCCATCGTCATCACCGCCGGGGTCACCGGCGCGTGGGCGCTCGGCTCAGCCGTCGCCGGCGCTGACGAACTGCCCAAGTCGACGGCCTCCGTACCCGACGCGTCCCTCTCCGTGGACGAGGCGACCGGCGACGCGGTCGACAGCCCCGTCGGCGAAGGGGTCGATGACGTCCTGCACGACGTCTCCGACGTCTCCGACACCACCTCAGACGCTGCCACCGTCACCGTCACGGACACGATCACCGGCATCACCGGCGCCCCGACCACCAAGGCGCAGAGCACGGCCTCACACACGACGGTCAAGGCGCACGACGCCGTCACCGGTGCCACCGCCAAGGCGAAGACAACCGCCTCCGCGAAGACGAACACGAAGGCGGCCGCCGGCGTAGCCGACCAGGCCCGCCAATACGTCGAGGCCGAGCTGCCCGCCCACGAGGTCGCCCGGGCGAAGGCCGCCGCGCAGGAGGCCAGGTCCGCGGCGGCGAACAAGGCGGCGAACGCTGTGTCCGACGCCGCCGGCCCCCAGGACGAGGTCGACTACCTCTTCGGCCCGCTGTCGACGTTCGCCCCGGAGCTCGAGCAGGCGCTCGCCGCCGCGCAGACCAGACTCGCGGCCACTGAGCGCACCGCGACGGGCGCACCGTCCGACGCCCGGGCCGCGGTCCGGCAGACGGTCGCCACCACCGACAGGACCGTCGCGTCCGTGGGCAGGACGGCCGCTCCCGTCGGCACCACGATCGACGCCACCCGCCAGACCGTGAACGGTGCCCCCGCCCAGGTCCAGGCCACCGTCACCTCCCTCCCCTCCACCATCCAGGGCATCCACGACACCGCCACCCCGGTCGTCGACGAGACCGCCGCCTCCGCCCTCCCGCCCCTCGCCGCCGACGCCGTCCACGGCGTCACGCCGGTCGCCGGTGAGGCGTTCGGCGGTGTCACACCCATAGCCGACCAGGCCGTTCACGACGTCACCCCTGTCGCCGGCCAAGCCGTCGGCGGGACAAAGGCGCTGGCGTACGGAGTCGTGGCCGACGCCCGGACGTACGCAGGTGGAGTCGCCCAAGGCACCACCCCGTACGCGCACGGCGTCGTCGGTGACGCGCAGACGTACGCGAACGGCGTTGTCGGCGACGTCCCCCCGTACGCCACCGGCCTCGTGGGCCAGGTCACCGAGGACGCCGCCGCCTCCGTTCTCCCGCCGGTCGCCCGTGCCGCCGTGGACGGTGTGGTGCCGGCTGCCGGGCAGGCCGTGGGTGACGCGGGCGTGCTGGCGGACGGTGTCGTCGGTGATGTGCGGCCCTTCGCGGACGGCGTCGTGGGTGACGTTCCGCCGGTCGCGTACGGCATGGTGGGCCAGACCGGCCCGTTCGCGCAGGGCGTCGTCGGGCAGGTGCCGCCGTTCGCCGAGGGCGTCGGCGGGGCCGTGCGGCCGGTCGTGGACACCGTCGTCGGCTACGCGCAGCCCGTCGCGCAGGGCGTCGGCGGCAGTGCCACGACGTTGGCGTACGGCGTCGCGGGCGATGTGCAGCCCTTCGCCTACGGCCTTGCCGGCGAGGTCTCCCCGTTCGCCGGCGGTGTCGCCGGACAGGCCGCGCCCCTCGCGCAGGACGTGACCGGAACCGTCGAGACGGCCGGTGGGCCGCTGGTCCACAACGCGGTCACCGGCGTCCAGGGCGCGGCCGAGTCCGTCACCCCGAACTACCTGCCGGGCGCCGCACACAGCGCCGCGTACGGCATCTGACCGGACCGCCGTACGCCCAGCCGTACGGCACCCGACCGACTCCGCGGGAACCAGCGCCGGGCAGCCGAAAACCATCGGCCGGCCGACCGAAATCCCGCGGACAGGGGCGGGTGGTCCCCAATGGGGTGGGGACCGTCCGCCCCGCAACCCCTGAGTGGCTGTTCGCGCGTTCCTCAGGGGCTGTTACAGGGGCCTCACCAGGCCAACCCCAGCCTGGTGAGGCCCTGATCAGACCCGCATCTGTGACCGTAATCACCGCTCAGGTGTGATCTGCGATTTACGACCCCGCCGTCAGCGGCGATAACCTGCGAGACGGACATGCCGCGTGCCGGCCACCGTGCCCACGCCCTCCTAGTGACCGCGCAGTCACGTTGCCCTCGCGGCACGCCCACGGAGACCAACGAACCGCGAGATACCTGATAGGGACGGACGCGCGTGGACCTGTTCGAGTACCAGGCGAGGGACCTCTTCGCCAAGCACGGTGTACCGGTGCTGGCCGGTGAAGTCATCGACACGCCTGAGGGGGCGCGCGCGGCGACCGAGCGTCTTGGCGGCAAGTCCGTCGTCAAGGCCCAGGTCAAGGTCGGCGGCCGGGGCAAGGCCGGCGGCGTGAAGCTGGCCGCCACCCCGGACGAGGCCGTCGCCCGCGCGACGGACATCCTC
Organism: Streptomyces sp. NPDC048825; assembly: GCF_043198355.1. NCBI lineage: Bacteria > Bacillati > Actinomycetota > Actinomycetes > Kitasatosporales > Streptomycetaceae > Streptomyces > Streptomyces sp. NPDC048825. The sequence goes on from NZ_JBICUR010000005.1 coordinate 423,548, forward strand.
GGCATGGACATCAAGGGCCACACGGTCCACAAGGTGATGATCGCCGAGACGGCTCCCGAGATCCTCGAGGAGTACTACGTCTCGTACCTCCTCGACCGTACCAACCGCACCTTCCTCGCCATGGCGTCCGTACAGGGCGGCGTGGAGATCGAGGTCGTCGCGGAGGAGAACCCCGACGCCCTCGCGAAGGTGCCGGTCGACGCCAACGAGGGCGTCTCGATCGAGAAGGCCCGCGAGATCGTCGCCCAGGCGAAGTTCCCGGCCGAGGTCGCCGACCAGGTCGCCGACATCCTCGTGACGCTGTGGGACACCTTCATCAAGGAGGACGCCCTCCTCGTCGAGGTCAACCCGCTCGCCAAGGTCGCCTCCGGCAAGGTCATCGCCCTCGACGGCAAGGTCTCGCTCGACGAGAACGCCGACTTCCGCCAGCCGGAGCACGAGGCGCTGGAGGACAAGCAGGCGGCCGACCCGCTCGAGGCCGCCGCCAAGGCCAAGAACCTCAACTACGTCAAGCTCGACGGCGAGGTCGGCATCATCGGCAACGGCGCGGGCCTCGTCATGAGCACCCTCGACGTGGTCGCGTACGCCGGTGAGAACCACGGCGGCGTCAAGCCCGCCAACTTCCTCGACATCGGCGGCGGCGCCTCCGCCCAGGTCATGGCCAACGGCCTGGAGATCATCCTGGGCGACCCGGCCGTCAAGTCCGTCTTCGTCAACGTCTTCGGTGGCATCACCGCCTGTGACGAGGTCGCCAACGGCATCGTGCAGGCCCTGGCCCTGCTCGCCGAGAAGGGCGAAGAGGTCACCAAGCCGCTGGTCGTGCGCCTCGACGGCAACAACGCGGAGCTGGGCCGTCAGATCCTGTCGGACGCCAACCACCCGCTCGTTCAGCGCGTGGACACCATGGACGGCGCGGCCGACAAGGCCGCCGAACTCGCGGCTGCGAAGTAAGGAAGAGGGACTCAGACCACCATGGCTATCTTCCTCGACAAGGACAGCAAGGTCATCGTCCAGGGCATGACCGGTGCCACAGGCATGAAGCACACCAAGCTCATGCTGGCCGACGGCACGAACATCGTCGGCGGCGTGAACCCGCGCAAGGCCGGCACCTCCGTCGACATCGACGGCAACGAGATCCCGGTCTTCGGCACGGTCGCCGAGGCGATCGAGAAGACGGGCGCCAACGTCTCCGTCCTCTTCGTACCGCCGGCCTTCGCCAAGGCCGCCGTGGTCGAGGCCATCGACGCCGAGATCCCCCTCGCGGTCGTGATCACCGAGGGCATCGCGGTCCACGACTCCGCCGCGTTCTACGCGTACGCGGTGGAGAAGGGCAACAAGACGCGGATCATCGGCCCGAACTGCCCGGGTCTGATCACCCCCGGCCAGTCGAACGCCGGCATCATCCCGGGCGACATCACGAAGCCGGGCCGTATCGGCCTGGTCTCGAAGTCCGGCACGCTGACGTACCAGATGATGTACGAGCTCCGTGACATCGGCTTCTCCTCGGCCGTCGGCATCGGTGGCGACCCGGTCATCGGTACGACGCACATCGACGCGCTCGCCGCGTTCGAGGCCGACCCCGACACCGACCTGATCGTCATGATCGGTGAGATCGGCGGCGACGCCGAGGAGCGCGCGGCCGACTTCATCAAGGCCAACGTGTCGAAGCCGGTCGTCGGTTACGTCGCGGGCTTCACCGCGCCCGAGGGCAAGACGATGGGCCACGCCGGCGCCATCGTCTCCGGTTCCTCCGGTACGGCCGCGGCCAAGAAGGAAGCGCTCGAGGCCGCCGGTGTGAAGGTGGGCAAGACGCCCACGGAGACGGCGAAGCTGGCGCGCGCGATTCTCGCCGGCTGAGGTCTCTGCAGCTGAGCGGTTTCTTCAGCTGAACGTCGGGTGGGCTCGTATCCCTTGCCGGGATGCGGGCCCATCGCGCGTTTCCCGCAGCGTTGGCGGCTCAGTGGCTCTGGGGAATCAGTCTCTCGGGGCCGTTCGCCGATTCCGACTTCAGCTTCGCCCGTAGTTTCTGCTCTTTGTCCGAGAGGGTGCCGGGGACCGCTCGGGGCGGTACACCGTGGATCTTCTCGCCCGGCGGCACCGGAGGTTCGTAGTGGCTCGGGGCCGTTTTGACGGTGATGGCCGTGGCGGTGACAAGCAGGATGGTGAAGGCGATGGCCGCGCGGGTCCAGTGCTGGGCCCGACGTTCGCTGCTTATGCGGACTGTTACGGGTTTCGGGGCGGTCCGCAGGCGCTCCTTGTCCGCCAGTTTCATCAGCCTCGTCAGGCGGCGTCGTAGCTCCTGTGGATCCATCAGGTCAGGGAAGTGCTCGGCGATGGCCTGGCGTGCGTGCAGCAGGCGGTTCGCAGCCGCGACGGTGCTCGCCTCCGTCTCGGCCGCGGTCTCCGGCAGACCGATGCCGAGGCCGTCGTGGAGGAGCAGCGTGCGACGGTACGCGGGCGGAAGGCTCAGCAGTACGGAGAGCAGGCGGCGATCGCTCGGGGCGGCGGGCGGTGCGTCCGGGCGCCGTTGGCGAAGGCGCATCCGGTGCCAGGGCGACAGAGCGTATTCGTAGGCCACCGCCCGCACCCAGCCCGCCGGGTCCGGGTCGACCGCCACCTCCGGCCAGCGTTGCCAGGCCAGTTGGAACGCACGGTCCACGGACTCTCGCGCCAACTTGCGCCGCCCGGTGAGGAGATACGTCTGCCGTACGAGGCTCGGTTCGCAGAACGAGTAGAGCGCGTCGAAGGCTTGGGCGGGGGTCAGGGTGGGGGTGGAGAGCTCGGCCACGGGTTCGGCTTCGGCCACCGGCTCAGCCGCAGGTTCGGGTTCGGCCACCGGCTCGGGCTCGGGCTCGGGTTCGGGTTCGGGTTCAACCTCAGGCTTCGCATCGAGCGGAGCCAACTCCGCCAACAGCCGTGCGTACGCTTCCCGCCTGCGCCCCCGTGGCGTAGTGCGGCCGGTCTCCCAGGAGTGAACCGTCTTGGGGGTGACGCCCACCCTGGCGGCGACCTCGGCCTGGCTCAGGGAGCGGGCCTGGCGCAGACGGCGACGTTCCTTCGGGGGCGGCAGCGGGCTGGCGAAGCTTCTGGCAGGGCTTTGTGTCACTGGACGCCCCTCCAGACATAAAAGTGCATAAAACAGATTTTGAGCGACGCGTCCAGAGTTCGCCCATTACACCGGGAAAGTGTGTGTCGTTGGGAGTATGGCGGCGTGACTCACCCGACCCACTCGGCCTACTCGAGGCACCCGGCCCGCGTGGCCCGTCCGACCCACCTGACCGACCGCGGCCCGATGCCGTCGCACCCGCCCGCCCGGTCGCCTGCGCTGGTGGTCGGCCTCGTGGGCGGTGTTCTCGCGGCCGGGCTGGGGCTCGGCTCGTTCGCCGTCCTCGTGATGCTCCTGTGGATCAGTTCGCCCTACCCGGACAGCGGTCCCGACGGGGCGTTGCACATCGCCGCCGCTCTGTGGCTGCTGGCGCACGGCGCCGAGCTCGTCCGCACCGAGACCCTTTCCGGCGTACCCGCGCCAGTCGGCGTCACCCCGCTGCTCCTGGTCGCGCTGCCCGCGTGGCTGCTGCACCGGGCGGCGCGCGATGCGGCGGAGGGCGACGACGGGGGCGCGGTGCCTGCCGCCCGCAGCGCGTGGGGCGGTGTGGTCGCGGGCTATCTGGCGGTCGGCGTGGCAGTCGTGCTGTACGCCTCGGGCGGTACGTTCCGCCCGTCCTGGACGGTGGGCGTCGTGTGGCCGCCACTGTTCGTCGTGGCCGCGGCGGGGGCGGGGGTGTGGACGGCGTACGGGCGCCCTGGCGGGCCCCTGCCGCCGTTCGTCCGTCGTGCCCTTCCCAAGGGCGTACGCCGTCTCGTCGCGGGCGGCGTTCTCGCCCCCGCCGGGCGCGCGGCGGGGGCCGGGGCAGCGGTGCTCGTCGGGGGCGGGGCTCTGCTGGTGGGCGTTTCGCTGGTCTGGCACGGAGCGCCGGCCCGCGCCTCGTTCCTGGAGCTGACCGAAGCGTGGTCGGGTCGTTTCGCCGTACTCCTGCTGGCGCTGGCCCTGTTGCCGAACGCGGCGGTATGGGGCGCGGCGTTCGCACTCGGCCCGGGCTTCGCTCTTGGGGCCGGGCACGTGACGGATCCCCTGTCCTCGTCGCCCGCGCCTATGCTGCCGCCCTTCCCCCTGCTGACGGCGCTACCGGACGCGGGCCCTGGGACCTGGCTGAACTGGGCCGCGGCGATGGTGCCGCTGGTGGCGGGGGTGGCGGTGGCGTGGTTCGCGGTGGCGCCGGGGTTGCCGAGGGGTGAGGGCCGGGGGGACATGGGGGCGACGGCGCCCGCGCGTGGTGAGGCCTGGTCGTGCGGGCGGATCGCCGGAACCGTGACGCTCGCGGCGCTCCTGTGCGGGCTCGCCCTCGCGGTACTCGCCGCCCTGGCCGGTGGACCGCTCGGGGTGGCCGCACTCGCCGACTTCGGCCCCGTCTGGTGGCAGACGGGGCCTGCGGCGGCCGGGTGGATCGCGGGGGTCGGGGTGCCGGTGGCGGTGGGCTTGCGGGCGTGGCGTCTGCGCGAGCCGCGGGCACGGAAGATCTGGGGACGCGAACCGCAGGCGGGCGAGGCGTCGGCATCCGCGCCCGAGGCCGAGCCTCAGGCCGCATCGACGTCCCGGCCCACCTGGTCTTGGCCCACTTCGTCCTGGCCCACCTGGCTGAGGCTGCCCCGCCGGCGTCGCCGGGAGACGCCCACCGCCCCCGAGGACCCCGACTTCGAGCCGTACGACTTCCTGCCCGTCGACGTTGTCGACTCCTCGGACCCCTTCGCCTCGCTCCCTCAGGACGCCGTGCCCGGCGAGCGTGGACGGGCGCCGGGTCAGTAGGCCGCGTCCAGCCTCGCCCGCTGGTCCGGTGTCAGTCGCAGGTCCACCGCGGCCAGGTTCTCGTTCAGTTGGGCCACCGAGGAGCAGCCGACCAGGGGGATCGACGGGATGTCGGCGTCGATCAGCCAGGAGATGACCACCTGGTTGACGGTGGCGCCGGTTTCCTCGGCGACCGAACGGAGTGCGGCCAGGCGCGTGGGGGTGCCGGCATGGTCGAACTCGGGGCCGAGGGGCTTGTCCTCGCGGACGTAACTCCCCTTCAGCAGCGGGGAGTAGGCCACGAGTGTCAGCGAGGGCTCGGCGCGGAGATAACTGAGCAGGTCGCCGCCGGTCGCACCCTGGTCGCCGTCCGGCGAGAGCTGGCCAGGCAGGTCCGCGCGCCTGCGCAGATAGCTGTGCTGGTACTGGAGGATCTCGTATCCCGGCAGACCGGCCCCCGCGGCGAGGCTGCGGGCCCGCTCCAGGCGCCACGTCCAGTGGTTGCTCGCTCCGAGGAGGCCGACGGTGCCCTCGGCGACGAGATCCGCTAAGGCCTCGACGGTCTCTCCCAGAGGCACGGTCGGGTCCTCGATGTGGGCGTACAGGAGATCCAGTTTCGGTACGCCGAGCCGTTCGCGGCTGCCCTCCGCCGCCGCGCGGATGGCCTTGGCGGACAGGCCCTCGGGGTTGTCGATATAGCTGTTGCCGGGGGCGAGCGGGCGTGCGCCCAGCTTCGTCGCGATGACGATCTCGTCTCCGATGCCGCGGCTGCGACGCCAGCGGCCCAGCAGAGCCTCGCTCTCGCCGCCCTGCGTGCCGTTGATCCAGAACGCGTAGTTGTCGGAGGTGTCGATGAAGGTGCCGCCCGCCTCGACGTAGCGGTCGAGGATGGCGAACGAGGTCTCCTCGTCGGTGACGGTGCCGAACAGCATCGCGCCGAGGCTGAGGACGCTCACCTCGCGGCGGGTCTTCGGGTCCGAACCGATCGTGCGGTAGCGCATGCGGGTGTCCTCCCCTTCCGGCCCGCCGAATGGCGGGGCGTTGAGCGGGAGTATGCAAGTTGAAGCGCTCTCCAAGTCAACGGTGGCCTCCGGCGGTTGAGCAGGGGCGCCTACCCAGGGGTGGTGGGTTCGGTTCGCTGGCGACTGCGGGTCCGTCGTGGCTTGTCGCGCCCCCCGGCGGAGCCGCTGATGTCACAGCCCCGCGCCCCCTAAAAGCAAAAGCCTGCGACTCCCCCGGGCCCTGAAAGCCCGCACCCCCGACTACCCGCGCCCTCCCACCGGCGGGAGGGGACGTGGGCCGGTGCGTCGTATGCCCGTCGCGTAGGTTCTGTCTCAGGCCGCCTGCGCCCTGTGTCAGCAAAGGGCCGTATGCCCTGTTGGCGACGGGCTGACGCACCGGCCCGCGGCCCCGACCCACCACGCACCCAGGGGCGCGAGGAACTGCGCGAGCAACCACCCACCCACCCGCACCCAAAACACAACCAAAGGATGAGGGCGGAGTCAGCTCCGCGACCCCAGCAACCCCCGCAACTCCTCCGGCAGGAGCTTGTCGCAGGACTGCCTCGCCGTGTTGGTCAGGGAGTCGTTCACGCACGTGTAGTAATCGCGGTACACCAGCTGCGCCGTAAAGCCCGCCGCGACCATGGCGAGGGCCAGCGACGCGGTGACCAGGCCGCTGATCGCCGCCGTGGTCTGGGGGCGGGCGCCGGAGCCGGGCGGGGGAGCCGGGGTGTCCGGGTCCGCGGTGCGGGGCTTGGCGCGCAGAGTGCTGATGCCCCAGTACAGGGCCAGCGCGCCGAGCAGCAGTGCTACGTACGGCCAGCTGAAGAGCGCGAAGAAGAAGGCCCATATGCCCGAGAGCAGGGCATAGCGGGCGCGGCGCTGGGTCGGGTCCGTCGGGTCCCAGCGCAGACCGGTGTTGGGGCCGCCGGATCCCTCCGGGCTGCCCTGCCCGCCGGGACCGCCCGAGGGGCCGGGCCGGTCACCGAAACCGCCGCCCTGCGCAGGCCCCGGCTGCCGGTCGCTCCACTGGCTGCCCCAGGGAGAGTGCCCGCCGTTGCCGCCCTGCCCCTCGTCCGACCCCTGCCCGTCCGCGGGCCGGCGCGGCTGCCACGGCCGGTCGGGGGCACCCTCCGGCGGAGGCGCGAACGGGTTGTCGTCCGCGGGCGGCGGGGCTCCCTGCCCGCCCTGCGGCGACGAGTCCCCGCCCGGGTTCCCGTCACCGGAGGCACCGGAGGCACCGGAGGCGTCCGAGGGTCGCGTCGAGTCGCTCCCCACCCCCTCGCCCTCACGCGGCGGAGTGGCCGACGAGGACGAGTGCCGCTCCCGTAGCAGCAGCCCTTCGCGCCCGCCCCCCTGCGCAGGCGTGACCCCGGACGGCCGGTCGGACGCGAACGACGGGAAGGACGGGTCGAACGCACCCCGCCCCCCTCCCTCCGCGACCCCCGAAGGGCCGGACACGAGGGAGGGGAGGAGTGGGAGGAGTCGGAGGCTGCGGTCCGGCATCAGGTGTGCGTCTTCCCCTTGGCGAATCAGGCTGGCGAATCAGGTCTGCGAATCGGGTTGTGGAGCAAAATCGATGGGTCGCGCTGGTCGAGAGGGTGGTGAAGCAGGCGGCGGGCGTCATGCCCGAGTTTCGTCCCCGCCCCTGGACAACGACCCATGCGTCGGAGGCGTTCCCCCCACGCGGTCCTTGTTCCCCGGCGGATCCTTCCCAGACGCTACCTTCCGGCCACGCCCCCGTCCCAAGAGGGCCGATCGCTGTGCCGGTATCGTTGCTGACGGTCGGCCGCTTCGTAGACTTCCCCGTATCAGGGGGCGTGAAGCATTCGTACGACCCTACAAACGCTCTCCCGAGAAAGGGCCCCGCCGTGGCCGCCAATCCCGTGGCCAAGCGCCTCGTCGTGCTGGTCTCCGGATCAGGTACGAACCTGCAGGCTCTCCTCGACGCGATCGCCATGCAGGGGCGGGCCGTCTACGGGGCCGAGATCGTCGCGGTCGGCGCCGACCGTACGGACATCGAGGGCCTCGCACGTGCCGAGCGCGCGGGCCTGCCCACCTTCGTGTGCCGTGTGAAGGACCACGCGACCAGGGAGGAGTGGGACAGTGCGCTGACCGAGGCCACGGCGGCGTACGAGCCGGATCTGGTCGTCTCGGCCGGGTTCATGAAGATCGTTGGCAAAGAGTTCCTGGCCCGCTTCGGTGGCCAGTTCGTGAACACCCACCCCGCGCTGCTGCCCAGCTTCCCGGGAGCGCACGGTGTCCGCGACGCCCTCGCGTACGGCGTGAAGGTCACCGGCTGCACCGTCCACTTCGTCGACGACGGCGTCGACACCGGCCCGATCATCGCTCAGGGCGTGGTCGAGGTCCGGGACGAGGACTACGAGGACGAAGGTGCCGCTCTCCATGAGCGCATCAAGGAAGTCGAACGAAGGCTGCTCGTCGATGTCGTGGGGCGGCTCGCCCGTCACGGCTATCGCATCGAGGGACGAAAGGTAGTTATCCCGTGACCGCCGAAGTGACCACGGAAGGCACACAGCGCCCGATCAAGCGTGCGCTCATCAGCGTCTACGACAAGACCGGGCTCGAAGACCTCGCCCGCGGGCTGCACGAGGCCGGGGTCGCACTCGTCTCCACCGGCTCGACCGCCGGCAGGATCGCCGCCGCCGGCGTCCCGGTCACCAAGGTCGAGGAACTCACCGGGTTCCCCGAGTGCCTCGACGGCCGGGTCAAGACGCTGCACCCGCGCGTGCACGCCGGGATCCTCGCCGATCTGCGGCTCGAGGACCATCGCAACCAGCTGACCGAGCTGGGCGTGGAGCCCTTCGATCTCGTCGTGGTGAACCTCTACCCCTTCACCGAGACCGTCGCCTCGGGCGCCTCGCCCGACGAGTGCGTCGAGCAGATCGACATCGGCGGGCCCTCCATGGTCCGGGCCGCCGCCAAGAACCACCCCTCGGTCGCGGTCGTCGTCAGCCCCGACCGCTACGGCGACGTCCTCAAGGCGGTCGCGGACGGTGGCTTCGACCTCACCGCGCGCAAGCGGCTCGCGGCGGAGGCGTTCCGGCACACCGCCGAGTACGACGTGGCGGTCGCGGGCTGGTTCGCCGGTGACTACGCGGGTGACGGCGGGGAGTTCCCGGGCTTCATCGGCGTCACGTACGAGCGCAAGAACGTGCTGCGGTACGGCGAGAACCCGCACCAGCCCGCCGCCCTGTACACCGGAGGCTGCGGCGGTCTCGCCGAGGCGGAGCAGTTGCACGGCAAGGAGATGTCGTACAACAACTACACGGACACCGACGCCGCGCGCCGGGCCGCATACGACCACAGCGAGCCCTGCGTCGCGATCATCAAGCACGCCAACCCGTGCGGCATCGCGATCGGTGCCGATGTCGCCGAGGCGCATCGCAAGGCCCACGCCTGCGACCCGCTGTCCGCCTTCGGTGGCGTCATCGCCGTCAACCGTCCGGTGTCCGTGGCGATGGCCGAGCAGGTCGCCGAGATCTTCACCGAGGTCATCGTGGCCCCGGACTACGAGGACGGCGCGGTCGAGATCCTCGCCCGCAAGAAGAACATCCGCGTCCTCCGCTGCCCCGAAGGACCGCAGCCCCCGGCCGAGTTCAAGCCGATCGACGGCGGCGGTCTCGCCCAGATCACGGACGTACTCCAGGCCGAGGGCGACGCCCCGGCCAACTGGACGCTCGCGACCGGCGAGGCCCTGTCCGCCGACGAGCTGGCGGACCTCGCCTTCGCCTGGCGGGCCTGCCGGGCCGTGAAGTCCAACGCCATCCTGCTCGCCAAGGACGGGGCTTCGGTCGGGGTCGGGATGGGGCAGGTGAACCGGGTCGACTCCTGCAAACTGGCCGTTGAGCGCGCCGGGGCCGAGCGGGCACGTGACTCGTATGTCGCGTCGGACGCGTTCTTCCCGTTCCCCGACAACATCGACGTCCTGAGCGCCGCCGGCGTCAAGGCCATCGTCCAGCCGGGCGGTTCGGTTCGTGACGAGCAGGTCGTGGAGGCCGCGCAGAAGGCGGGCATCACGATGTACTTCACGGGGACGCGGCACTTCTTCCACTGACACCGACTGGAAGCGCGAACGGCCCGCCGGTGGTCCACCGGCGGGCCGTTGTCGTCTGCCGTTACGTCTTCTACGTCCTACTGCGCAGCGCCGCCCACGTGTTGGGCCCCACGTCGCCGTCGACGCTCAGTCCCTTGTCGCCCTGGAACCGCTTGACCGCCCTCAAGGTGTCCTGGCCGAACTGGCCGTCCACCCCTGCAGCCCCGACGCCGTATCCGCGTTTGGTGAGCATGCACTGCACCTGCACCACCCGCTGGTTCTTGTCGCCGAGCTGCGTGAGCTGGGTGCCGGAGTAGTACGTGCACTGGGAGAGCCACGGCGGAGTGGCCGGCTCGGCCGTGCTCTTCGTCGGGGAGGGGCCCGGGGTGGTGCCGCCACCGCTCCCGCCGCCGTTCCCACCGGACGGCGTGGGCGTCGGGGTCACCGTGGGCTTGGTGTCCTCAGCACCGCCCGCGCCGCCTCCGGCCGTGGATCCGGCTCCGCCTCCTCCGGAGGAGGCGTCCTCCGCGTCCTTGTCCTCCTCGCCGCTCCCGTCATCCTTCTCCTTGGTGGGGGAGGGGGAGGGTTCGGCGGAACCGGGCAGTGGTGCCCTCGCCTTGTCATCGGGCGTGCTGGTCTCGGATGCAGTCGGCGACGAAGAGGCCGCCGTGTCCTCGGTGGCCGGCCGGGTGAGCAGGAAGGCGCTCACGACGACGGCACACACGGCGAGCACCGCGGTGACGGCGAAGTACACCTTCTTGCGACCGCCACCGCGACCGCCGGCCGGAAGGTGACTGTGGGTCGGTCCCGTCTGCGGTACGCCGACCGGGGGCGGACCGAACTGCCCCGGCGGCGTCGGTGCACCGTACGCACCAGGCGGTGTCTGTGCTCCCGCCCCGTACGCGCCTGGGGGAGTTTGCGCCCCGGGCCCGTACGCCCCCGGTGGCGTAGCCGGCCCGAACGCCGGCCCCGGAGCAGGAGCAGCCACCCGCTGTGTAGGCGTGCGTGAGTGACCGGTCTGCTGCACGGAGGCGTGCCGCAGCACCTCGCAGGCCTGGCGGCGGTCGAGGAGCCGGGAGACGAGCGGCGCCTGCCAAGGGGGCGCCGTGGAGCTGCTGTCGCCGTACGCCTCGGCCGCTTCGATCAGCTCCTGCGGGCTCGGCCGTCCGGCGGGATCCTTGGTCAGGCAGGTGTCGAGCAGGTCGGCCAACGAGGCGTCCATGGCCTCGAGTTCGCGCATGACCTCCGCATTGGGCTCCTCGTACGCCACCCGGTGCAGTACGTCCACTCCGGTGCCGTCGCCGAACGGGGCGTGCCCGGTGGTGGCGTACACGAGCGTGCCCGCGAGCGAGAACACGTCCGAGGCGGTGTCGCAGCGGCCCTCCCTGAGGTACTCGGGCGACATGAAGGAGGGGGTGCCGACCCTGTTGCCGGTGCCGGTGATCGCGCTGGCGTCCACGGCCTGCGAGATGCCGAAGTCGATGACGTGGGCGCCCTGTTCGGACAGGATCACGTTGGACGGCTTGAGGTCCCGGTGTACGACCCCTTCGGCGGACAGCGCCGACAGGGCCCGGCCGAGCTCCGCCACGAGCCGCCAGGCGCCGGCCGGTTCCAGTACGCCGCATTCCTTGACGGCGTCCGAAAGGCTGAGGCCGGGCAGATACTGCGTGGCCATCCACAGCAGCTCGTCCTGGAACCCGGTACTCAGCAGCTCCGGCGCGTGCGGCGGTCCGACCCGGGCGTGCACGGCCGCCTCACGCTCGAACCGCCGCCGGAAGTCGGCGTCCTCGGCGTACTCGGGCCTGATCACCTTGACCGCGGCGAGCCCCGGCCCGTCGTCGACGGGCCGCGCCAGATAGACCCGGCCCATCCCGCCGCTGCCGAGCCGCCCCAGCGGTACGTACGGGCCGATCTGCCCCGGATCCGAGGGCTGCAGCGGGGTGGCGCCGACCTGCCCCAGCGCGGCGTTCCCGGTCGCCGGCGAATACGGCGACTCGGGCCGCTGGTCTGACATGGGTCCCCCCGATGCGCTGTTCTTCCACAGCCGGTCTTACGCAAATGGCTGGTTCGTCACCCCAGTTGACACGAGGCTATCGCGGCCTCGTGTGTCCCGCCGTCGTCTCAGGCCAACGGCGGCTGTGCATCGAGCCGTTGCCGCAGTAACTCTGCGGCGGTACGGCCGGAGCCTGGCGCGGTTGGGCAGGGAACCGCCCGCTGCCGTACGACTGAGCGGCCGGTTGGGTACGGGCGAACCGGTGGTGCCGGGGGTTCCGGCGGCGCGCCGACGGGCGCCGCCGCCGGAGACGGCCGCGGCGCCGATCATCAGGCCGACGCCGGCGAGGGCATCGACTCATCCCTCATTCGTTCTCGTTCTGCTGCCTGACGTACCTGCGGGGTGTTACGGAAGGGTCCCGCAGACGCCGTCGTGGGCCCGCCACCTCAGCTTGTCGCGGGTCAGGGGGCCATACACACCGTCGTCTTCGAGGTCCAGGCGCCGCTGCACGATCTCCAGCTGCGTTTCGGTGATCTCCCCGAAGTGGCCGTCGACTTCCACCGTGCTCCGCCCGTGGCAGTAACGCAGCGAGCGCTGGATCGCCTTCACATGCGAACCGGAGGCTCCCCGGGCGGTGATGCAGTCCCGGTTCGCGTTGTAGGCGGGGATCTGGGCCAGGCTGTGGTCGCCGCCGCTGATGAAGTCGCCCTGTGTGGTGTTGCACCAACTCGCCGCCGCGGCCGGAGTCGCCGTGGCGACCACACCCAGCCCGGACAGCAGCATCATTCCCGCGACTACGCTCGCCTTGGCGCGTACTGTGCGGATCCTCTTCATACGTCACTCTCCCCGTTGGCTGTGAATGGGATTGGGCTGGAGGGCTCGGCGCTCACGCGAGAGCGCGGGGCGGTGCTCAGAACGACCCACAGCCCTGGTAGCTGCCGTCCAGCTTCTTGTAACGCGGCCACTTCAACGCGTCGCGGGTGTTGGGACCGTAGATCCCGTCCTGCTCGGTACCGGCCTTGCCCTGCGCGGCCCACAGGGCCGAGTAGGTCTTCGGGCCGAAGATCCCGTCGACATCCCTCTCCGATTCCAGGCCCACGTCGTAGCAGTCCTTCAACGCCCGCTGCAGCGCCTTGACGTGGTTGCCGCTGGCGCCCTGGGCCATGGTGCAGTTGGTGCTGGTCCCGTTGGCCGGAACGAAGATGTGGTTGTAGGTGCCCTTCATGATCGACTTGCCGGTGTTGCAGTAGCCGGCAGCCGCCGCCGGAGAGGCCGTAGCGGCCACGCCCAGTCCGGCGACCAGCATGAGCCCGGCCGTGACACCCGCCCTGGTGCGCAGCGTGTGAACCTTCTTCATGAGTTGCTCCCCCTTGTTCTCGGTGTGCGTGGGCGTTTCAGTCGCACCTGCACGCGACGAGTCTCGGGGACAGCCACGCCGCGGCATACCTCAAACGTTTCAGGGTCGGCCCCGAAGCCGCCCGTGGCCCGTACGCGACTCCAAGAGCACCCGGGGCCCTGCCCTCCTGTTCCCCGCGAGCGCCCGGGCCCCTTCGTGGATGCGCTCAAGGGCGAGGCCGCGTCGGCACGTTGATCAGAAGGTGATGGTGAGAGAGGCCCACAGGGGCAGGTGGTCCGAGTAGAGGGACTTGGTGGGGCCGGCGGAGTTCACCTCGACCACTCCCCGGGTCAGGAAGATGTAGTCGAACTTCTCGCCGCTCAGAGTGGTGGCGCCCCCGGACAGGCAGGCGGGACCCGGGGTGGGAGGTGTGTCGGTCTCGCAGGGGCTGTCGACTTCTCCGTACCGCCCGGTGGTGTCGGTGGAGTAGCGGCTGCTGTAGATCTGCTTCATCTCGTTGTCGAGCGGTTCGGCGTTGAAGTCACCGCCCAGGAAGTGGACGTATCCCGCGTACTCCGTCTCAAGGATGTTCACGGCGTTGGCGATCTCCGTATCGCGATAGTCCGCGCCCTGATCGGTGCGTGCGGAGGTCGTGTGCGCGGAACATGCCGCCGTGCTGAGGAAGTTCGACGTGACGCACAACATCTCGCGCTGTTCGCCTGAAGGGGTACCGAGGCTGTGGCTCTTCGCGGTGGCTCCGGTGCCGAAGTACGTGTTCTTCGTGATCATGGCGTTGCCGTAGAGCGAACGAGGACTGTTCCTGTCCGGGCCTCCGTAGCCGGGGTCGTTCTCGTCCTGGATCGGGTTGTAGCACTGGGCGTCCGCACCGGATCCCGTCTTCACCGGGTCGAAGCTGATGGTGTACGTGGGCAGCTTCTCGGCCAGCTCGTCCATCCAGTCCCCGCACGCCTCCTGCACGGTGAGGAATGCGGGCTGGTGGTCCGCGATGCTCCTGTAGAGGGCGTCCACGGCGTGCTGGCCCGTGTAGGTGTCCTCTTCCTCCTCCCACACCTCCTCCGGGATGCTGCGCTTCACGTTGCCGCCGGCCATGTTGAACGTGCCTATCTCACCGAGGTCGTACCGGTTGTTCCGGCTGACGGCCGAGTCGGCGGTGGCAGCGACCGAGGTCGAGGTGAAGGCCGACGTACCGAGCAGACCCAATGCCAGCGCTGTGGCCGCGGCGCGAGCCGTTCGTGTACGGGTCCTACCGGTGGACCTCTGGCGGTTGTCCCGGGACTGGCTGCCGAACATGAGGACTCCTACTCCTGCTGTCTCTGTGCCGGATGAGGGAAACCGTCGTCATGGAGGGACGCGTGGTCCCCATGGCGTACGTACCTCACCTTGGCCGGAGTGAAGGGGGCGGGGAACCTGAAGAGTTTCAGGTTCCCCGCCCCCTTCACGATCCGTCACCGTGGTGGCCACGGCGCACGAGGCCCAGAGGACGAGGGCCGGAGACTGGCGCCGCAAGCCATCGACAGCGGGGGTTTCTCATGACCAGGCACAAGCGGTTCGTCACTGTCGCCGTGATCGGCGCGCTCGCCGGCGGCAGCCTCGTCGGCAGCACGGCGGGCACCGCCGGCGCGGCCACGCAGGGAGAGGCGGTCGCCCAGTCCTGCTACGGCGACGCGTGGAGTTACAGCAAGCCGGCGAACACCTTCTTCCAGCCGAGCAGCGGCGCCCTCTACTTCACGACCGACAACTGCGCCGACATCAACATCAAGACCGGCACCAGCCGCAAGGTGAAGGTCTGCTTCTACGCCGACGGCGGCGGTCTCAACTACTGCCAGAGCGAATACAAGACCACCACGGCCGGTGCGTGGAAGGTCATCGCCAGCAACGTCAAGGACGGCACCAAGTTCAAGTTCCAGTTCGCGAGCTCCGCCGCGTCGACGGGGATGCGGGCCCACTGATCCCCCCGCACGTGCGCGACGGTGTCAGTCCGAGGCTCCGTCCCCGCAGTGCTCGATCCACCTGTGGGACAGCGGAGCGTAGGTGCCCGCCAGGTTCCCCTGGGCACGTTGGGCGGTGCAGCCGGTCCGGTTGCGTGAGTTCTTGCGGGTGATGTCCACTCCGACGGGCGTGAAGTCGCGGCCCCGGTAATAGGCCACACCAGCGAGGCCCGTCGACTCGTCACCGTTGTTGAAGATCGACTTAACCGGGCGGTCACGGGTCCACATGCACGTCTCCTTCCCCGACAGCCAGTCGGCGTCGTCGCCCTTCCAACTGCACATCTCGCCCATGCCGAACTCCTCGCTGAAGAAGCAGACGGACCCGAAGGGGCAGCGGTGATAGCCGTACGTCGGCCCGTCGTCCCGCATCGCGTACGTCACCGTCGCGGCCAGCGCCAGCACAGCCGCCGCCAGGCCGGTCGCCAGGGCGGGGCGGCGCCACCTGCGAGGGCGGAGCCGGGGCAGGCGGGTCGAGCGGACGGTGCCGGCCGCCTGTTCCACCCGGCGCAGCAGCGAGGCTGTGTCGGTGTAACGGGCGTCGCGCTCCTCGTGTCCAGGGGCCAGGCAATCCGCGATGATCTCCCGCCAGTCCGGGGGGAGTTCGGCGGACAGGCGTAGGTCCTCGGCGCCGCGCGCGTACCGCACCGCCGCGTCGCAGCGGGCCTCCGTGGTGCCGCCGGGCAGGGGGAAGACACCGGTCAGGACCAGGTGGGCCAGCACACCGAAGGCCCAGATGTCGGCGGTCGGGCGGATCTGCTGGCCGCGTTCGCTGATCTCGGACCAGAGGAGTTCCGGTGGGGTGTAGTCGGGGGTGGAGAAGGCGGGCGCGTACGCGTGGGTGCCCTCCATCTCCGCGGCCAGGTTGAAGTCGGCGAGGCGGGCGGAACCGTCCTTCATCAGCAGGACGTTGGCGGGCTTGAGGTCGCCGTGCACCCAGCCCGCGTGGTGCAGCTGGTGCAGGCCTTCGCAGACCTGGGCGAGAAGGGCGGGCCCGGATTCCGGGGTCGCGGACCGGTCCAGCAGCGCGGCCAGGGAACCCTCGGCCCGTTCCAGTACGAAAACGGTGGCGCCGTCGAGTTCGGGATGCTGAGGGTCGTCGACGGTCAGGGCCTCGTACATCCGGATGAGGTGTGGTGAGCGCAGCCGCTTCAGCAACTCCTGTTCGCGGTGGGCCAGTTCGCGCAGGTGGTGGAGTTGGCGCGGGGTGCGGGTGCCGGTCGGCAGGAACTTCAGCGCCGCGTGCCGGGGCAGCGGACCGGCTCCCTGACCGGCGATGGTCTCCCCGGCGTCGGCCCCGTCCCCGGTGCGCCGGGCCGCGTAGACGCTGCCGAACGCGCCGGACGCAAGCGGCTCGCGCACTTCCCAGGGGCCCACCCGGTAGCCCTTTGGAACGGGGACGGCGTGGGAGCGTCCGTTCACCGCGCCACCTCGCTCGGGACCGCCGCGAGCACGACGAGATCGTCTTCCCGTACGAGGTCGAAACGGAGCGCGAGCGAGACCAGCGACTCCTTCTTGCCGTAGAGGCGTGGGCCAGGTTCCGCCGTGTCCGGGGCGGGTCTCAGGCGGAGCTTGACCGCCAGGTAGTCGATGTTCCAGTAGACGGAGGAGCGGTTGGCCGCGGGCCAGGTGCGCCGCAGGCGCTCCACGAGCTGGTCGACAGTGGGCAACGGGGCGTGCGGTTCGCCGCGTAGCCGGGGTTCGCACAGGGCGGCCAGCACCGCGAAGTACCGCTTGGTGCGGTCGAGGGAGAACGCCTGGGCCGTGGTGGCGCCGGAGAGCCCGGGGTGGGCTGCGCTGCGGTAGGTGTGTCGCGGCGCCCACACGTCGAAGCTGAGCAGCTCGCCCGCCGCGGGCAGTACCACGCGCGAGAACTCGAACGACACGGGCGCGTCCAGACGGCCCGGAGCGACCTTGATGTGCTCGCCCGCGCCCTCCGGGTTCTCCACCACGTACGTCTGGTCCTGGCTGAGGTTGCTCAGGATCCAGAAGGCCCGGTGCGCGGTGATCTCACCGGCGATCCGGGAGACCCCTTCGTGTGCGATCGCAAGCCCGTTGCCGGTCTCGGACCGGCCGAAGGTGAGCCGCTCACCCGCCGAGAGCCTGATCTGGTCGTCCGATCCAGTGCCGCACGGCGGCACCACAATGACGCTGTACATGGAGTAGTCCCCCTCCTCCTGGTCCAACGATGGTCAGACTAAGGGGTGTTACTGGGGACATGTCCCGGCGGCGCGACGAGGACACGGCCGTTGAGCGGGCGACAGTGCGAAGCCACGCGGATCAATCACTTTTCGTTTGCCTGATGTTCATTGGATGCCTGCTTGCGAACGGGAAGCAGCCCTGCTTACGCGCCTTGCGGAAGCTCGCACCACACCGTCTTGCCGCCCGGCCCCTGCTCCACGCCCCAGTGCAGCGCGACCGCGTCGAGCAGCAGAAGGCCACGGCCTGTCTCGTCGTCCGGGCCGGGCCGCCGGCGGATGAGCCAGGCGTACGCGTCCGGGTCGCTGACCTCCAGGCGTGTACGGCCACCGTCCATACGGGTCAGACGGACGGTCACGGGCGTGCCCTCGCCCAGGTGATTGATCACGTTCGCCAGCAACTCGCTCACGCAGAGCTGCACTTCGGGACAGGGTGCGCCCAGGTGCTCGCGCACAGCGCGCCGGACTTCGGGAACGGCCTTGGGGACCGCGAGCAGTTCGAGGGTCAGGGGCTTCATCGGCCTGCCGCCTTGTGCAGCGCCTCGGCGAGCTTGCGGGCGGTGGCCGTGTTGCAGTTGCCGAGCGCCACAAGGCCCCCGAAACCTGGCGGGTAGGTCCCCGCGAAGGCCGCGGCCTCGACGCCGAGCGAGGGCAGGGTGATGCCGTTCGCTTCCAGCCCGGTGCGGAGTTGTTCCACGCAGTCCAGTACGTCGTCGTGGGGGTCGCCGTGGTGGGTCATGGCTGTACGCCTTCCTGTGCGTTGCGTGACGAGCTCGTCACACATTGACGTCGGGCGGCGTACCGTAAAAGGGGTTTGGGGTCCACGGCACCGGGTGTGGAAACAGGTGGTCAGCGATGGTTGCGCGCAAGGACATTGACGGTTCGGCGAGCGTTCCCGAGTTCTACGGCAAGGAGTTGCGGTGGAAGCGGGAGGAGATGGGGCTCACGCTGCAGGAGACGGTGGAGGGCAGCTTCTACGCCCCTACTTACCTGAGTGAGATCGAGCGGGGGCAGCGGAGAATGCCCGAGGATCTCGCCGGACATGTGGACCGGGTGCTGAAGACGGACGGGTTCTTCGGGCGGCGGTGCGAGGACGTTCGGAAGGCCAAACGGAAGGGGCATGCCGGGTACTACGAGCGAGCTTTGGAGGCAGAGAAGCACGCGAAGACCATCGAGGTGTGGGCCCCAACGGTTCTGCCCGGTCTGCTGCAGACTGCCGCGTACGCGCGTGCGGTGGTGCGGGCGACACATCCGCTGGCGCCCGACGACGAGGTGGAGGAGAAGGTCAGCGCCCGTATGGCGCGGGCCCGCCTCTTCGAGAACGACCACAAGAAGCCGCTGTACTGGGCGGTCTTGCACGAGTCGATCCTGCGCCACCCCATCCTTCCTCCGGAGGGAATGGCCGAACAACTCGACCGCATCGCGGCGCTGGCGAGGCGCCACCGGATCGCTCCACAGGTCCTTCCGTGGAACAGCGGGCCGCATCCCTTCATGCTCGGCACGGCCATGATCATGACCTTTTCTGACGCCCCTCCGCTCGCGTATACGGAGTCCCTGCACAGTGGTGACACCATTGACGATCCGGCCCTCGTGGAGGAGTACCGCAGGTCGTACGATCTGCTCAGGGCCGCCGCACTGCCGCCTGAGGCGTCCCTCGCCATGATCGAGGAAGCGGCAGAGGACTATCGAAATGGCAAGCAAGCAGATTGACTTGAGCACCGCCGTCTGGCGCAAGAGCAGCTTCAGCAACGGCTCCGGCGGAGAGTGCGTGGAGGTCGCCGAAGGCTTCCCCGGCGCCGCCCGCTGGCGCAAGAGCACCTACAGCAACGGCTCCGGTGGGGACTGTGTCGAGGTCTGCGACAACCTCCCCGGCCTCGTCCCCGTACGCGACTCCAAGAACACCCAGGGCCCCGCCCTCCTCTTCCCCGCGAACGCCTGGGCTCCCTTCATCACCGCGCTCAAGGGCGGCGACGTACCGACGAGTTGATCGCCTATGGAG
This sequence comes from Streptomyces sp. NPDC048825, assembly GCF_043198355.1. Taxonomy (NCBI): domain Bacteria; kingdom Bacillati; phylum Actinomycetota; class Actinomycetes; order Kitasatosporales; family Streptomycetaceae; genus Streptomyces; species Streptomyces sp. NPDC048825. The sequence goes on from NZ_JBICUR010000005.1 coordinate 442,981, forward strand.
CCTCGACACCGGAAATCCGGTACCTGCTCACCGCGGCGTCACGGATCTGAGCCGTCTGCTCAGGCTCGGGTCCCGCGCCGCGGAAGCGTTCGAGGTCGGCGTCCGTCTCCCAACGCTCGTACACGTTGATGCGATTCGCCTCGATCAGGTCGGCTGACAGGGCGAAATCGAGGCAGCCGGGAGCGGCCCGGGCCTGCTCGATCACCTTCGAGCATCCGGCCAGGTACGCGTCGCGGGCAGCAGCGTCCACGTACAGCTTTCCGGCAATGATGATCACGTTTGCTCCAAGTCGTGTGAATACTCGCCTGTGGTGCAGCGCGACCGGCTTTCGGCAGCGCCGCTGCGGAGACAGACCGCAGCGGCACGGCGAACTCATCGGTCACACGACGAGACACCGCCTGGTGTCGGGATCGTGGAGACGTCACATCGGCCCGCCGCGCGGGTGATCTGCCTGGACGCCGCCCAACGCCTGCTTCTTCTCCACTGGCGTGATCCGTTTGATGGGGCACAGCTCTGGGAGCCGCCCGGTGGGGGTACCGAACCGGGCGAGACCCCGCTGGCGGCGGCACGTCGTGAACTGGCCGAGGAGACCGGCCTGGACCCGGCCGCGGTCCTTGACCGTTGGGTGCCGGTCGAGCGTGACGTGCGGTGGAACGGCAAGCGGTACGTCGGGCAGGAACACTTCTTCGTGGCCCATTTCGCCGAGGATCAACCGGAGTTGGTGCAAACCGGCCTGCTCCCCGATGAACGGGCCAACCTCCACTGTTACGCCTGGCTCGCATGGCCCGACCTGGACTCGCTGCCGGATCGGATCGAGCCGCCACAACTGCCGGCCGTTCTCCGGGCCCTGGCGCCCGAGTGCCCTTGGCGCGACGTCGCTCAGTGACCCGGAAGGTCACCGTCAGAATCGCGATTCGCGGGCTCCGGCGTCAGCCAAGACGGCGGCGGTAGCGCAACTTGTTGAGAGAGGCACCGCCGGTCGTGTCCTCCACGGCCGCGCCGTCCGGGCGCCAGCCGGCGGCTTCATAGAACCGCCGGGCCCGTTCGTTGTCCTCCAGGACCCATAAGGTGACCTGCGTGTAGTTGGCCTGTCCGAGGGTCGTCAGCGTGGCCGACATCAACTGCTTTCCGATCCCGGTGCCCCAGACCTCGGGCATCGCGTAGAGCGTGCCGATTTCCGCGGTGGCAAGGGTCTCCTGAGACGAGCCGAAGCTTGCGAATCCGACGATGCCCGCCTCGGTTTCGGCTACCAGTACTCCCGTCCACGGCCACTGTGCCTCCGCGATGCGTGCCTTCCACTCGGCCTCTTGGCGGCTCCGGTCCATGGCATCGAGGTAGTGACGGGGAACGAGCTCCGCAAAGGCCACCTGCCAGGAGCGCACATAGACCCCAGCGACCGCTGATGCGTCATCAGGACACGCCTGTCGCGTCTGCATGGCCGTCATTCTGCAAGGCGCCACAATCCGGGGCGAGTTGTTTTCGCGAGGGTGACGTCGAGTGCTGCTCTCGGACCCGCCCGAAGGCGAGCCGTGGCCGTGACGCGCCAGGGCCGTGTCCCTCCCTTGCGGGGTGGGACACGGCCCTCGGCGTGAGTGGCGTGAGCGCGCCCGTCAGGCCTTGACGACCACCGTGCTGCAGACCTTGTCGGCGAAGGTCTGCTTCTTGTCGTCCCAAAGCGGCCACAGCCAGCCGAGGTAGCAGGCGGCGCTGTCGAGGATGTGGGCAAGGCGGCGGGCGAATGCCATGCCGAAGCCGAGCGGCTGGCCGTCGCTCTCCCGCAGCAGTCGGATGCCCATGGTCTTCTTGCCGATGGTCTGGCCGGTCTTGCCTTCCTCCATCAGCAACCAGACCACCACGCCGATCATGGCAACGATGGTGATGAGGCCGCCGATACCCGCCGCCGTTTCACTGATCAGCGCCCCGATCACCGCGGGGAGGTAGGCGACGAGGAGGATGAGCGAGTCCACCAGTGTCGCGAGCACCCGCGACCCCCAGTGGGCATAGGGGGGCGTACCGCCGTACATCTGCCCCTGCTGCGGGTACTGCCCGCCGGGCTGCTGGGGGTAGCCGTAGCCCTGCTGGGGCGGGACACCCTGCGGGGGCTGCTGCGGGTAGCCGTAACCGGGCTGGCCCTGGGGGGCGCCGTAGCCGGGCTGGCCCGGGGGCTGCTGGGGGTAGCCGTAAGGCTGCTGCCCGCCCTGCGGGGGAGGCTGTCCGTACGGGTTGTTCGGGTCGCCAAAGCTCATGGCGGTGATTCCTCCGTTGAAGAGTGCGGGGACTACGCGGCTTGTACGGAGGAAAAGATCGAGCTGATCGCGGCCTGTCCCCCCGTGCACTGCCCGCGGCACTGCGCCGCTCATCGTTCTAAAGGCCAGGCGTATATGTCCAGCCAGATCGTGGAGGAGTTGTGCAAGTGCAACATCGGTGATCTTGACAGACGCGGGGGACAACGTGGGACAGGCCATCGAGCGGGTCTTGGGGGCGTCGCGCCTGGGCTCGGAACCGCCTCAGTGGCGCGGGCGGTTGAACCAGGCGGCGCCGTCCGACCGGCCCACGAACACCGCGATGAGGATCGCGAGCACGGTGTGCGCCAGGCCGATGATGATGAACGGGTAGATGCCGAGGATCGCGGTGATGATGGCGAACACCATGGCGGCGATACGGATGCCGTTGCCGCCGCTGCCGATCTTCGCACCGAGGAAGATCGCGAAGACGCCCCAGGCCAGGACCGCGACGGTCGCGAACCACAGGACGCCGGACGAGTAGTCGGCGAGCTGCTGGAACTCGACCTCGTTCTGGAGCGACGGGTCGTCCTTGGCTGCCTGGACCGCGACGGCGGAGATCGCCATCAGGATGGCGCCGATCAACTGGAGACCGGCGATGACGAACAGCATCACGCGCGCGGACTTCACGCCGCCCGGCATCTGCATCGGACCGCCGGGGTAGCCGCCGTACGGCTGCTGCTGGAGGGGCGGCGCCTGCGGGTAGCCGTAACCCGGCTGGCCCTGGGGGGCGCCGTAGCCGGGCTGGCCCGGGGGCTGCTGGGACGGGTAGCCAGGCTGCTGGCCCTGCGGCGCGCCGTAGGGGTTGTTCGGGTCGCCGAAGCTCATGGCGTCTTGCCTCCGTTGTGGCGTGAGTGCGGGGACGACGCGGCACATTTCGGAGGAAAGTTCTACAGGTGCGGTTCGTCCCCCCGGTACTGCCCGCGGCACTGTGGCGTTCATCGTCCTTAACGTGTCGCTTATTTGTCCAGACGGATTCGAAATGTGTTGTGCAAGTGCAACATCGTTGATCTTGGACGGATACGAGGGACAGGGCGCCGAGCGGCTCCGGGGATGCCTTGGGGAGGTCTTGAGGTGACCTGATTGGAACCGGGGCACGGTCATCCGCGAGGATGGGCACATGACCGCCCAGATTCTCGATGGCAAGGCCACCGCAGCCGCGATCAAGTCCGACCTGACCGTCCGCGTGGCGGCCCTGAAGGAGAAGGGCATCACGCCCGGTCTCGGAACCGTCCTGGTGGGCGATGACCCCGGCAGCCAGAAGTACGTCGCCGGGAAGCATCGCGACTGCGCACAGGTCGGTATCGCCTCCATCCAGCGCGAGCTGCCCGCGACCGCCACGCAGGAGGAGATCGAGGCCGTCGTCCGGGAGCTCAACGAGGACCCGGCCTGCACGGGATACATCGTCCAGCTGCCGCTGCCCAGAGGCATCGACGAGAACCGTGTCCTGGAGCTGATGGACCCGGACAAGGACGCGGACGGTCTGCACCCGATGAACCTCGGCCGTCTCGTACTGAACGAGCCGGCGCCGCTGCCCTGCACGCCGAACGGCATCCTCACCCTCCTGCGCCGGCACGGCGTGGAGATCAAGGGTGCCGAGGTCGTGGTCGTCGGCCGTGGCGTGACGATCGGCCGCCCGATGCCGCTGCTGCTCACCCGGCGCAGCGAGAACGCGACGGTGACGCAGTGCCACACCGGTACGCGTGATCTGTCCTCCCACCTGAAGCGGGCGGACATCATCATCGCCGCGGCCGGCTCCGCGCACCTGGTCCGCCCCGAGGACGTCAAGCCGGGTGTCGCGGTCCTCGACGTCGGCGTCTCCCGCAGTGCCGAGGGCAAGATCGTCGGCGACGTCCACCCGGGAGTCGCCGAGGTCGCCGCCTGGATCTCCCCGAACCCCGGTGGAGTCGGCCCCATGACCAGGGCCCAACTCCTCGTCAACGTGGTCGAGGCGGCGGAGCGCAGTGCCGGCTGAGGACACGACCGAGAACCGGGACGCGACCGAATCGCCGGAGGCGACGCGGGCACGTGACGCCGATTCGGGCTCCGGGTCGGCGCGAGCCGGCGACGCCGAGCCGGGTACAGGGTCTGCACAGGCACGCGACGCCGGACCGCGCGCCGGGTCCGCGCGGCCCGCGAAGTCGGAAGCCGACCGGCCGCGCCACGGAGAGCCGCGTGCCGCGAAACGGCAAGGCCCGGAGTCGCCCGCCGCATCCGCGCAGGCTGAGGAGCCGTCTGCCGGCGGTTCGCCGGGCGCTGAGCCGCACGGCGAGGAGCCGGCGGGCAGCGGGCCGGGTTCCGTCGCGGCGGGCCGCGACATTCCGCGGGAGGGCGAGATCGTCACCCGGGACGCCGTCAGTACCGTCGGCCCCGATGTGGAGCCGCAGCGGACCACCCGGCGGTTTCCGCGGATCACGAGGGACACCGCTCGGCCCGAGGGCGGGGGGCGGGCCGCGTCCGGCGACGCGCCCGCGCCCGCGCGCCAGTGGCCGATGCTCACCGTCGCGGGGACCGTCGGGCTCGGGCTGCTGCTCACCGCGTTCGACGTCTTCCGGTACGGCACGCTGCTGATCGGAGTCGGGCTGCTCATGGGCGGCGTACTGCGCTGGGCACTGCCCGGCGTGGGCATGCTCGCCGTCCGCTCCCGCTTCACGGACCTCGTCACGTACGGCGTCCTGGGCGTGACCATCGTGCTGCTCGCGATGATGGTCCAGCCCGACCCGAAGCTGGAGATCCCGTTCCTGGAAGACATACTGCACTTCACGATCCGCTGAAGCCGAACACGCAGGACGGCGGCCCGTCCTCTCCCCCGGGGAGGACGGGCCGCCGACGCGTGGAGAGATCAGCGGCGCGTGCTGGGAACGTAGTCGTAGCAGGCGGACCGCCAGGTGCCGTCGCCCTGGAGGTTGTCCAGGATGCTGTTGCCGGTCTTCTTGCCGACGATCCCGTCGTCGTCGAGGCGGGAAGCGCGCTGGAACTTCTTCACCCAGGTCTCCGTCCTCGTGCCGAACAGCTTGTCCTCCGACAGGGGCTGACCCTGTCCGGTCCGCTGAGCCCAGTTGTTGACCGCGTGCTGGACACAGAGGACACCGCCACGGTTGGCGCTGTTCTTGGCGATGTTTCCTACACCGGGAGCCGCGTCTGCCGCCGGGGCGAGGGCCAGGCCGCCGCCGAGAGCCGCGGTGCTGATGACGAGTGCGATGCGCTTGCGTGCGTTCATGGTTGGGATGCCTCCCCGTTGTCGGAGCGGGCGGTGTGCCCGTTACGTCACCGACCGTGCCGTCCCGGCCATGCCAACCGCCAGATCCGGCGGGGTTTCCGGGGGTAGCGGGGACGTCCCACGCCCTGACCTGGTGGGATGCCGTGGCCAATGACAGCGGGGTGGGACGGGGGATGCCGTTCCGGTTGGGTAACGTGCCCCGACGGGACGCAACCGCACTGCCCCTGTGCGTCCTCTCACCTGACGGAACCTCATATGCGTACGCGCCAAATGATCACGGGGGTGGCGACATGGCGCGATGGAAGGAACTGCCCGACTCCCTCGACCAGCGGGAGAGGCAACTCATCGTTCAGCTGCGGCGCTTGAAGGACCGCAGCGGACTGAGCCTGGCCGCGCTCGTGGCGAAGACCACGTACAGCTCCTCGTCATGGGAGCGCTGGCTCAACGGCAAGAAGCCGGTTCCCCGCGGGGCCGTGACCGAACTCGCACGCGTCTGCGGCACGGACCCGACCCGGCTGCTCGTCCTGCATGAGGTGGCGGAGGGGGCGCGCGAGACGGCTCCGGGGGCGGCGGGAGCTTCAGGGGCGTCCGGAGCGGAGCCTGAGGAGGCGCCGGCCACAACGCGAACCGCCGTCGCGCGAACGGTCACCATGCGAACCGGCGCCTTGCGAGCGGCAACCGAACCCCGCCGCCGGAGCGAACCACCCGCCGTGCGCCCCCGCCCCCGCCTCGTCCTCGCCGCCGTCGCCGCGCTGCTCGTCGCGTTCGGCGCGGGGACGATCGTCGGGCCGGTCTGGCAGCACGACTCCGACGGTCCCGGTCAGCAGACCGCGCTCGCTGCCGAGAGCTACCGGCGCGGACAGGCGTACGACTGCGACATCTCCCGCAAGGACGGCGGACTGTACGCCGGGCACAGCGCCTCCGAGCGGGTGCTGCTCGACATCAACCACGTCGGCTGGGACGTCGTGGAGGCGCAGTGCCTGCTGGCCCGGCACGGCTTCGATCCCGGCGACATCGACGGGGTCTACGGCGAGAAGACCAAGAGCGCGGCCTGGGCCTTCCAGGAGAAGCGCGGGCTCGCCCTGGACGGCATCGTCGGCCCCGAGACCTGGCGGGAGCTGCGCAAGTGACTCCGGAAGTACGCCAACTGACCGCAGGCTTGAAGGGGTTACGGGAAGCGGCGGGCCTGAGCCTGAGCGAGCTCGCCGCCCGCACGCCGTACAGCAAGTCCTCCTGGGCCCGCTATCTCAACGGCGAGAAGCCCGTTCCGTACGACGCCGTCGTGGCGCTGTGCCGAGTCGCGGGGGAGCGGCCCGAACGGCTGCTCGCGCTGTGGGAACTGGCTGACGCGGAGTGGAGCGGCCGGGGGAGGAGCGCTTCGGAGGCGGAGGCGGAGGCGGAGGCGGAGGCGGGCGGGCGGCACGGCGGCCGGGTACGCCGGGTCGCGTTCGCCGCGGGCGCGGCCATCGCCGCTGCCGTGTGCGCCGCGGTCCTCCTGCTGCCGGACGAGTCGGCGGACAGCGCGGTGCCCCCACCGACGTACTCACCCGGCTGCACCGGCCCCGACTGCGACGGCCAGAACCCCGTCGACATGGGCTGCGGCGGCGACAACATGGTGACCACGGCCGCCCAGCGCACCTTCGCCGACGGGCAGCGCGTGGAACTGCGCCACGGCACGACGTGCCACGCGGTGTGGGCGCGCGCGACGCGGCTGCGGATCGGGGACCGGGTCGAGCTGAGCCGCTCCGGGGCCGGCCCCAAGGAAGTACGGGCGGCCGTGCGGGATGACACGACCGGCTATCTCGCGACGGCGATGACGCCGGCGGACGATCCGGCCGGGACCCGCGTCTGCCTGATTCCGGCCAAGGGTGACCGTGTCTGCATCGAGGCCTGAGTTCGGTTTGCGCCCGGTTTGCGCCCGATTCGCATCCGTGCCTGAGCCCGGGACCGGCGGCGTGACGGCGACGTCCGTCCACTCCCCCGAGCGAGGACGGACGCCGCCTGCGCTCAAGAGTCATGGACGTGCCGACGGGGCTTCAACACCTGTGAGTTCCCTGTGGCACGGAGGTGACCGTTCCGGTACCTCGTGCTTGTCGTGCCACGAGTCCCGTAACGATCTGTACTTCACCCGCCGGTAGGTGTGCGATTCCCCTGATGCATCCGGTTCACTAGTGACAGACGATGTCGTGTATGTGTTCCCGTTGTGTCGATGTATTGACAAGTTCGGGGATTTGATCTGATCACGTCCAACGTCGGGGATAACGTGGGCAATCGGGACGGTCCGGGACTTCCCGTGCGCTGACCAGGGGGCCCAGCAGGTAGCACAGGATCTCGGTGGGACACTGGACCGCATACCAGCGGGCGTGCAACGGTGCATGCCCACGGCTCGAAATGCTCCTGTGCGCCCGCACCCGGGGAACTGAGATCCTGGCTCCGCGCATCCCTGTGGGTAGGCCGGAACGGGGACTCGGCAGAGGGCGTCACGCGCGAGGAAAGTAAGCACGTACGGGGGGAAGAGGGGGAGCAATGCCTCGTTGGAGGGCCTTGCCGGATGAACTCGATCCGCAGGTCAGGGAGTTCGCCAGCCAGTTGCGTCGACTTGTCGATCGCAGTGGGCTGAGCGTCGCTGCCGTGGCCGACCGCACCGGTTACAGCAAAACGTCCTGGGAGCGGTATCTGAACGGCCGGCTGCTCGCGCCCAAGGGCGCGATCGTGGCACTGGCCGAGGTGACCGGAACGAATCCGGTCCATCTGACCACGATGTGGGAGCTGGCCGAGCGGGCATGGAGCCGCTCGGAGATGCGCCACGACATGACCATGGAGGCCATACGGATCTCCCAGGCGCGCGCCGCGCTCGGGGAGTTGGGGCCCACGTCTCCCAAGGCCAAGGGTGGCAGCCGCGGCAAGCCGGCGAGCAAGGCCGCGGCTGCGGCCCCGCCCAAGCCGGCGGGCGCCGGGGCCTCGGCGCCGCCACGGAGTCCATCGTCGGGCGGGGATGCGCCGACGTCGTTCCTCGGGCGGCTTCCGCAGAAGGAGTCGTCGGGCACCTCAGGCTCGTCGAGTTCGGCGGGTGGGGCTTCGTCCGGTGCGTCCGGTAGGTCTGGTACGTCCACTCCTGGTGGCCCTTCGGCTCCGCGTACGGGCAGTTGGGGTGTTGCTCCTCCGTCGAATCTCTCCGGTTCGGCGGGACTGGCCGGCAAGTCCGGTCAGTCGGCATGGTCGGGCCAGTCGGGTTCTTCCGGGCAGTCCGGGTACTCCGCGCCGACCGGGCCCTCCGGTCCGACCGGAGGGCCGCCCGAGGACGCCCGGCCGCCGCGCTCCGGTGGTTCCCCGGACGCTCAGCGGCGGAAGCGGCGGGTCACGATGTTCCTCGCGGGCGTCGTCGGCGCGCTCGTGGTGATCGCGGCTGCCCTCTACCTCACCGACCCCGGTGGGAAGGGCGGGAGCGCGGACGAGGCGAAGCCGAGCCCGACCCCCTCCGTCAGTAAGAACCTGCCGTCCGGTGTCCAGTGCAGCGGCAAGGACTGCACGGGCCAGGACCCGGAGAACATGGGCTGCGGCGGCGAGTTGGCGACGACCACCGACAACGTCACGGTCGGCACGGCCCTCATCGAGGTGCGCTACAGCAAGACCTGTGGCGCCGCCTGGGCCCGCATCACGCAGGCCACGGTCGGCGACGAGGTCCAGATCAGCTCGTCGGGTGCGGCCGAGCAGACCGGCAAAGTGAAGGTGGACACCGACACGTACACGCCGATGGTGGCCGTGAAGGATGCGGGCGATGCGAAGGCTTGCGCGACGCTGGCTTCGGGCGAGGAGGGCTGTACGGCGTCCGCCGGTTGAGCAGGGGGTTCGTTGCCGGGTGCGGGTGCGTTGTAGCTGGTCGCGCCCACCCGGCGGAGCCGCAGATTGATACAGCCCCGCGCCCCTGGGTTCGTTGGGGGTCGGGGCCGTGGGCCGGTGCGTCAGCCCGTCGCAGGGTGGGCATACGGCCCATTGCTGGTACAGGGCGCAGGTGACCTGAGACAGAACCTACGCGACGGGCATACGACGCACCGGCCCACGTCCCCTCCCGCCGGTGGGAGGGCGCGGGTAGTTGGGGGTACGGGCTTTTTCTGGGCGCGGATCCTCTTGGGGCGCGTGGAGTCGCAGGCTTTTGCTTTTCAGGGGCGCGGGGCTGTGACATTAGCGGCTCCGCCGCGGGGCGCGACCAGCCACGACGGACCCGCAGTCGCCCATGAACCGAACCCACCCTCCCGGTAGGCGCCCCGGAGGCAACCTCGCACAACAGGAATGACCCGCCAACTCCGGGGCAGGCGAACTCCAACCCCCACGGGAATCCGGTCCCGGCCGGGAGGTGGCACCCACCTCCCGGCCCCGGCACCCCCACCCGGCGGCCGTCGTCACCCCCTCTCCCGGACCGGCGGCCGCCGCTTCGTGGGGCTGTGGGGTGGGCCACACGGACCCGGACGTCCGGGATCCTGGATGCGCGATAGCCTGATCGCTGGATCTCTCTTGACGCCAAGAGATCGATCATCTGTAGGTCCGCACCCCGGGGCAAGGACGCCCCACCGCCAGCTGTCATACGGAGAACGCCATGACCCGCACTCCCGTGAACGTCACCGTCACCGGCGCGGCCGGCCAGATCGGTTACGCCCTGCTCTTCCGCATCGCCTCCGGCCAGCTGCTCGGCGCGGACGTGCCGGTCAAGCTGCGCCTCCTGGAGATCACCCCCGCGCTGAAGGCAGCCGAGGGCACGGCGATGGAGCTCGACGACTGCGCCTTCCCGCTCCTCCAGGGCATCGACATCTCGGACGACCCGAACGTCGCCTTCGACGGCACGAACGTGGCCCTCCTGGTCGGCGCCCGCCCCCGTACGAAGGGCATGGAGCGCGGCGACCTGCTCGAGGCCAACGGCGGCATCTTCAAGCCGCAGGGCAAGGCCATCAACGACCACGCCGCGGACGACATCAAGGTCCTCGTCGTCGGCAACCCGGCCAACACCAACGCGCTCATCGCCCAGGCCGCCGCCCCGGACGTACCGGCCGAGCGCTTCACGGCGATGACCCGTCTGGACCACAACCGTGCGCTGAGCCAGCTCGCGAAGAAGACGGGCGCCTCGGTCGCCGACATCAAGCGCCTGACGATCTGGGGCAACCACTCGGCCACCCAGTACCCCGACATCTTCCACGCCACGGTCGCCGGCAAGAACGCCGCCGAGACCGTCAACGACGAGAAGTGGCTGGCCGAGGACTTCATCCCGACCGTCGCCAAGCGTGGCGCGGCCATCATCGAGGCCCGCGGCGCCTCCTCGGCGGCCTCCGCTGCGAACGCCGCCATCGACCACGTCCACACCTGGGTCAACGGCACGGCCGAGGGCGACTGGACGTCGATGGGCATCCCGTCCGACGGCTCGTACGGCGTCGCGGAGGGCCTGATCTCCTCCTTCCCGGTCACCGCGAAGGACGGCCGGTACGAGATCGTCCAGGGCCTCGACATCAACGACTTCTCCCGCACCCGCATCGACGCGTCGGTGAAGGAGCTGGAGGAGGAGCGGGAGGCAGTCCGCGGTCTCGGCCTCATCTAACGGCCTGACCTGAGCGGCTGATCCGAGACGATCCTCGGCGTTCGGCCGAGCCGACCCCCGGCATTCCGCGAGCCCGTACGGCCACACCCGGCCGTGCGGGCTCGTCCTTTCTCCGCGTACGGCAGCGCTCATGCACGGGTCCGGGAAGATTCACCTGTTCGAGCGGGATTTCCGTTCGCCCCTCCCGTCACCGTGGTTGCTCCGCTAACGTCAACTCCCTTGTCCACCAATGGAATTCGCCCGCAGTCGGTATGCGCCTGCGGCAATCGGGAGTGTCGGGAGCATGGGAAGCGAACCGTCGAGGCGGCGCTGGGGCCACACAGAGGCCACCAGGCTGTTGTGCGCGGGTGCCCATCTGGACGCGGGGTTCCGCAGGCGCGTCATCGACGAACTCGTCGGACACGCGGAGCGCCCGGTGGCGCCGACGCTCGGCGCGGACGTCCTGCCCGTCCTCGCACACGCACTGCGCGCCCGACGCGAAGAGGTGCGTACGGCCCTGCTGCTCCTCGCGGTGTGGGTCGGCTTCCTGGTCAGTGATGTCGTGATGATCAGGGACACCGTGGAGGACCGCGCCGGCGGCGACACCGGGCTGTCCTTCCTCGACTACGTCCGGTATGTCTTCGATTCGGAGGCCGGGGACGAGTCCGGGGCGCCCGGCCTGTTCGACGGGGTGGTACCGGGCACCTGGACGACTTCGTACGCCCTGGTCGTCCTGCTGCTGTGGTTCGCCCGGGTTCTCTCCGGCCGGGGCACGGACACCGCCGTGGTGCAGCGGCTGAAGCTGCCGCCCGCGCTGGCGTGGGTGCGGCCGCGCCTCGGCCTGCTGGTGACCATGAGCGCCTGGCTGATCTGCCTCGGGTACTGGGTACGGGCCTGGGTCGGGATCGAGGACAACTGGTACCCCGTGATCTTCCCGCTGCTGCTCGGCCTCGTCGTCTGGCGCCACCAGTGGCTGCGTAAGCAGACGCTGCGTATGGCGCTGGCCCGGCAGACGTTCGCCGAGACACCCGACCCCGGCCTGCCCGGCCGCTACGAGGCCCTCGCCGAGCGCATCCGCCGGGAGCAGGACGCCTCGCTCACCCTCTACGACGTCAACCGGCCCTTCGTCGGCGCCGGAGTGACCCGTAAGCCCTGGTCGGTCGTACTGGAACTGCGGCGCAGGGAGGCGGGGGAGAGCGGCAACGGCGTACCGGCACCCCGGTCGGATGCCGCGCAGCTCACCGCGCGCGAGATCATCGACATGATCACCCCCCGGCTGCGGGCGCTGAAGACGCCGGCCGGGGACGGGAGCCGGGACCGGCTGCGGGAGCTGGAGATCGAGGAGTTCGTCTACCTTCCGTCCGGTGTGGGCCGCGACGAGCCGCTCGTCATCGGCCCGGACGACACCCGTACCGCGAGCGTGTACGAGTCCGCGCAGGTCAACCGGCACTTGGCCGAGTCCGTGGGGGAGGGCGGGGAGGCCCGGCGGCACTTCCTGCGGATCAGGGTGGGGGCCTGGAACGAGCAGGTCGTCGTCTCGCTGCTGGTCCGGGTGCACACCCAGGGCGGCATGCTCGTGCTGGAGGTGGTGCCGCATGTGCTGGGGCCGATCGTGCCGGAGTTCCGGCAGATCGACGCCATCGTCGGGCGCCCGCCGGAAGGTCCGCTGCGGGACGCCGTCCGCGCCCTCATCGACGCACCCTCGGTCGGCCTGGCGACGGGGATCGCGGCCCTGCGCACCCTGAGCTCCGCACTGCGGCAGTCGTCGGCCCGTCCCGAACAGGCCGCGCCCGACGCCCCCTTGGTCTCGCTGCGCGAGCTGGCCTGCACCGACGAGCTGTCCCTCTTCCAGGAGATGGACGTCGCCCGCTACATCAGGACCCTCCAGGACCGGATCGGCGAAGGGGTACGGGACGCCCTGCAGGCCCACGGCTACCGCACCGACCGCCTGGAGCAGAACATCACCAACATCCACAACAGCGGGCTCTACATCAACGAGATGTCCGGCGGCGCCCTCGCCACGGGTTCGCACGGCCAGGCCACGCACACGGAGAGGAGCACGGTATGAGCACCGACGGGGGAGCGAGCGGGGGGACGGGCGGCGGGCCGCAGATCCACATCGGTTCGATCAGCGGTGGCTCCCAGGCCTTCGGCGACCACGGCAAGGCCGAGTCCGTCAACTACACGGCTGTATCTGCCGAGCCGGGGTACGGGGAACTGCTCACCGCTGTACGGGCGCTGCGCACCGAACTCGGACAGCAGGAACGTACGGCCGAGAGTGAGGCCCTCGGCGCCGAACTGGCCGAAGTGGAGGGCGAGATCGCCCGCACCGGGCGCAGCGCGCCAGGACCGCTCACCCGGCTCCGTGACCGTCTCGCGGCCTACGGTCCCGCCGCGGCGACCGCCGCGTCCGTGACCGCCGTCACCCAGGCCATCACCCAGCTGCTCGGCTGAGCCGGAGGGACAACGATGGCGCAGGGACAACGATGGTGAGGGTCCAACGATGGTGAGGGTCTTCGACGCCGACCGCCAGGACTGGGCGGGGCCCGAAGAGGAACAGCAGATCGTCGTGGACCAACGGCGCGACGGAGTACGCCAGCGCCAGGCGCTGCGCGGCGCCGTCGTGGTCCTCGCGGTCTGCGGAGTGGCCTTCGGCACGTGGGCGCTGGGCTGGAAGGACGAGCCGGGACCGCGGGGGTACTTCACGGTCCGCGAGACCCCGGCGCCCGGACAGAGCGGGGAAACGAACGGCGACCCGGGCGGGGGTACGGGCACCGAGGACCCGGCGTCCCCGAGCCCGTCGGCCACACTGCCTCTCGGATTCGAGTCCGTGCAGGACGAGGAGGGCTTTCGCGTGGCCGTCCAGGAGGACTGGGTCGAGAACCGGCAGACGGTCGACTCCATCCACGGCTTCGACGTCGTCAACTACCGCAGTGCGGACGGTTCGCGCCGCCTTCAGATCTACGAGGTGCTGGAAGCCAGCCCGGAGGAATCGCTCCAGGAGTTCGTGTCCGCCGACACCCCCAAGCCCGACGGCTTCGAACAGCTCTCCCTGGAGAATCCCGAGGACAGCGGACTCCCCGCCGCCCGCCTCGAATACCTCGCCGACTCCCTCAAGGGCGAGGAGGAGATCGGCACCTGGCACGTCGTCGACCACCGCTTCGAATCCGTGGACGGCAAGCTGTACGCGATCACCTCCTACGGCCCGGAGTCGGACGGCTTCGACGACGAACGGAACGTCCTGGAAACGGCGTTGGCCTGGTTCTGCCCACCGGCCACGGTGTGCCCGGAACCGGTCACGGAATGACGCCCGTGCGCGGACCGGCGGCCGCGTCCTCGAGCGCCGCGCCGGCTCAGAAGCTGCTCAACCACCTTGATCGGCCTGGTGTCTCACATCGACTATGGGCTCCATGTTCGGACACTCCAATCAGCCAGACCTGCACGTCCTCGTCCTGCGGGACGCCGACGTCATTGCCGCGCAAGTGCGCTGGGCGCTCGAGGAGGCCTCGCCCGAGGAGCGGCCGGGCCTGGAGCGGGCTGCCGCGATCGTCGAGGAGGCGGCGGCTGCCTCCGACGCCGAGCTGCGGACCCGGTGGGTACGGGAGCGAGCGGCGGCGGCCGGGATCGACGGCTCGTACGACTCCGTGCATGTGATCAAGGCCCTGCGCGAGGCTGCGCCCGGGCTCTCGCTCCTCCAGGCCGTGCAGTTGGCGAAGGAGGCGGAGGCGGCCCGCTCAGCGGGTTAGGGGTGGCTGCTTCGGGGAGGAAGGGGCGGCTGCTTCAACGGCTTTTCTTCAGGGACTTCTCGAACCAGTACGCCCCGTACACGTCGTCGTTGTAGCGGGGGATCTCGGTGTACCCGCACGCCCGGTACATCGCCTGTGCCTCGCTGAGCGAGGCGTGCGTGTCGAGACGTACGACTCCGTAGCCGCGCTCCACGGCCTGCCGCTCCAGCTCGGCGAGCAGCCGGCGGGCGAGGCCGAGGCGGCGGGCGTCCGGGTGCACCCATACGTGCCGGATCTCGCCGACGCCCGGTTCGAGCCGCCGCAGGGCCGCGCATCCCACGGGCCGGCCTTCCTCGTACGCGACGAGGAAGGCGCCCGTGTCCCCCGACGCCTCGTGCGGCTGGACGAGGGCCGCCCGGTCGTAGCCCTCGGGGAAGCGGGCGTCGATGTCGGCGGCGTAGGCGTAGAGGCAGGCGCGGGCGTCCGGGGCTGCTCCGTCGACGAGCTCGACCGTGATCGCGGCGAGCCTGAGCAGCCGCTGGGCGGTGTCGAGGGACTCGGTCAACTGCTCACGCTGGTCCGGCGTCAGCCCGTTGAGCAGGCCTCCGGCGAGGTGATTGGCCCGCCGGTTCTGCTCCTTCACCTCGACCCGTCCGGCCGGGGTCAGCTCCGCGAGCCGCAGCCGGGTGTCCTGCGGATGCACGGTGATCCGCACCAGGCCCTGCGCCTCCAGGGTCTTCGTCATTCGGCTCAAGTACCCGGCGTCCAGGCCGAGTCGACTGCGCAGCTCGCGCAGCGAGGCCCCGTCCCCGATCTCGTACAGCAGCCGGGCCTCGCCGAGTGGCCGGTCCTGGCCCAGGTAGTGGTCGTCGAGTGCGCCGATACGCCGGGTGAAGTAGCGGTTGAAGCGGCGCAGGGCGGTCACATGCTCTGTGGACACTGGCTCCATATTTCTTTGACTTTAGTCAAAGGTGCCGGGAGAGGTAAGGGGAGCCCGTGAATTGTCCGAAGTAGGTGGCAGGGGTACGGCTCGACCGGACACAGTCCGTACATGAGCGGTTACGCAGACGACGCGCCCGGCTATCTGACGTTCCGGGTGACCCCGCAGGAGGGACCGATCGCAGCCTTCGCCGAGCAGGAGGCATGGCAGGCACGGGAGCGGTACCCGCAGCTGCTGGGGGTGGGGATTCCCGAGTTCTTCCATGCCCGGGAGCGCGAAGAGGGCGGCTGGCAGCTGTCCGACTACAGCAGCGATACGCCGCAGGGTGCGCGGGACATGCTGGGTTCGCACTTCCGGCGCAGCGCCAAGGATGCCGAGGATGCCGCCGGGGACGAGAGCGCACAGGGCAAGTGGATGTCTGCGGCCAGACGTATGGACCGCGAGGTCGTCGACGAGGTGACCGTGCTGGGCGGCCGGTTCAGGGTCGTGCGCGCCTCGCGGTTCATCCGGATGGGCGGCAACGGCCCCGAACCGCCCCGCCCTTCCGACCCCGATCCTCTCGACGCCGATCATGTACGTCCCCGGGGCCAGGTGATCGACCCGTACACCGGTACGGGGCTGGCCGACGGCATCCTCAAGCTGGACCTGGTGCGGTTCGTCGGCGTCGTGCCGGGCGCGCCGGCGGACGTCGCCGACGACGCGCGCCGGGCTCTGGCGACTCATCCGGGCGGCGTCCTCCTCCCCGCCGTGTTCATGATCTCCGAGCGTGTGGACGGCAGCTGGAAGCCGCACAACCCTGGGGCGTCCCACCCCTCGCCGCAGGCCGCGCGTGACGTCCTGGCGTCGTATCTGCGCGTCATGGGCCCTTTCGAACTCCGCCTCAACGACGCCGCCCGTGAGGAGTACGCCCGTGCCGCCGACCGCCTCGACGAGAGACGCAGCAACGTGGCGAGTGTCGCGGGCCGCCGCTTTCGCGTCACCCGCGTCGAACGTCTGGTCCGCCTCGGGCCCGACGGCCCCGAGGCCCCCCGGCCTTCGGACTTCGACCCCGAGCCTCCGGTCGAGGTCCATGTCCGCCGGCTCAAGGAGCAGGGGCTCTGGAAGGAGGAGGACGAGTCCATCGAGCTCGATGAACGCACGCAGGAGCTGAAGCGTCTGTGGGAGGCGGAGGAGGAGCGGCGGCGGGCGGCGCAGAAGAAGCGCAAGGGGGTCTGACCAGTGTTCGGGTGGGGGCTGGGAGCCTGCAACCCCAAGGCCCTCCCCCCTGCGCAGTGACTCAGCGCACTTTCGGCCACGGATTGTGCATGTATCGCCCAGGCCGGGGCAGGGGCATCCAGCTCCCTGGCAGCGGCACAGGCGTGCCACAGGAGCGTGGAACAGGAACGAAAGGCGCACCGATCATGGCGGGACCAGCGGAACGACAGGCGCAGCACACGATTCACGTGGCTGGGGAGTGGCGAGAAGCCGTCTCCGGGGACACCCGCGAGGTGCTCGACCCGGCGGACGCCAAGCCGTTCGCCGTGGTTGCGGAGGGTGACGGACGGGATGCGGACGCGGCCATCGACGCCGCGCGCCGCGCGTTCGACGAAGGGCCATGGCCCCGCACCTCTGTCGTCGAACGCGCCGCCCTGCTTCGTCGCGTCGCCGATTTCCTCGTGCGCGACCGGGAGCGGCTCGGGCTGCTGGAGAGCCGGGACGCGGGCAAGACGCTCGAGGAGGGGCGCGTCGACATCGACTGTGTCGCCGACGCCTTCCGGTACTTCGCCGATCTCGTCGTGGGTGAGGGCGGCGGCCGGGTCGTCGACGCCGGTTCCGACGACATCCACAGCGTCGTCGTGCACGAACCCATCGGCGTGTGCTCCATGATCACGCCCTGGAACTATCCGCTGCTTCAGGCGAGTTGGAAGGTCGCGCCCGCGCTCGCCGCCGGGAACACCTTCGTCATCAAGCCCAGCGAGATCACGCCGCTGACCACGATCGCCCTCGTGGAACTGCTCGAAGAGGCCGGGCTGCCCGAGGGGGTCGCGAACATCGTCACCGGCCCCGGGCACACCGTGGGCGCCCGCCTCGCCGAGCACCCAGCTGTCGACCTCGTCTCCTTCACCGGAGGTCTCCTCAGCGGGATCAAGGTCGCGCAGGCCGCCGCCGTCACCGTGAAGAAGGTCGCCCTCGAACTCGGCGGCAAGAACCCCAACGTCGTCTTCGCCGACGCCTGCGCCACTGAGGAAGGCTTCGACACCGCCGTCGACCAGGCCCTGAACGCCGCGTTCATCCACAGCGGCCAGGTCTGCTCCGCCGGCGGACGCCTCATCATCGAGGAGTCCGTACGCGAACGCTTCGTCGCCGAACTCGCCCGCCGGGCCGGCAGGATCCGGCTCGGCCGCGGCACCGAGGAGGGCGTCGAGTGCGGGCCGCTGGTGTCCGAGCAGCAGCGGGAGAAGACCGAGGCGTACGTCGCCTCCGCCCTGACCGAGGGCGCTGTGCTGCGGGCCGGCGGCAAGCGGCCCGAACCGTCGGCAGGGCGGCCCGCCACCGGGTACTTCTACGAGCCCACCGTCCTCGACCAGTGCCACCGCGAGATGAAGGTGGTACGCGAGGAGGTCTTCGGGCCCGTACTGACCGTCGAGACGTTCCGTACGGAGGACGAGGCCGTCGCGCTCGCCAACGACACCGAGTACGGGCTCGCGGGAGGCGTCTGGACCGCCGATGCGGGCCGCGCCCGGCGCGTCGCCGGACGGCTGCGGCACGGCACCGTCTGGATCAACGACTTCCACCCCTACCTCCCGCAGGCGGAGTGGGGCGGCTTCGGCAAGAGCGGCGTCGGGCGGGAGCTCGGGCCCGCCGGTCTCGCCGAGTACCGCGAGACCAAGCACGTGTACCAGAACCTCGCACCGCAGCCGGTGCGGTGGTTCGCGGGCTGACGCCCGGGCTCCCGGGTCCCCGGCGGCCGCCCCCGTTCGCGAGCCACTGGGACAGGCCCATGTCCCGGCTCCCGTCCTGCCCTCGTCCCCGCGCCTGAGCGCAGCACCTTGTACGACCCCGAGGAGTAATCCCCCATGCCTGAACAAGCCACGCCCGTCCACGAGCACACGTACGACTACGTCGTCATCGGCGGCGGTACCGCCGGCTCCGTCATCGCCTCCCGGCTGACCGAGGACCCGGACGTCACCGTCGCCGTCATCGAGGGCGGCCCCAGCGACGTCGGCCGCGACGACGTCCTCACCCTGCGCCGCTGGATGGGGCTGCTCGGCGGGGAACTGGACTACGACTACCCGACGACCCGGCAGCCGCGCGGCAACTCGTTCATCCGGCACAGCCGCGCCCGGGTGCTCGGCGGCTGCTCCTCGCACAACACGCTGATCGCGTTCAAGCCGCTGCCGTCCGACTGGGACGAGTGGGAGGCGGCCGGTGCCAAGGGCTGGGGCGCGGTGCCGATGGAGGCGTACTACGCCCGGCTGCGCAACAACATCGTCGCCGTCGACGAGGAGGACCGGAACGCCATCGCCCGCGACTTCGTCGACGCCGCCCAGGCCACGCTGGGCGTGCCGCGCGTCGAGGGCTTCAACAAGAAGCCGTTCAGCGAGGGCGTCGGCTTCTTCGACCTCGCGTACCACCCGGAGAACAACAAGCGCTCGAGCGCGTCGGTCGCCTACCTCCACCCCTTTCTGGACCGCCCGAACCTGACGATCCTGCTGGAGACCTGGGCGTACAAGCTGGAGCTCGACGGGACGCGGGCGCGCGGCGTGCACGTACGGACCAAGGACGGCGAGGAGATCCTCGTACGCGCGAAGAGCGAAGTCCTGCTGTGCGCGGGTGCCGTGGACTCGCCCCGGCTGCTCCTGCACTCCGGCATCGGGCCCGCCCGCGACCTGGAGGCGCTCGGCATTCCCGTCGTGCATGACCTGTCCGGCGTCGGCGAGAACCTGCTCGACCACCCGGAGTCGGTGATCGTCTGGGAGACGAACGGACCGATTCCCGAGAACTCCGCGATGGACTCCGACGCGGGCCTGTTCGTGCGACGGGATCCCGAACAGCCGGGCCCCGACCTGATGTTCCACTTCTACCAGATTCCGTTCACGGACAACCCGGAACGGCTGGGGTACGAACGGCCTGCCCACGGCGTCTCCATGACTCCGAACATCCCCAAGCCGCGCAGCCGCGGCAGGCTTTACCTGACCAGTGCCGACCCGGCCGAGAAGCCCGCCCTCGACTTCCGTTACTTCACGGACGAGGACGACTACGACGGCCGCACCCTCGTCGACGGGATCAGGATCGCCCGCGAGATCGCCAAGTCCGAGCCGCTGGCGGGCTGGCTGAAGCGCGAGGTGGCTCCCGGTCCCGACGTCACGGGAGACGAGGAGCTCAGCGTGTACGCGCGGTCGGTGGCCCACACGGTGTACCACCCGGCGGGCACCTGCCGGATGGGCGCCCTCGATGACCAACTCGCCGTCGTCGACCCACAGTTGAGAATCCGCGGTCTGGACGGCATTCGGATCGCCGACGCCTCCGTCTTCCCGACGATGCCCGCGGTGAACCCGATGATCGGGGTGCTCATGGTCGGGGAGAAGTGTGCCGACCTGGTCGGGGGTGGCGAGTGATGACCACGTCGACTGCCGGCAAGGCCACCACCGTCGAACCCGTCTTCTCCGTCGAGGGCCTGTGGAAGGTCTTCGGGCCGAAGGCCGAGCGCATACCCGGCGACCCGGAACTCGGCGCGCTGAACGCCGCCGAGCTGCGCGCCCGTACCGGCTGTACCGCCGCCGTCCGCGATGTGAGCTTCGAGGTCGGCAAGGGCGAGGTCTTCGTCGTGATGGGCCTGTCCGGCTCGGGCAAGTCCACGCTCGTACGCTGCCTCACGCGCCTCATCGAGCCGACCGCCGGGACGCTCGCGATCGACGGCGAGGACGTCCGCGCCATGGACAGGACGCGCCTGCGCGAACTGCGCCGCCACCGCGCCTCGATGGTCTTCCAGCACTTCGGGCTGCTGCCGCACCGCTCCGTGCTCGACAACGTCGCGTACGGCCTGGAGATCCAGGGCATCGGGAAGGGCGAGCGCCGGAAGAAGGCGCAGGAAGTCGTCGCCAAGGTCGGCCTCGAGGGCATGGAGCAGCGGCGGCCGGGGCAGTTGTCGGGCGGCCAGCAGCAGCGGGTCGGGCTTGCGCGGGCGCTCGCCGTGGACCCCGAAGTGCTGCTGTTCGACGAGCCGTTCAGCGCGCTCGACCCGCTGATCCGGCGCGATATGCAGGAGGAGGTCATCCGGCTGCACCGTGAGGAGGGCCGCACGATGGTCTTCATCACCCACGACCTGAACGAGGCCCTGCGCCTGGGCGACCGCATCGCCCTGATGCGCGACGGCCGCATCGTCCAGCTCGGCACGCCGGAGGAGATCGTCGGCTCGCCCGCCGACGACTACGTACGCGAATTCGTCCGGGACGTGCCGCGCGAGCAGGTGATGACGGTCCGTACGGCCATGCGGCCCGCCGGCGTCGACGAGGCCGGGCAGGGTCCGGCTCTCGTGCCGGAGGCGACCGTGTCCGAGGCCATCGAGGCCGTCGCCCGCAGCGGTTTCCCCGCGCGAGTCATGGACGACGGCCGCTGCGTCGGCGTGGTCGACCACGAGCGGCTGCTCGGGGTCGTGGCCGGGACGCAGTCCACGGCCGCGGCAGAGACGGGCTCCAAGGAGGCGGTCTGATGGCCACCGCCACCGCACCCGTCCCCCAGGCCGGTGTCACCGGGCTCCTGAGGAACCGTGTCGTCGGCAAGCTGCTCCTGCTGGCCCTCGTGGCGGCGGTCCTCGTGCCGCTCGCCGACGCCCGCTGGGCGAGCGGCGCCTGGCCCGACGCCCTGACCGTCGACTTCTCCGAACAGCTGGGCAAGGCGAGCGACTGGGTCATCGACAACCGCGACAGCCACCCGCTGTTCCTCTACTTCTTCGGGCACATCTCCAACGCGGTCGTCATCTCCGTCCGCGGCGTCTACCTCGTCCTGCTCGCCGCGGGCTGGGCGGGCGTCACGGCCGCGGCGGCGCTCATCGCATGGCGCGTGGCCGGGGTGCGGCTGGCGGTCGGCACGGGTGTCGCCTTCCTGGCCTGCGGGCTGCTCGGCATGTGGGTCCCCACCATGCAGACGCTCGCGCTCATGGTGGTCGCGGTCCTCGCGTCCGTCGTGCTCGGCGTGCTGCTCGGCCTCGCGGCCGGGCTCTCCGACCGCACGTACCGCGCGCTGCGCCCCGTACTCGACACCATGCAGGTGTTCCCGGCCTACGCGTACCTCCTGCCGGTCGTCCTCGTCTTCGGCATGGGCGTCCCGGCCGCGGTCCTCGCCACCGTCGTGTACGCGGCCCCGCCCATGGCCCGGCTCACCGCGCTCGGCCTGCGCGGCGCCGACGCCGGCGTGATGGAGGCCGTCGAATCCATGGGTACCACCGCGCGGCAGCGACTGCTGACCGCCCGTCTGCCGCTCGCCCGCAAGGAACTTCTCCTCGGCCTCAACCAGACGATCATGATGGCCCTGTCGATGGCAGTCATCGCGTCCGTCATCGGCGCGGCCGGCCTCGGTGACCGCGTCTACCAGGCGCTCGGCTCGGTCGACGTCGGCGCCGCGCTCGCCGCCGGCATCCCCATCGTGCTGCTCGCGGTCGTCCTGGACCGCGTGACGGCAGCGGCCGGGGAACAAGCCGGGGACGCCCAGCCCTCCGAGTCCGGTCCGAAGCTGTGGTTTTCCGCGGCTGCCGGTGCCGTGGCCGTGGCCCTCGCCGGACGCTTCACGGACCGCCTCGACTGGCCCGAGACCTGGATCGTGAACATCGCCGAGCCGGTCAACCGAGCCGTCGACTGGATGACCGACCACCTCTATTCCGGCGTCCCCTACGTGGGCGGCACCGCCGACTGGGCGGGGCACTTCACCACCTCGGTCCTGAACCCGGTGCGGGACGGCCTGCAGGGGCTGCCCTGGTGGTCGGTCCTGCTGATCGTCGCCACGCTCGCATGGCTCATCGGCACGTGGCAGACGGCTCTCACCGCCGTCCTCGCGATGGCCGCGATCGGTGTGCTCGGCGTGTGGAACCAGTCGCTCGACACGCTCTCGCAGGTGCTCGCGGCCGTGGCGGTGACGCTGGTCGTGGGCTTCGCGATCGGCATCGCGGCCGCGCGCAGCGAGCGCGTCGAACGGCTGCTGCGCCCCGTACTGGACGTGTTCCAGACCATGCCGCAGTTTGTGTATCTGATCCCGGTGGTGGCCCTCTTCGGAGTGGGCCGCGCACCCGCCGTGGCCGCTGCGGTCGTCTACGCCCTGCCCGCCGTCGTCCGCATCACCACGCAGGGCCTGCGCCAGGTGAACCCGGCCGCGATGGAGTCATCACGCTCGCTGGGCGCGACGAGCTGGCAGCAACTGCGCCAAGTGCAGCTGCCGTTGGCCCGCCCGGCACTGCTCCTCGCCGTCAACCAGGGCGTCGTCCTGGTCCTCGCCGTCGTCATCATCGGCGGCCTGGTCGGCGGTGGCGCGCTCGGCTACGACGTCGTGTTCGGGCTCGCACAGGGCGACCTGGCGACCGGGCTGGTGGCCGGTGCGGCGATCGTCTGCCTCGGCCTGATGCTCGACCGGGTGACCCAGCCGACGGAACGCCGTACGAGGAAGGGGGCCTGAGATGCGTACGAGGATGCTCTCGGCCGTTGCCGGTGTGTCCGCCCTGCTGGTGCTGACCGGCTGCGGAGCCGCCGACATGACCAAGCAGGCCTCGCCCTTCGCTGCTGTCGAGGGCGCGAAGACGGTCACCCTGTCCGTGCAGTCCTGGGTGGGCGCGCAGGCCAACGTGGCGGTCGCGCAGTACCTGCTGGAGCACGAGCTCGGCTATCGCGTCGACACCGTGCAGGTCGACGAGGTCCCCGCTTGGGACGCGCTCAGCCAGGGGCGGATCGACGCCATCCTGGAGGACTGGGGGCATCCCGAGGAGGAGCAGCGGTACGTCAAGGACAAGAAGACGATCGCGCGCGGCGGTGACCTCGGGGTCACCGGGCACATCGGCTGGTTCGTCCCGACGTACTTCGCCAAGCAGCACCCCGACGTCACGAACTGGAAGAACCTCAACAAGTACGCCGACCAGCTGCGCACCGCGGAGAGCGGGAGCAAGGGGCAGCTGCTGGACGGTTCGCCCTCGTACGTGACGAACGACAAGGCGCTGGTGCAGAACCTGGACCTGGACTACCAGGTGGTCTTCGCCGGTTCGGAGGCGGCCCAGATCACGCAGATCAGGCAGTTCGCCAAGGAGAAGAAGCCCTTCCTGACGTACTGGTACACCCCGCAGTGGCTCTTCGAGAAGGTCCCGATGACCGAGGTGAAGCTGCCCGCGTACAAGGAGGGCTGCGACGCCGACCCGAAGAAGGTCGCCTGCGCCTACCCGCACACCCCGCTGCAGAAGTACCTCAACGCGGACTTCGCCCGTGGCGGCGGCAAGGCGGCGGCCTTCCTGAAGAAGTTCAAGTGGACGACGGAGGACCAGAACGAGGTCTCCCTGATGATCGCCGAGGAGAAGCTGACTCCTGAGGAGGCGGCCAAGAAGTGGGTGGGCCGCCACGAGTCGACTTGGCGGTCGTGGCTGCCCAAGTGAGGCTCACGAGGCGTTCGGCTCCGCCGAGAGGTCCTCGTCGGCCAGGTGCTGCGCCGCCGCGCGCGCCTGGCCGAGCCAGTCCTCGCGCAGGGCTCGGGCGATGCCGGCCAGCGCCTCGGCTGTCCGCCGCTGCAGCCCGGGTCCGAACGTGATCCGGGTGGCCCCGAGTCGGCCGAGCTCCGCCGGTGCGGGACCGTCCAGCGGAGCGGACGCGTTGATCGGGCCCTGGATCCCCGCCCGCAGCAGCGGGAGTACGCCCGCGGGGGCGCCGATCGGGTAGACGCAGTCGGCGCCCGCCGCCACGTACAACGCGGCTCGCTCGATGGCCCGTTCGGGATCGGCGACCCCGCTCGAGAACGTGTCGACGCGCGCGTTCACGAAGAGCCGGTCGCCCGCGACGGCCCGTACCCGGGCCAGCCAGTCGGCGTGCCGCGCCGGGTCCTTGAGGACGCCCTCGTGCGAGTCCTCGAGGTTGCAGCCGACGGCACCCGTCTCAAGGATCCGGTCCACCAACTCCTTGGGCGCGAGCCCGTATCCACCCTCGACGTCCGCCGACACGGGCACGTCCACGGCCCGCACGATGCGGGCGACCGCCGCGAACATCTCGTCGGCGGGCGTCGCCCCGTCCTCGTACCCGAGCGAGGCGGCGACCCCGGCGCTGGGTGTCGCGAGCGCCGGGAACCCGGCGTCCTCGAAGACCCGCGCGCTGGCCGCGTCCCATGGCCCGGGCAGGACCAGGGGATCGTCCGGTGCGCGGCCCTGATGCAGCGCGCGGAACGTCTCGACCTTGCTCACCATGCGGGGCCCCCTGGCGGGATGCGTCGGCTGACCATCAGCCGGTTCCACCCGTTGATAACGGTGATCAGACCGATGAGATGCGCGAGTCGGGCGTCGTCGAAGTGCCGCGCCGCCCGCTCGTACACGTCGTCCGGCACGAAGCCTTCCGTGAGGACCGTGACCGCCTCGGTCAGCGCGAGCGCGGCCCGCTCGCGCTCGCTGTAGAGGTCCTCCGCCTCCTCCCAGGCGTTCAGAAGGTCGAGCTGTTTCTCGCTCACGCCGTGCTTGCGGGCCAGTTCGAGGTGCATGTCGAGGCAGAACGCGCAGTGGTTGAGCTGTGAGGCGCGGATCTGCACCAGCTCGGCGAGCCCGGAGTCGCCCAGGCCCTTCTTCGCGGCGGCGCTCAGCGCGGACATGGCCTTGCCGACCTCGGGATCGAGGACCTGCGTGCGAGTCGTCACTTGTGCTCGCCCGCCTGGTAGTGCCCCGCGACCATACGGCAGGTCACGCCGAACCGGTTCCACGCGTTGATCACCGTGATCGCGGCGATCAGCTGCGCCAGCTCGGCCTCGTCGAACTGCTTGGCGGCGGCGTCGTACACCTCGTCCGGCACGAAGCCGTCCGTGAGGACCGTGACCGCCTCGGTCAGCGCAAGCGCCGCGACTTCCTTCGCCGTGTAGAAGTGCTGAGACTCCTCCCACGCGCTGAGCTGGATGATGCGCTCGACACTCTCGCCGGCCGCGAGCGCGTCCTTGGAGTGCATGTCGACGCACAAGGCGCAGTGGTTGATCTGCGACGCGCGGATCTTCACCAGCTCCAGGAGCACGGGGTCGACGCCCTGCCGGGCCGCCGTGTCGAGCCTGATCATGGCCTTGTAGACGTCGGGCGCGAGTTTGGCCCACGCGAGCCGGGGGGTGTGTTCGGGGACGTACGAGGTGGTGGTGGTCGTGTTGAAGGTTGTCTCGTTCGTCGTCATGACTGTGACCCTACGGTTCGAGTAGCCCAGGAGTATGGTCCATTTCCATGCAAGAATCCTGGGCCACTTTGGGTGTTGATCTGCATCTCGAGCTGGGCGGCTCCCGTCTGCGCCGAGGACTCACGGACGCCTTGCGCGAGGCGGTGCGCAGCGGGCGGCTCGCAGCGGGGACGCGGCTGCCGTCGTCGCGGTCGCTCGCCGCCGACCTCGGTATCGCGCGCAACACCGTCGCCGACGCGTACGCCGATCTCGTCGCCGAGGGCTGGCTCACCGCGCGCCAGGGTTCGGGCACGCGGGTCGCGGAACGGGCCGTGGCGGCGCCGGACTCGGCAACGGCGCCCCGGCCTCGCTCGCCCCGCGGTCCCACGCACAGCCTCGAACCCGGCAACCCCGACCTCGCCTCCTTCCCTCGCGCCGAGTGGCTCAAGTCGGCCCGCCGCGCGCTGTCCGCAGCACCTCACGACGCCCTCGGCTACGGCGACCCACGGGGCCGCGTCGAACTCCGCACCGCCCTCGCCGCCTACCTTGCCCGCGCCCGCGGCGTACGTACCGACCCCGAGCGCATCGTCATCTGCTCCGGCTTCGTACACGGCTTGCGGCTGCTCGCCGCTGTACTGCGGCAACGAGGGCTGCGCTCGCTCGCCGTGGAGTCGTACGGGCTCGACGTGCACTGGGGAGTGGCGGAGGCGGCGGGGCTGCGGACGGTGCCGCTGCCGTTCGATGAACTGGGGACGTGTACCGGCGGCTTGGCGGGAACGGGGGCGGGGGCGGTCCTGCTCACCCCCTCGCACCAGTTCCCGATGGGCGTGCCGCTGCGGCCCGACCGGCGGGCCGCCGTCGTGGACTGGGCGCGGCGGACCGGCGGGCTGATCCTGGAGGACGACTACGACGGGGAGTTCCGTTACGACAGGCAGCCGGTGGGCGTGCTCCAGGGCCTCGACCCGGACCGCGTCGTGTACGTGGGCACCGCGAGCAAGTCCCTGGCACCGGGGCTGCGGCTCGGCTGGCTGGTCCTGCCGCCGTCGCTGGCGTCGGAGGTCGTGTCGGCGAAGGGCGGCACGGACTGGTCGTGCGGGGTCCTGGACCAGCTGACCCTGGCGGAGTTCATCACCTCGGGCGCGTACGACCGTCACGTCCGAGCGTCCCGTCTGCGCTATCGCCGTCGCCGCGACCAACTCGTAGAGGCGCTCGCGGCCCATGCTCCGTCGGTGCGGGCCACCGGTATCGCCGCCGGCCTCCACGCAGTCCTCCAACTCCCGCCCGGCACCGAGCAGTCGGTGATCCGGGCGGCGGCCTGGCAGGGCCTGTTGCTCCACGGCCTGAACCGCTACCGCCACGAGGACGCTGCCGCTGCGGCTGAACCGTACGACGCCCTTGTCGTGGGCTACGGCACACCTCCGGACCACGCGTGGTCGGGCACGCTGGACGCCCTGTGCAGGGTTCTCCCCTAGGCCCTGTCTCCCCGATCTTCGCGGGCGCACGACGCCTGGCACGGCCACTCGCCGCACGGCCGCATCACCCAAGTACGTCCAGTACGAGGGCGATGCGGCCGCACGCCGATGCACCGCACCAGATGCCGCGCGCTGATCCGCGAAGATCGGAGAGACAGGACCTAGGCCCCGAGTGCGGCGGCCGGGACCCATGATCTATAAGCTGATGTCCGAGAAGTCGATGGTGATCGGTCACGGGGGAGCGACATGGCGGGCTCACGACAGCAACTGCGTTCGGGGACGGTCGTACTCGGCGGCATGGGACTACTGGCGGCGGCGCTCACCGCATGCTCCTCGGCCCCCGACAAGCGCTGTGTCGACCGCGACAGCTACAACGCGGCCAAGGGCTACAAGGCCGTCTCCGACAAGAACTGCAAGTCGACCGGCTCCGGCAGCCGCAAGAGCCGCAGGATCTCCTCCGACGACGCCTGGTATTACGGCGGCGAGGAGAAGAAGGGCTGGGTGGACGGTGGTTCCTTCACCAAGTCCTCCGACGGTTCGGGCGGTTCGAGCAGTGGTGGCGTGGACCGCGGCGGCTTCGGCAGCGGCGACGGCGGCAGCTCCGGCGGCTGAGCTGCCAGGACCCGAGGCCAAGGACAACCGCTATGGAACGCCGCACCCTCACGCCCCGCCCCGGCTGGCAGCAGACGGTCGAGGAGCAGGGGCTGATCTATCCCCTCACCCGCTACCCCGACGACACCCTGCGCCCGTACTGGGACGAGAGCGCGTACTACGTCTTCTCGCTCCCCGAGGTCGAGGCCCTGGAGGAGGTCGTCGAGGAACTCCATCGCATGTGCCTGGCCGCCGCCGCGCACATCGTCGAGCGAGACCGCTTCGGCGACCTCGGCATCACCGATCCCCGGGTGGCCGAATTGGTCGCCGAGGCCTGGCAACGGCGGTCCGAACTCCCCTCCCTCTATGGCCGGTTCGACCTCCGCTACGACGGCACCGGCCCCGCGAAACTCCTCGAGTACAACGCCGATACGCCGACCTCGCTGGTCGAGGCCGCCAGCCCCCAGTGGTTCTGGATGGAAGAACGCTTCCCCGGCGCCGATCAGTGGAACTCCCTCCACGAACGCCTCGTCGACGCCTGGAAGAAACAGTCCGCCCTCCTTCCGCCAGGCAGCCCGCTCTACTTCGCGCACTCCGCCGCCGACGAACTCGGCGAGGACCTGATGACCGTCGCGTATCTGAAGGAGACCGCGGAACAGGCCGGCCTGGAGACCGACTGGATCGCCATGGAGGAGATCGGCTGGGACCGCCTCTCCGGCCGTTTCGTCGACAAGCAACTCCGTTTCATCCGCAGCTGCTTCAAGCTCTACCCCTGGGAGTGGCTGACCACCGACCGCTTCGGCGTGCACGTCCTTGACACCCTCGACAACGGCGGCGGCACGGGCTCGACGATGTGGATCGAACCTGCCTGGAAGATGCTCCTGTCCAACAAGGCACTCCTCGCCATCCTCTGGGAGCTCTACCCGCACCACCCGAACCTCCTCCCCGCCCATCTCGACGGGCCTCGCGAACTCGCCACCACCGCTGGCTACGTCGCCAAGCCCCTCCTCGGCCGCGAGGGCGCCGGCGTCACGGTCCACGAACCCGGAAATGCCCCCGTGATCCGTGAAGAGCCTTGCTGCTACCAGGAATTGGCCCCCCTTCCCTCCTTCGACGGCAACCGTGTCGTCCTCGGCGCGTGGGTCGTCGAGCACGCGTCGGCGGGGCTCGGCATCCGCGAGTCGTCGGGGCTGGTGACGGACGAGTACGCGCGTTTTCTGCCGCATGTGATTCTGTGACCCTCTCCCGCGCGACTCGTTGCGCTACGCCCTCAGGACCGCCCGGAGCTGGGCGAGTCCCCAGTCCAGGTCCTCCTTGCTGATCACCAGCGGCGGCGCGATCCGGATGGTGGAACCGTGGGTGTCCTTGACCAGCACACCCCGGTCCATCAGCTTCTCGGAGACCTCCCGGCCCGTGCCGTACGCCGGCGCGATGTCGATCCCCGCCCACAGCCCGCGCCCCCGGACCTGCGTCACCCCGCCCATATCGCGCAACACCGCCAGCTCACGATGCAGATGCTCCCCCAGCTCCCCGGACCGCACCTGGAACTCCCCGGACCGCAGCATCGCGATGACCTCGATCGCCACCGCACAGGCCAGCGGATTCCCGCCGAACGTCGAACCGTGCTCCCCTGGCCGGAACACCCCGAGCACCTCGGCGCTCGACACCACCGCCGACACCGGCACGATCCCGCCACCGAGCGCCTTGCCCAGCACATACATGTCCGGCACCACACCCTCGTGCTCACACGCGAAGGTCCTGCCCGTCCGCCCCAGTCCCGACTGGATCTCATCCGCGATGAACAGGACATTCCGCTCCCGCGTCAACTCCCGTACGCCTGCGAGATAACCGGTCGGCGGCACCAGCACCCCCGCCTCGCCCTGGATCGGCTCCAACAGCACGGCGACCGTGTTCTCCGTGACCGCCTCGCGCATCGCGGTCAGATCGCCGTACGGCACGATCTCGAAGCCCGGCGTGTACGGACCGAAGTCTGCCCGCGCCTCCGCGTCCGTGGAGAAGCTGATGATCGTCGTCGTACGCCCGTGGAAGTTGTCGCCCGCCACGACGATCTTCGCCATCTGGTCGGGCACGCCCTTGACCCGGTACCCCCACTTTCGCGCGGTCTTCACGGCCGACTCCACCGCCTCCGCGCCCGTGTTCATCGGAAGCACCATCTCCATGCCGCACAGCTCCGCCAGCCGCGTGCAGAACTCGGCGAACCGGTCATGATGAAACGCCCGCGACGTCAACGTCACCCGCTCCAGCTGTGCTCTGGCCGCATCGATCAGCCGTCTGTTGCGGTGCCCGAAATTGAGCGCGGAGTATCCCGCCAGCAGGTCGAGATAACGGCGCCCCTCGACATCCGTCATCCACGCCCCGTCCGCCGTGGCCACGACGACCGGCAGCGGGTGGTAGTTGTGCGCGCTGTGCCCTTCGGCCGAGGCGATCAGCGCCTCCGTACGGGTCACGGGATCTCCCCTCCTCACGGCACGCTTTCTCAGGGATCCGGGCGGTCTGTGGTCCCATCCCATCGTCGCTCGTATCGTCCCTCACGACGTCGCTCGCATGGTGGACTCGGTGATCTGTGATCGGAGAGGCCCGGTAGGCTGATCGGCGGGCCGTGACTGGCGCGCTGGGATGGGACCGACCATCGGGGAGCGGCCCGTGACGAACAAGTGCCGTGCGCCTGGGCCGAACCGTGAACGCTGAATGCCACGTCCGGAGGTCCCTGATGTCTGACAACTCTGCGCCCCTCTCCACCGAGTCCACCGCCTTCCGCAGCGCCCTCGAAGTGATCCGCGCCGTCGAGCCCCGGATCGCCGACGCCATCGGCCAGGAGGTCGCCGACCAGCGCGAGATGCTCAAGCTGATCGCCTCCGAGAACTACGCCTCCCCGGCCACCCTGCTGGCCATGGGCAACTGGTTCAGCGACAAGTACGCCGAGGGCACCGTCGGCCGCCGCTTCTACGCCGGCTGCCGCAACGTCGACACCGTCGAAGCCCTCGCCGCCGAGCACGCCCGCGAACTCTTCGGCGCCGCGCACGCCTACGCCCAGCCGCACTCCGGCATCGACGCCAACCTCGTCGCCTTCTGGTCCGTCCTCGCCGACCGCGTGGAAGCCCCGGCGCTCGCGAAGGCCGGTGTCCGCAACGTCAATGACCTCTCCGAGGCCGACTGGGCCGAGCTCCGCCAGGCCTTCGGCAACCAGCGCATGCTCGGTATGTCCCTGGACGCCGGCGGCCACCTCACCCACGGCTTCCGCCCGAACATCTCCGGCAAGATGTTCGATCAGCGCTCCTACGGCACCGATCCCGCCACCGGCCTCATCGACTACGAGGCCCTGCGCACCTCCGCTCGTGATTTCAAGCCCCTGATCATCGTGGCCGGCTACTCCGCCTACCCCCGTCTCGTGAACTTCCGCATCATGCGTGAGATCGCCGATGAGGTCGGTGCGACGCTGATGGTCGACATGGCGCACTTCGCGGGCCTCGTCGCCGGCAAGGTCCTCACGGGCGACTTCGACCCCGTCCCGCACGCCCAGATCGTCACGACCACCACCCACAAGTCGCTGCGCGGCCCCCGCGGCGGCATGGTCCTGTGCGACGACTCGCTCAAGGACCAGGTCGACCGCGGCTGCCCGATGGTGCTCGGCGGCCCCCTTCCTCATGTCATGGCCGCCAAGGCCGTCGCGCTCGCCGAGGCCCGCCGCCCCGAGTTCCGCGACTACGCCCAGGCCGTCGTCGACAACTCCCGCGCCCTTGCCGAGGGCCTGATGCGCCGGGGCGCCACCCTCGTCACGGGCGGCACCGACAACCACCTCAACCTGATCGATGTCGCCACCTCCTACGGCCTCACCGGCCGCCAGGCAGAGTCCGCCCTGCTCGACTCGGGCATCGTCACCAACCGCAATTCCATCCCCGCCGACCCCAATGGCGCGTGGTACACCTCCGGCATCCGCATCGGCACCCCCGCCCTCACCACGCGTGGCCTGGGAACCGCCGAGATGGACGAGGTCGCCGGCCTGATCGACCGGGTCCTCACGACCACGGAGCCCGGCACGACCGCCAAGGGCGCCCCCTCCAAGGCCCAGCACGTGCTCGACCCGAAGGTCGCGGACGAGATCTCCCGCCGGGCCACCGATCTCGTGGCCGGCTTCCCGCTGTACCCGGAGATCGACCTGGGCTGAGACGGCGGGGTCGGCTGAGGGGTTTGCCTCTCACCCTGGGCCTCGGCTTGAAGCTGCGCCGGTCAGACGTCCCGCAGCTCCTGCCGAGGCCCGACATCGCGTCCTCGCTCCCGGCCCCGAGGCAGTGCCCCCGGCAACCGCGCCGCGAACGGCCGTAGCAGCAGCGCCAGAACGGCTCCGGCTGCCAGCCCCGGTATCGCCCACCACCAGTCGGTTCCGTCATCTGACCCTGTGGTGGCCGTGGCCTTAGTCGCAGGGGTCTTCCCGGCGTTGGGCGGCACCGCTGCCGATATGTCGTCCGACGCGTCCTTCGGCCCCGAATCCGGGTTCGTGCCCTCTGGGCGTTCGCTCATGACGCCGAGACCGGTGAGCAAGGACCGGAGCTCGTCGGGCTTCTCCGCCCGGTGCCAGACCTCCTTCGGCGGCTGCGACGCCTCAGGCCCCAATGTGAGCTGCGTGAGGATCCACACGCTCCGGGAGCCGGTCACGTCAGGGTGCACCATGTCCACCCGCCAGGGAGTGACGTCATGGATCATCCATGTGATGTTGATCCGACGGCCTATGGAATCGCGGTCCGGCGGCTTCTCCTGCAACCTCTTGAGGTCGCCGCCCTCCTGGGGAAACAGGTCGCGCAGGCGCGTGTATTTCTCGTCGCTGTTGTACAGCGACGCCGTCTCCCCGCTGTCGGGCGATACGAGCAGCACACTCGTCGGCCCACCCGCCACCGCGGTCGGCGCCACTGTCAGCACCAGAGCGAGCGCCACCGTCAACGCCCCGGCTGCCGCCGCCAGTTCACGAACCCTGCGCATCGGACGCATCGGACCCCCAGTCGATCCCGGATGCGGCCCGTCCGCACCCCGTCACTTCTGGTACACCGCCCGCCCCGCCGAGGTTCCCACTCGGCCCGCACGACTTCCGACCACTTCACGGCGCCTGCCCCATGACCGGCTCCATGGTCCCTACTCCACGGCTCCTACTCCAAGGACTCCGCAACAGCCACCGCCCGCTCCCGCGACTCCACGCCCTCGAGCCGCAGCGTCCGCTGTTCCCCCGGGTCCTGCCACAGCAGCGTCGGCCCCGCCGTGCGGACGGTCCGGGCGTACTCCTGGCCCTGCTCGTCGACCAAGGCGAGCTCGAGGCGGTGGGGCTCGGCGAACCACAGGCCCGAGTCGCCGTTCACCGTGGCCGGTTTGTACGGCACCGTCGTCGACTTCCAGAACAGCGGAGAGAGCGTCGCCCGGAACTGATCGAGCCGTATCACCTCGCCGTCCCCGGTATGCCAGCACAGCGACAGGACCCGGCGGTCGGCCGACACCTGCGCGGCCGACGGGCGACCCAACTCCCTTGGCAGCAACGGCTCGAACCCCGCCCGTCGCGCCGCCCCGGCCACGGTCAGTCCCTGCTCGCAGCCCGGCACCGGAGAAGGAGAAGCGTGCGTCCCCGGCTTGTACCGCACATCGACACCGCCGAAGTCGAACCAGCCGACGACCGCCGCCCGCACCGGAGGCGTGAGCACCAGCACCGTCAGCAGTCCACACAGCGCGGCGGTCAGCGAACGCCAGCGCTGCCGCGCCCACCGCCGAGCCGACCGGATCCGCGTCGTCGGTCCCGACGGCTCGGCCACCGGGACCGGCACCTGCTCGGCCAGTATCTGCTCCAGAACCCGCTCGACCATCGACTCGGTCCGGCTCGCGCCCGGCGGATCCAGCGACCGTCCGAGCGCGCGCAGCTCCTCGGGCAGCCGATCCGAACTCCCGCGCGCACGCCCCGGCTCCCCGGGGGCACGACCGCCCGAGGACTCCGCGCCCCCGCGCTCGTACGACTCACTCATGCTCATCACCTCCTTCCCGGGGCTGAAAATCCGGCAGCAGCCGCTTCAGCTTGCGCAAGGCGCGATTGAGCCGGGACTTGACCGTCCCGCGCGGCCAGCCCAGGGCCTGGGCCGTCTCCGGCTCGTCCATCTCCAGCAGATAGCGGTAGGTCACGACCAGCCGGTGCTCCTCGCTCAGCCGGTCCAGGGCGGCCAGCAGCGCCGCCCTGCGCTCGACCTCCAGCGCCGCGACCGCCGGGTCCGCCGACTCCGGTATCACCGGCTCCGCCTCCACCAGCGCGGCCTCCCGGCCTGCCAGGGTCCGCTGACGCACCGCCGTCCGGACTGTGTTCCTCGTCTCATTGGCGACGATCGAGAGCAGCCACGGCCTGAATGCCGCGCCGTCCCGAAAGCGCCCCAAGGTGCAGTACGCCTTGAAGAAGGCCTGCTGCACCACGTCCTCCGCGTCCGCACCCGCGCCCAGTGCCGCGGCCGCTCTGAGTGCGATGCCCGTGTGGGCACGCACCAGCTCCGCATACGCCTCCGGCTCTCCGGCGCGTACGCGTGCGATCACCGCGGCCTCATCGACGATGCGGCCCCCCTCCCGCGTCCTCACACTCTTGTTACACCGCTGGAGACGGATCGGTTCCCACCTGTTTCCGGCCAGTTCCGGAGCGACCCCAGACACCTGAGAGAATGAGCCCATGGCCTCTGACCGCCCGCCCGTCTCCCACCACCACCCTCAGGGGAATGGCTCCGCCATGCAGCGTCCTCTCCGTGTGCTTTCCGGAATCCAGCCCACCGCAGGCTCGTTCCACCTCGGCAATTACCTCGGCGCCGTCCGTCAGTGGGTGGCCCTGCAGGAGACCCACGACGCGTTCTACACGGTCGTCGACCTGCATGCGATCACCCTTCCGCAGGACCCCGCCGAGCTGCGCTCCAACACCCGGCTCGCCGCCGCCCAGCTGCTGGCCGCCGGGCTCGACCCGGAGCGGTGCACGCTCTTCGTCCAGAGCCATGTCCCCGAGCACGCGCAGCTCGCGTGGGTCATGAATTGCCTCACAGGGTTCGGTGAGGCGTCCCGTATGACCCAGTTCAAGGACAAGTCCTCCAGGCAGGGCGCAGACCGGGCCTCCGTGGGCCTGTTCACGTACCCGATCCTCCAGGTCGCCGACATCCTGCTGTACCAGGCCAACGAGGTGCCGGTCGGCGAGGACCAGCGGCAGCACATCGAGCTCACGCGCGATCTCGCCGAGCGCTTCAACGGCCGCTTCGGGCAGACGTTCACGGTCCCGGCGCCGCACATCCTCAAGGAGACGGCGAAGATCTACGACCTCCAGGACCCGTCGATCAAGATGAGCAAGTCGGCGTCGACTCCGAAGGGCCTCATCAATCTCCTCGAAGAGCCCAAGGCGACCGCCAAGAAGGTCAAGAGCGCGGTCACCGACACCGGCACGGAGATCCGCTACGACGCCGAGAACAAACCGGGCATCAGCAACCTGCTGAGCATCTACTCCACCCTCACCGGAGCCGGTATCGCGGAACTGGAGCAGAAGTACGCGGGCAAGGGCTACGGTGCGCTCAAGACGGACCTGGCCGAGGTCATGATCGACTTCGTGACGCCGTTCCGGGAGCGTACGCAGCAGTATCTGGACGACCCGGAGACGCTCGACTCGATCCTGGCCAAGGGTGCGGAGAAGGCGCGTGCCGTCGCCGCGGAGACGCTCTCCCAGGCGTACGAGAAGGTGGGCTTCCTGCCCGCCAAGCACTGACCGAGGCACTGACACCCGGGATCGGGCCCGACGGCCGTACAGTCGTAAGCCGTACGGAAACAGGGGACACACAGGACCAGCGGCCATTCCTGCCCGCCAGAAGCGTCCGGAGCACACGGAGCGCCATGGCAAGCACCATCACAACGGCAAGCACAACAGCAAGCACAACAGCAAGCACAACGACAGGAGACGACGTGGGGACCGTAACGATCGGCGTGTCGATCGCGGTCCCGGAGCCACACGGCAGCCTGCTCCAGGAGCGGCGCGCGGGCTTCGGCGACGCCGCCGCTTCCGGCATCCCGACCCATGTCACGCTGCTGCCGCCGACGGAGGTCGACGACTCGGCGCTGCCCGCGATCGAGGCGCATCTCGTCGAGGTCGCGGCGGCCGGGCGCCCCTTCCCGATGAGGCTGAGCGGCACAGGAACCTTCCGCCCGCTGTCGCCGGTCGTTTACGTCCAGGTCGTCGAGGGCGCCGAGGCCTGTACGTGGCTCCAGAAGCAGGTCCGGGACGCGTCCGGGCCCGTGGCACGCGAACTGCAGTTCCCGTACCACCCCCATGTGACGGTGGCGCACAGCATCGACGACGAGGCGATGGACCGGGCGTACGAGGAGCTGTCCGAGTACGAGGCCGAGTGGCCCTGCACCGGCTTCTCGCTCTACGAGCAGGGCGCCGACGGGGTGTGGCGCAGGCTCCGCGACTTCGTCTTCGGGGGAGCGGTGGTGCCTCCGCAGGCGAGCGCGCCCACCCAGAGCGACACCACGCTGCCCACGCGCTGAAGCCAACCGCGCGTCTGGTCCCACCGGCGGCGACTACACCGGCAGGCGCCTGACCACCGCCCTCGGCGCATGCCGTAGCGCCGACATCACCAGGCGCAGCGACCCCGGCACCCACACCGTCTCGGAGCGGCGGCGCAGGCCCACCTCGATCGCGGTCGCCACCGCCTCCGGGGTCGTCGCGAGGGGGGCCTCCGGGAGGCCGGCCGTCATGCGGGAGCGTACGAATCCGGGGCGTACGACCATGACGTGGACGCCCGTCCCGTGCAACGCGTCGCCCAGGCCCTGGGTGAAGGCGTCGAGGCCCGCCTTGCTGGAGCCGTAGATGAAGTTGGCGCGGCGGGCGCGTTCGCCGGCGACCGAGGAGAGCACCACCAGGGAGCCGTGCCCTTGGGCCTGGAGGGCTTTGGCGCAGATCAGGCCGGCCGACACCGCGCCGGTGTAGTTGGTCTGGGCGACGCGCACCGCCGCACCGGGCTCGTTCTCGTCACGCGCCTGGTCGCCCAGCACGCCGAACGCGAGCAGCACCATGTCGATGTCGCCCTCGGCGAAGACCGGGGCGAGCGCGGACTCGTGGGAGCCGGAGTCGAGCGCGTCGAAGGCGACGGTGCGAACGTCGGCGCCGAGTTCGCGCAGCCCTGAGGCGGCCGTCTCCAGGGCGGACGAGGGGCGGCCCGCGAGCCACACGGTGCGGGTGCGGCGGGCGGTCAGACGGCGTGCCGTGGCGAGCGCGATCTCGGATGTGCCGCCGAGGATGAGCAGGGACTGGGGGGATCCGAAGGCGTCCTTCATGGAAATCGAGCTCCTGTAGAAGTGGGTTGGAAAACCGGACTCCCTGCACGGCTCACAGTCCGAGGCGCCGCGACAGATCCGACGTGAACACCCCGGCCGGGTCCAACTCCGCCCGCAGCGCCCGGAATTCGTCGAGCCGTGGATACATCGCGGCGAGCAGCTCGGGCCGCAACCGGGCGTCCTTCGCGAGGTAGACGCGTCCGCCGGCCGCCGCGACCTCCTCGTCCAGCTCGTCCAGGAAGGCGCCGAGACCCGGCAGGTTCGCGGGGAGGTCCAGGGCGAGCGTCCAGCCGGGCATCGGGAAGGACAGCCAGCCCGGATCGCCTTCCCCGAAGCGCTTCAGCACGGCCAGGAACGACGGGCAGCGGCGCCGCGAGATCCGGCTCACGATCCGCCGCAGGGCGCCCTCCTGGCCGTATCCGACGACGAACTGGTACTGCACGAAACCGCCCCTCCCGTAGAGGCGGTTCCAGTGCGGCACACCGTCGAGGGGGTGGAAGAAGGCGGAGAGCGTCTGCAGCTCACCGGCACGAGCGCGGGGCGCCTTCCGGTACCAGAGCTCATTGAAGAGACCGACCGTCGTGCGGCCGAGCAAGCCCTCGGGGACGAAGGAGGGGGCGGCGGGGAAGCGAACAGGACGGTACGCGAGTGGGTCTCTACGCGCGCGTGTGGGCAGCGCGTCGACAGGAGCGTGGTCCCCGCGTGTCAGTACCGAGCGCCCCAGTGACGTACCGCGTGCGAGCAGATCGATCCAGGCGACCGAGTAGCGGCAGCGGTGGTCGGTGGCCGTGAGGCGGGCCATCAAGTCGTCCAGGTCCTTGGCGCGTTCCGTGTCGACCGACATCAGCGAGGTCTCCACGGGCTGGAGGCGCACCGTCGCCGCAAGGACGACGCCCGTCAGGCCCATGCCGCCCGCGGTGGCGTCGAAGAGAGGGGTGCCACGGCTCACCGTGCGGATCTCGCCGTCGGCGGTGAGGAGCTCCAGGGCGAGCACATGGCGGGTGAACGACCCGGACACATGGTGGTTCTTCCCGTGGATGTCGGCGCCGATCGCCCCACCGACCGTCACATGGCGGGTCCCGGGAGTCACCGGCACGAACCAGCCCAGCGCCAGCAGGGCCTGCATCAGCCGGTGCAGACTGACTCCGGCGTCGCACAGGACTGTCCCGCCGTCCGCGTCGATCGCGTGGACCCGGTCAAGGCCCGTCATGTCGAGCACGGCCCCGCCCGCGTTCTGTGCCGCGTCCCCATACGCCCGTCCCAGCCCCCGCGCGATGCCCCCACGGGCCCCGCACGCCCGGACGGCCGCCGCGGCTTCCTCGTACGTACGGGGGCGGATCAGGCGGGCGGCCGTGGGGGAGGTGCGGCCCCAGCCCGTGACGGGCACGGGAGGGGCATCGGAAGCGGCGGTGGACGTGGAGTCGGCGGGCATACCGGCGACCGTATCGCCCCTATATGTGCCACTTACCAAAGAACAACCGAAGTGTCACTTCTCTCGCCGAAACGGGTGATTAATGGGATGTCGGCAAATATTGCCGGAGCTCCCGGGTGGTCGCCGTGAACAGTGGATCGGCATGGACAACCTCGACGACATGGACCGTCGGCTCCTGTCCGCCCTCCACGGCTGCGGTACGGACCCCCGCGTCGCGGCCGCCGCCCGCACCCTCTCCCGGGCGGGAGAGCACGGAGGCCTGTGGCTCGCGGCCGGGCTCGCGGGTGCCGCCATGGACCGTGACCGGCGCGGTGCCTGGCTGCGCGGCACGGCCCTGACCGCGGTCGCGCACCTCGTCGGCATGGGCGTGAAGCGACTTGTGCGCCGCCCACGCCCACGGCACGTCGAGCCTCTGGTCCGTACCGTCGGCCAGCACTCCTTCCCCAGCGTCCACGCCACGTCGGCAGTGGCGGCGGCCTTCGCCTATGGAGCACTGGGCGCGCGTACGGTGCCGCCGCTGGCCGCCGCGATGTGCGTCTCGCGGCTGGTCGCCGGCGTGCACTACCCGTCGGATGTGGCGGCGGGCGCGGCCCTCGGCGCACTCACCGCCCGGCTCGGATCCCGCTGGATGCTGACGCCCCGTCTCGCGAACAACAGGAGGCCGCGGCCATGACGGAATCGGCCCTCCTGGAGGGCACGCCACAGCCGCAGCCCGACCCGCAGAAAATCGGCCTCCTGAGAGGCCTGTTCTGGGCCGCCCGTCCCAGACAGTGGGTCAAGAACATCCTTGTAGTCGCCGCACCGGCCGCTGCGGGCGAGCTCTTCTCACATCACGCGCTCACCCAGGTCGCGCTCTGCTTCGTGCTGTTCACCGCCTGCGCCATCGCCGTGTACCTGATCAACGATGCACGGGACGCGGACGCCGACCGAGCCCACCCGGTCAAGCGCCATCGCCCGATCGCTGCAGGACAGGTGCCCGTTCCGGTCGCGTACGTCGTCGGGGCCGCACTCGCCGTCATCGCCCCGGCCGCCGCCGCGGTCCTGTGCTCGCCGCCCACCTCGGCGCTGCTGATGGCCTACCTGGGCATGCAACTGGCGTACTGCGTCAGCCTCAAGCACGTCCTCGTCGTCGATCTCGTCGTGGTGACCACCGGGTTCCTGATGCGCGCGATGATCGGCGGGGTCGCGCTCGGGATCCCGCTGTCGCGCTGGTTCCTGATCACCACGGGCTTCGGCGCGCTGTTCATGGTCGCCGCCAAGCGGTACTCCGAAGCCGTCCAGATGGCCGGAAAAACGGGCGCCACGCGCGCGTTGCTCACCGAATACACCACCGGCTACCTCCGGTTCGTCTGGCAGCTCGCGGCCGGCGTCGCCGTCCTCGGCTACTGCCTGTGGGCCCTGGAGGAGGGCGGCCTGCCGCCCACCGGCGTGCTGCCCTGGCGGCAGCTGTCGATGGTCGCCTTCATCCTCGCCGTCCTCCGGTACGCCGTCTTCGCCGACCGCGGCACCGCGGGCGAGCCCGAGGAGGTCGTCCTGCGCGACCGCCCGCTTGCCCTGATCGGCGGGGCGTGGCTCGGGATGTACGCCCTGGAGGTGGCCGACTGGTGAGCCGCGAGCACCGGGCATACGAGGACGCGCGGCCAGGAGGCGCGCGGCCGTACGGGACCGTCACGGTCCTCGCCACTGGGCCGCTCTTTCTGCGGTTCTGGGGTACCCGGACATTGGGCGGCGGCAAAGGGGGCAGGTTCGGATCATGGACTGGCTGAAAAAGCTCCCCGGCATTGGGCCGGTCGTCACGCGTCTGATGGCCACGCACGCGTGGCGCTCGTACGAACGCCTGGACCGTGTGAAGTGGACGCGGCTCGCCGCCGCGATGACCTTCATCAGCTTCGTCTCGCTCTTCCCGCTGATCACCGTCGCCGCCGCGGTGGCCGCCGCGACCCTCGACGAGAAGGGGCAGCGAGAGCTCGAGGACAAGATCGCCGAGCAGATCCCGGGCATCTCCGACCAGTTGGACATCGGCGGCCTGGTGAACAACGCCGGCACCGTCGGCGTCATCGCGGGCGCCCTGCTGCTCTTCATAGGCATCGGCTGGGTCGGTTCCATGCGCGAGTGCCTGCGGGCGGTGTGGGAGCTGCCCGAGCCCGACGAGAACCCCGTACTGCGCAAGGCCCAGGACGCCGGGGTCCTCGTCGGCCTTGGCGGCGCAGTGCTCGTCACGATCGCCACGTCCGCCGTCGCGGCGACGACGGTCGGCTGGACCGCCCGGCAGCTCGGCATCGACGAGGCAGGCTGGGGTGGCGCGCTGCTGCAGACCGCCGCGTTCGCCATCGCCGTCCTGGCCGACTTCCTGCTCCTGCTGTACGTCCTGACGCTGCTGCCCGGCGTCGAGCCGCCCCGCCGCCGGCTGTTCACGGCCGCGCTGATCGGCGCCGTCGGGTTCGAGCTGCTGAAGCTGCTGCTCAGCGGCTATATCAGCGGCGTCGCCTCGAAGAGCATGTACGGCGCCTTCGGGGTGCCCGTCGCACTGCTGCTGTGGATCAATTTCACCGCGAAACTGGTGCTCTTCTGCGCCGCCTGGACGGCGGCGGAGAAGGACGAGTCCCCGGATTCCGAGGAAACCTCGGAGGAAGCCGGCGCGGATGCCGACGAGGCCGCTGAAGACGCCGCGCACACCGGCAAGCCCGACGTCGGCAAGACGGACGTCAGCGGCGCGGCCGGCGGCGCACCAGATCGGGCAGCGGCCAGCGGCGGTTGACGAGGAACGCCCCGCCGGCGAGGAGCACGAGCACACCCCCGGTGATTCCCAGCGCGACACCGACGCCGCTCGACCCCGTCCCCTGCGCCGAGGCGGCGACCGGGCTGCCGTCACCGGAGCCGCCCGCCTCACCGGAGGCCTCCGCGTCCG
This sequence comes from Streptomyces sp. NPDC048825, assembly GCF_043198355.1. Taxonomy (NCBI): domain Bacteria; kingdom Bacillati; phylum Actinomycetota; class Actinomycetes; order Kitasatosporales; family Streptomycetaceae; genus Streptomyces; species Streptomyces sp. NPDC048825. The sequence continues at coordinate 484,787 of NZ_JBICUR010000005.1, forward strand.
GCTGCGTACCCGTACCCGTGTCCGCGCTCTTCGGCGGCACCAGCTCACCCACCGGCTCGACCTTGTCCGCAGCCTGGAAACCCCAGTCCAGAAGGCGAGCGGTCTCCTTGTAGACCTCGTAGCTCTCGTCCTTCTCCGGGTTCATGACCGTGACGAGCAGCACCTTGCCGTCGCGTTCGGCGACCCCGGTGAAGGTGGAGCCCGCGTTCGTCGTGTTGCCGTTCTTCACGCCCGCGATGCCCCTGTAGACGCCGAGGCCGTTGGCGCCCGTCAGCAATCGGTTGGTGTTCTGGATCTCGAAGGACTTGCGGGTCGTCTTGCCCTTCTTGTTCTTCTTCGTCTCGCCCGGGAACTTGGCGCGCACGGTCGAGGCGTACTCCCGGAAGTCCTTCTTCTGCAGGCCGGAGCGGGCGATGAGAGTCAGGTCGTACGCCGATGACACCTGCCCCACCTCGTCGTAGCCGTCCGGGCTGACCACGTGCGTATCGAGGGCCTGGAGCTCCTCGGCGTGCGCGTTCATGTCCTGGACCGTCTGGTCGACGCCCCCGTTCATCGCGGACAGGACGCGTACCGCGTCGTTGCCGGAGGCGAGGAAGACGCCGAGCCAGAGATCCTTGACCGTGTACGTCTCGTTCTCCTTGATGCCGACCACGCTGGAGCCCGGACCGATGCCCGCCAGATCGGAGGGCACCACCTTGTGCTTCTCCTCCCTCTGGCTGAACTTCGGCAGCAGCGTGTCCGCGAACAGCATCTTCAGGGTGCTCGCCGGGGCCAGCCGCCAGTGCGCGTTGTGCGCGGCCAGCACATCGCCGGACTCGGCGTCCGCGACGACCCAGGAGCGCGCGCTCAGGTCCTTCGGGAGCACCGGGGCGCCGCTGCCGAGGTTCACCTGGGTGCCCGCCTTGCCGAGCTGGGGGCCGCCCACGGTCGACATGTCCGCCGGAGGTGTGGCGCTCGGCGATGTGCTGGCCTTGGAGGTCGCTTTCTGACTCGGTGTCGGCGTCCCGTCCGCGACAGCGGGCCCGGCGGCGATCACGGTCGTGGTGAGCGACAAGGTCAACAGCGTGGCGGAGGTGACCAGCAAGGAGGACTTGGCGGTCTTTTTCATGGCGGACACGGACGAGAACGTACCTGGCCCCGGACGGGAAGTCGCACCGCCCTCCCCGCTGCCGCCGTCTCCACTGTGGCCCACTCCGCCGTGGGTCTCCTCACCCCGGACGCGGGCACCACTCGACGGCAGCGATACTGAACGTATGAAGCTCAGCCGTCCCGTCTCCTGGTTCCTGCTCGCCTTCGGGGTGTGGAGCTGGGTCATCTGGATCACTTTCGTCAAGAATCTTTGGGCGGACGGGAGTGGGCTCGCCTTCGACGACGCGGGCGATCCGACCGGGTACTTCTGGGTGCATTTGACGCTCGCCGTTGTCTCCTTTGTCCTTGGGACGGTCGTCGGGTTCATCGGGTTGCGCGGAGTTCGCGCCATTCACCGCACGTCATAACTGGAGCCTCCGCGTGGTCATCGTCTTTGTGCTCATCATCCTGCTGGTTCTGGCCCTCTTCGGCGCGGTCCACTGGTACATGTGGCGTCGCCTGGTGCGCGACACGACGACCGGTCCTGGGCTCGCCCGGCGCGTGGGCGCGGCGGTGTTCATCGCCGGGCCGCTGCTCTTCGTCGCGGCGATGACCGCCGAGCGGGGCGGGGCGCCGTTCTGGCTCCAACAGGTGCTGGCATGGCCGGGGTTCCTGTGGCTGGCGCTCGTGCTCTATCTTCTGCTCGCGTTGCTCGTCGGAGAGGTCGTACGGCCCCTCGTACGGCGGGTAGTCGAGCGGCGTTCAGCGCCTGAGGCACCCGCAGTACCCGAGGCGGTGGGCGAGCGCGAGCCGGTGGCGGTTGCCGCGCCCGATGCCGTCGTGGGGGCGGGGGCTGGGCAAGCCGGGGCCGGCGCGATGGAGCCCGTTTCCGAGGGCGAGGGCGCCGAAGGCGACGGCACTTCTGACGACGGTTCGGAGGCCGCGGCCACGTCCGGTTCCGCCGCCAGTGGGCCCTCCCGGCGTCTCTTCGTCTCCCGTGTGGTCGGTGGTGCCGCTGCCGCCGCCGCGCTGGGGACGGTCGGATACGGGACGTACGGCGTGCTGCGCGGGCCGAAGGTGAAGCGGGTGACCGTGCCGCTGGCCAAACTGCCTCGGAGCGCGCACGGGTTCCGGATCGCTGTGGTCAGCGATATCCACCTGAGCCCCGTGCTCGGGCGTGGGTTCGCTCAGACGGTCGTCGACACCATCAACTCGACCCAGCCCGACCTGATCGCGGTCGTGGGCGATCTCGTCGACGGCTCCGTGAAGGACCTCGGGCCCGCAGCCGCGCCGCTCGCCCGGCTGAAGGCGCGGCACGGCTCGTACTTCGTCACCGGCAATCACGAGTACATCTCCGGTGTCGAGCAGTGGGTCGAGCACGTACGCGAACTGGGGATCACCCCCATGGAGAACGTGCGCACGGAGCTGCCCGACTTCGATCTCGCCGGTGTCAACGACGTGGCGGGTGAGGACGAGGGGCAGGGGCCCGACTTCGAGAAGGCGCTCGGCGACCGAGACCGGGCACGCGCGTGCGTGCTGCTCGCCCATCAGCCGGTGCAGATCCACGACGCTGTGGACCACGGCGTGGACCTTCAGCTCTCCGGCCACTCGCACGGCGGCCAGCTCTGGCCCGGCAACTTCGTCGCGGCCCTCGCCAACCCGACCGTCGCGGGCCTGGAGCGCTACGGCGACACGCAGTTGTACGTCTCCAGGGGCGCCGGCGCGTGGGGGCCGCCCACACGGGTGGGCGCACCGTCCGACATCACGGTCGTGGAACTGGCCTCCAGGCAGGCCTGATTGTTCCGGGTTCGGGCTCCGGCAGGCTGGGCTGTCCCGGATCCGGGCTTCCCGCCTTCAGCCGCCCGTCCGGCCCGGCAGTGTCACCGTCACCGCCAGCCCCCTGCCCGGAGCCGTCCGGACCGCGACCTCGCCCCCGTGCGCGGTCACCACGCCCTGCACGATCGCCATTCCCAGGCCGCTGCCCGCGCCGCCGCCCGCCCGGAAGAACCGGTCGAAGATCCGCGCCGCGTCTTCCTCCGCGAGCCCCGGCCCTTCGTCCGCGACGCACAGCCGTACGACCCCGTCCTGGCGCTTGAGAGCGAGAGTGGCCGGTACGTCGGCGGGCGTGTGCGTGCGTATGTTGCCGACGAGGTTGCCGAGGACCTGCCGCAGCCCCGACTCGTCGGCCTGGACCAGCAGGGCACCGTCGGCGTCCACGTTGACCGGCCGGTCGGGCTGCTGGGCCCGTAGGTCCTCGGCGGCGTCGCGCACAAGACGGCTCAAGTCGACGTTCCTGAAGCGCAGTTCGGGCTGCTGGTCGAGGCGTGCCAGGGTGAGCAGCTCGTCGACGAGGCGGCCCATGCGGTCGGCCTCGCAGTTCATCCGGTCCCAGGCCCGCTTGCGCTGGATCGGATCGCGCAGCATCCCCTTGTCGTACAGCTGGAGATAGCCGCGGATCGCCGACAGCGGCGTACGCAGCTCGTGCGAGGCGTCCGCGACGAAACGGCGCAGCTGGGCCGCGCTGCGCTCGCGCGTGCGGTACGCCGACTCGACCTGGTGCAGCATCGAGTTGAGGGCGAGCCGCAACTGCTCGACCTCCTCGGTGGGATGCCGGCTGGAGGGCACCCGGCGGGTCAGATCCCCCTCGGCTATCGCCGACGAGGTCTCCACCATGTCCTCCAGGGGGCGCATCCGGCGCCGCACGCTGAGCATCGTCAGTATGCCGAGCAGCGCGAGCAGCAGGGCGCCGACGGTGAAGTCGAGCACGGCCGCCTTGCGGATCACCTCGTGCACGGACCCGGTCGACCTGGCCATCAGCACCGTCGTGCCGTCGGCCAGGGGCGCGGCGGAGACCCGGTAGGGGGTGCCGTCCAGTCTGAGGTCGTGCGGTTCCTCGTCGCCGGTGAGGGCGGCCGGATCGTCCACCGCCGCGGCGAGCGCGCGCTGGGTTTTGGTGGGCGCGAAGGGGCCGATGGCCGCGGGACGCCCCTGATCGTCCACCGCCACGAAGATGCCGTCCTGCACCCACGAGTCGGCGTCCGCCTCCTTGTCGGAGGGAGTGGGCGAGACCCGGGCGCGTATGGCGGCCAGGGCGCTCAGCGAGTCGACCTGCTCGAGGGTGAGCTTGGAGTTCCCGATCGAGTCGCGGGACGCCATCAGTTGGGTGTCGACGCTGTCCAGCAGGTAGGTCCGCATACCCATCAGGCTCACCGCGGTCGCCACGACGATGCCCAGCGCCAGCATCGCCACGTTCGCCAGCGTCAGCCGGCCGCGCAGCGAATGGCTGCCTTTGCGGCAAAGGCCCCTGATGGTCATGCGAGCCCGTAACCCACGCCTCGGCGGGTCGTGATCACGGGCGCGCCGAGGGCGTCGAGCTTGCGCCGCAGATAGCTGATGTAGGTCTCCACGACGGTCGACTCGGCCGAGTGCTCGTACTGCCAGACGTGGCGCAGGAGTTGCTCCTTGGGCACGATCCGCCCCTCGTTGCGCACCAGGAAGCGCAGCAGCGCGTACTCCGTCGGTGTGAGCTCCACCGAGCGGCCCGCGCGGTGCACGGAGTACGTCGTCTCGTCCAGCTCCAGGTCGCCGTAGCGCAAGGGCGGGCGTTGGGGGAGGACGTCGGCGGGGCGGGTGCGGCGCAGGACCGCGGTGATCCGGGCGACGACCTCGTCGATGTTGAACGGCTTGGTGATGTAGTCGTCGCCGAAGCCGAGCGCGCCGACGATCTCCGCGGGGGCGTCCCGTGCGGTCAGGAACACCAGCGCCAGGTCCGGCTGGCGCTCGCGCAGTTCGCGGCCCAGCGCCCTGCCGTCGCCGTCCGGCAGCATCACGTCGAGCAGCGCGGCGTCGGGGCGCGTGCGCTCGGCGAGGGTGAGCGCGCCCCGGACGGTGCCCGCCGTCATCACCTCGAAGCGGTGGTAGCGCAGGGCGATGGCCAGGACGTCGGCGATGCTCGGCTCGTCCTCGACGACCAGGACGGTGGCCCCCTCATGCACGCCCATGTCCCCCGCCTCCCCCTCGTGCCCCATGTGAGCGGTCATGTCCCCAGTATCGACCGGGGCACTGACATCGGGGCCGCCGCGCTCTTTGGAGTTCCTTGAGAGTCATGGTCCTGCCGTGTCCACGCCCGCGCCGGCCGTCGATGCTGAGCCGCAGGACCTGGGGGACCAACCGACCGACAACTAAGGAGCGTTGAGGCGTGGCGACATTGGCACGCTGGTGCTATCGGCACCGGCTGGTGGTCCTGCTGCTGTGGGTGGGGGCACTGTTCGGCGTGGGCTTCGCGGGTTCCGCCGCGGGCACGGACTACGCGAACAGCTTCTCCCTCCCGAACACGGACTCCACACGCGCGTACGACCTGATGGAGAAGGCCTTCCCGCAGAGCTCGGGCGACACCGACACGGTGGTGTGGAAGGTCGACGACGGAACGGTACGGGACGAGTCCGTACGCTCCCGGATCGAGCCCGCGCTCGAAGAGATCGGGCGGATGGAGGGCGTCGGCGAGGTCAGCAGCCCCTACGCCGCCCAGGGAGCCGCACAGATCAGTGAGAACGGGCGGATCGCCTACGCCCAGGTGACCTTCACCGAGCAGGCGAACGGTGTGCCCAAGGAGCTGGTGGAGGACGTCGTCGACACGGCGCAGGACGCCGAACGCGCCGGTCTGCAGGTGGAGCTGGGCGGTCAGGCGATCACCCGTGTCCAGGAGCCGCCCGCCGGCATCGCCGAGATGGTCGGCATCGTGGCCGCGGCCGTCGTCCTCTTCATCGCCTTCGGCTCGCTCTTCGCGATGCTGCTGCCGCTCGTCGTCGCGATCGCGGCGCTCGGCACGGGCCTCATGGCGACCTCGCTGCTCAGCCATGTCACCGACGTACCCGAAGTCGCCCCGCTGCTCGGCTCGTTGATCGGCCTCGGTGTCGGTATCGATTACGCGCTGTTCATCGTGACGCGGCACCGGAAGGGCATCCTGCGCGGGATGAAACCCGAGGAGGCGGCCGTCACGGCCCTCAACACCTCGGGCAGGGCGGTGCTGTTCGCGGGTGGCACGGTGTGCATCGCGCTCGCCGGAATGCTGGTGATGAACATGCGCTTCCTGGACGGCGTGGTCATCGCGACCTCGCTGACGGTCGTCCTGAGCGTCCTGGCCGCGACGACCCTGCTGCCCGCGCTCCTGGGCCTGCTCGGCATGCGCGTCCTCAGCCGCAGGCAGCGGCGCCGGCTCGCCGCCGCGGGACCGGAGTCCGAGGAGGCGAGCGGCCTGGCGGCACGCTGGTCAGCGTTCGTCGAGAGGCGCCCGCGCTCGGTCGCCGTCACGGCACTGGTCGCGATGGTGATCCTGGCGCTGCCCGTCCTGTCGCTCCGGCTCGGCGCCACCGATCAAGGCAACCACCAGGAGTCGACGACCACACGGCAGGCGTACGACCTGCTCGCCGAGGGCTTCGGGCCCGGTTTCAACGGCCCGCTCCAGGTCGTCGCGGAACGCGGCGACACGGAAGCGCTCGTCTCGGCCATTCGCTCGACCGAGGGTGTCGCGCAGGTCGCCGCCGCGCCGCCTGCCAAGGGCATCACGGTGATCCAGGTCGTGCCGACCACGTCACCGCAGTCCGAGCAGACGGACCAGCTGATCGACCGGCTGCGGGAGGACGTGATCCCGCAGTCCGGGACCGAGGCCCATGTGGGCGGAGTGACCGCCATCTTCAAGGACTTCGCGTCCGTGACCGGCGACCAGCTGCCGTACTTCGTCGCGGCGATCATCACGCTCGGTTTCCTGCTCCTCCTGGTGGCCTTCCGCTCCCTGGTGGTGCCGCTGACGGCCGCCCTGATGAACCTGATCGCGGCCGCCGCGTCGTTCGGTGTGCTGGTGGCGATCTTCCAGTGGGGCTGGGGTGCGGAACTCCTCGGCCTCGGCAAGGAAGGCCCGATCACCGCCTTCCTGCCGGTCATCATGCTGTCGCTGCTCTTCGGGCTGTCGATGGACTACCAGGTGTTCCTGGTGAGCCGAATGCACGAGGAGTGGGTGCACACCAAGGACAACGCTCGGGCGGTCCGGGTGGGCCTCGCCGAGACCAGCAGGGTCATCAACTGCGCTGCCCTGATCATGATCTGCGTCTTCTCGGCCTTCGTGCTCAGCGGTGACATGGAGGGCGCGATGGCGGGCATCGGGCTGGCCGCGGCGGTCGCGCTCGACGCGTTCATCCTGCGTACGGCACTGGTGCCGGCCGCGATGCACCTCCTGGGGAACTCCAACTGGTGGCTGCCGGAGGGGCTGGAGAAGCGGCTGCCGCATCTCGCGGTGGAACCGCGGGAGGAGGCCGCCGAAGTCGGCGGGGCCGCCGGGTCTGCCGAAAACGTGCCCCACGCGCGCGTGCCCGACGACAAGGGGCACTCGACGGTGGTCCACGGCTTCGTGCGCGGTGCGGACGGGGGGCCGGTCGAGGGGGCCGTACTGACACTGCACTCCCAGGGCGGTGGCCTCCGGCTCGACACGGTGACCTCCCTGGCCGACGGCTCGTACATCGTCTCGGTGCCCGCGCCGGGCGCCTACCTCCTGTCGGCCACGGCTCCCGGGCATGCCGCCGGGGCCCGCCATGTGACGGTCGGAGAGGGGCCGCTGGTGTACGACGTGGAGCTCGCGGAGGACGAGATGGACGCGGTGAACTGACGCGCGACCGATGAGTCCGATGACTTCGACGGAGAAGCCCAAGGTCCCTCAGGCCTTGGGCTTCTTCGTGGGATCGGGGAGTGCTTTCGTCATTCCCGGCAGGAAGTCCGTGCACAGTTCGTGCACCTCGCGGACGAGGGGGCGCAGCGTGCGGAAGCGGGCCAGGGAGATGCCCAGGGCGGTGAGGCGGGCGCCGCGTTCGGCGAGACGGTAGCTGCGTTCGCGGCGTTCGGTGCGGTCGAAGACCCAGTACAGGACGAGCCCCATCTGGGAGAGCCAGAGCAACTCGGGGAGGATGTTCCGCAGTTCGGCAGGAACCTTGGCCTTGGAGCCGACGAGTACCTCTCGGCAGACGCCGATCGCCTCCACGCGCGCGTGCTCCGACTCCGGGGAGAAGGGACTGAGCGGGCTGTCGGGGTCGGCGGCGTTCTTGAAGAACTGCACCGCGAACTCGTGGTAGGGCTCGGCAACGTCCAGCCACGCCTTGAGGATCCCGGCGAACCGGGCCTCCAGATCCGTCTCGACCTCCAGCACGGCCCGGACCGCCACCTGGTGTTCGGCGGCGATCCGGTCGTAGAAGCCCTGGATCAGATGCTCCTTGCCGGCGAAGTAGTAGTACGCGTTCCCGACGGAGACCCCGGCCTCCTTGGCGATGGCCCGCATCGTCGTCTTGTCGTAACCCCGCTCCTGGAACAGCCGCATGGCCGTCTCCAGAATCAGGGCCCGCGTCTGCTCACTCTTCGCGGGCGTACGGGGTGGGCGCGGTCCCTGTGAGCCCGCGGACCCATCCGCACTCGTACTGTCTTTCGCTGCCGGCACGGCACCAGAGCCTATGCGCTCCGCTGGGGGCGCGGTTCTGAGCTGAGGGTCCGTTCGTGGCTGGTCGCTCAGAGTGCTCCGGGGGCCGGGCGACCCCGAGCCGATGCCGGGTTACGCCCCGCAGCCGCCCACGCGCCGGGTGCTGACGGCGATGTCGTCCAGGCGGACGTCGTACGAAGACGGCGTGGGGTCGGCCTGGTAGAGCTGCCAGCCCAGCTTCAGCTTGTCGAAGGTCGGGAAGACGAAGTCGTCCTCGGTGCCGCCGTGGCTGTTGGTGGAGACCGTCAGGTCGGGTTGTTCGACGCCGTCCAAGTAGACCGTGACGCGATTGTCCGTGGCGTCCAGGTGGAACTCGACGCACTGCCACTTTCCGGCCGTCGCGGGGGAGGAGGTCTTCCATGCGGTCCAGTCGCCGGTGGCGCCCAGGTCCGAGCCGACGCCAAAGAAGTTGGCCTTCTCGGTGGGGACGTACTGCCCGCCGAGCGGGCGGACCAGGGTGGGGGAGTCGGAGCCGGAGGCCTCCGCGAGGGTCCAGTGGGCCCAGTCGGGGGCCGTGGGGTAGTCGGCCACGCGCAGGCGCATGCGGGCCCAGGCGCTGTTGCCGGGCAGGGTGAGGTCGTCGAGGACCAGGAAGGCGCGGCCGTTGCCTTCGGTGCGGATACGGAGTTCGCGGCCGTGCCCGGTGGTGCTGGGCGTGACGGTGAGCGTGCCCCCTTCCGCGTCGGTGGTCCAGCCGCGGCCCGCGGTGACCGGGCCGAGGGGGAGGCGGTCGAAGTTCTCCCGTACGAGCGTGCCGTGCGTGTTGTGCGGGGCGGGGCCTGCTGAGGCCGTGGGGGGTATCGCGAACAGCACCGCGGCGGCGGCTGCCAGCGCGGCGGCGGTCTTCCTCAGGGATGCCATGGGCCCAGTCTGTAACAACAGTCCCGTCAGTCACAGCAACTCGACATGTGCGCACGGAAGTTGAGAGACCGACGCAGCCACCCGTACAGGCAGGACGTAGCCATTTGTACGGGCAAGTCGCAACCCAGGCTGGCACTTGCCCGGTCCGGCCTGACAACATGACGAGCGGTCGTGTCTATTTTCTCGCGTACCGGGTCAACCGGAGCACCGGAACACAGGAGTCGTCGCCTTGAGTGAGCAGCCCCAGCAGCCCCCGAACCAGCCGCCGGGGTACGGGTATCCGAACGCCAACCCCAATGGTGGTCAGGGGCAGAACCCTTATGCCGGCGGGCAGCAGCAGGGCCCGTACCAGCAGCAGCCCGGCTACGGGTACCCGCAGGGCGGCGGTTACCCGCCGCCCGGTGCCATGCCGCCCCAGCCCGGCATGTACACGGGTGACCCGAACGCCCCGTACGGCTACGACCCGATGGGGCGGCCGTACTCCGACAAGTCGAAGATCGTCGCCGGAGTGCTCCAGCTGACGCTGGGCACGCTGGGCATCGGCCGGTTCTACATCGGCAGCGTGGGCATCGGTATCGCCCAGCTCCTCACCTGCGGCGGCCTCGGCATCTGGGCGCTGATCGACGGCATCATGCTGCTGACCGGCAGCAACAACACGGACTCCCAAGGGCGGGTCCTGCGTGGCGGCTGAGTACGGATCCGCACCCGAATCCGTACTGCGACACCCGGCGACGGCACCGCTTGCCGTGTTCGTCGCCGGGGCCGCCGGTGCCGGCTATCTCTACGGCACCGATCCGCACGAGCCGGGGCATCTGCTGCCCCAGTGCCCCTTCCGTCTCGTCACCGGGCTGCTCTGCCCGGCCTGCGGCGGCACTCGCATGGTGTACGACCTGATGCACGGCCACTTCAGCGCCGCGTGGCACGATAACCGGCTCTTGCTGCTGGCCTCCCCCTTCGCCCTCGCCCTGCTGGCTCGATGGGGCTTCGAGGGTCTGCGCGGCCGGCGTTGGCGGCCCGAACTCCGCCGCTCCGCACAGGCGCTGGTGCTGGTCGTGGCGGTTGCGTGGACTGTGGTCCGCAACCTTCACTGAGCGCTCCGCTGACTGTCGGTTCCAAGCTGCGGGCCCCGCCGTGGCTGGTCGCGCCCACGCGGCGGAGCCGCACAATGTCACGGCCCCGCGCACCTGAAGGGGCGCTTGGCGCACCGGACTTCGGCAAGTGTCAAGTTGGCTTTCGGCCAACGGGTCACGGAATCAATACGATCACCTGACCTCTCTCGTCCCACCTCCTTCCGCCCTCTAGGCTTCATGATCCGCAGGGGGGACGAGCGCATGCGTGCAGCTTGTCGCGGGTTTCCTCCGGCGACCGCTCGGAACATTCCGTTCCTCAATCCTCTGTACGCCAGGAGCAACTCGCATGTCTGTCCCCGTCCCCACCCCTGACGCCCCGTTCGGCTACGACCCGCAGGGCCGCCCGTACTCCGACAAGTCCAAGGTCGTCGCGGGCGTCCTCCAGCTCTTCCTGGGCGGGCTGGGCATCGGCCGCTTCTACGTCGGTTCCGTCGGCGTGGGCGTCGCCCAGCTCCTCACCTGCGGTGGCCTCGGCATCTGGGCCCTGATCGACGCGATCCTGTTCTTCACGAGCAACGACCGCACCGACAAGCAGGGCCGCGTGCTGCGAGGCTGACCCCGCTCACAGCCCGCAGTACGCCGAGGGCCCCGTCTCCCAGTGGGAGACGGGGCCCTCGTGCGAGTGCCCGAGCAGGCGAACTCGGCAGAACTCAGTAGCGGCGCGTGATCAGCGCCCGCTTCACTTCCTGGATCGCCTTGGTGACCTCGATACCGCGCGGACAGGCGTCCGTGCAGTTGAACGTCGTGCGGCAACGCCACACGCCGTCCTTGTCGTTGAGGATCTCCAGCCGCTGCTCACCGGCCTCGTCACGCGAGTCGAAGATGAAGCGGTGGGCGTTGACGATGGCGGCCGGGCCGAAGTACTGGCCGTCGTTCCAGAACACCGGGCACGAGGACGTGCAGGCGGCGCACAGGATGCACTTCGTCGTGTCGTCGAAGCGCTCACGGTCCTCGGCGGACTGCAGACGCTCGCGCGTCGGCTCGTTCGTGTCCTTCGTGATCAGGAAGGGCATCACGTCGCGGTACGCCTGGAAGAACGGGTCCATGTCCACGACCAGGTCCTTCAGGACCGTCAGGCCCTTTATGGCCTCGACCGTGATGGGCTTCTCCGGGTTGATGTCCTTGATCAGCGTCTTGCAGGCGAGACGGTTCTTGCCGTTGATCCGCATGGCGTCCGAGCCGCAGATGCCGTGCGCGCAGGAACGGCGGAACGTCAGCGTCCCGTCGATGTCCCACTTGATCTTGTGCAGCGCGTCGAGGACGCGCTCCTTCGGGTCGATCTCGACCTGGAAGTCCTCCCAGGCCGCCTCCGCGGAGACCTCCGAGTTGAAGCGGCGGATCCGGAAGGTGACCGTGATGTACGGGGAGTCGGCGAAGCCCGGCTCGGGCTTGGCGTCTTCCTTGTCGAGGGTCGGGGTTGCCATCAGTACTTACGCTCCATCGGCTGGTAGCGGGTCTGGACGACCGGCTTGTAGTCGAGACGGACGGTCTCGGTGCCGTCGTCGCCCACCTCGCGGTACGCCATGGTGTGGCGCATGAAGTTGACGTCGTCGCGGTTCGGGTAGTCCTCGCGGTAGTGACCGCCGCGCGACTCCTTGCGGGCCAGCGCGGAGACGGCCATGACCTCGGCGAGGTCGAGCAGGTTGCCCAGCTCGATGGCCTCCAGGAGGTCGGTGTTGAACCGCTTGCCCTTGTCCTGGACCGAGACGTTCAGGTAGCGCTCCCGCAGCTCGGCGATCTTCTCGACCGCCGTCTTGATCGTCTGCTCGGTGCGGAACACCATCACGTTGGCGTCCATGCAGTCCTGCAGCTCGCGGCGGATGTCCGAGACCCGCTCGTTGCCCGTGGCGTCGCGCAGCATCTCGACCCGCTCCTGCACGAACGCCGCCGGGTCCTCGGGAAGCTCGACGTAGTCGTTCTTCGCGGAGTACTCGGCGGCGGCGATGCCGGCCCGCTTGCCGAAGACGTTGATGTCGAGCAGCGAGTTGGTGCCGAGCCGGTTGGCGCCGTGCACGGACACGCAGGCGACCTCGCCGGCCGCGTACAGGCCGGGTACGACCGTGGTGTTGTCGGCCAGCACCTCGCCCTGGACGTTCGTCGGGATGCCGCCCATCGCGTAGTGCGCGGTGGGCTGGATCGGGATCGGGTCCGTGTACGGCTCGATGCCGAGGTACGTACGGGCGAACTCGGTGATGTCCGGGAGCTTGGCGTCGAGCTGCTCCGGCGGCAGGTGGGTCAGGTCCAGGTAGACGTGGTCGCCCTCGGGGCCGCAGCCGCGGCCCTCCCGGATCTCGGTGTAGATGGACCGGGAGACGACGTCACGCGAGGCGAGGTCCTTCATGACGGGCGCGTACTTCTCCATGAAGCGCTCGCCGTCCTTGTTGCGCAGGATGCCGCCCTCACCGCGGGCGCCCTCCGTCAGGAGGATGCCCATGCGCCAGATGCCGGTCGGGTGGAACTGGAAGAACTCCATGTCCTCCAGCGGCAGTCCGCGCCGGTAGCAGGCCGCCTGGCCGTCACCGGTGAGGGTGTGCGCGTTCGACGTCACCTTGAAGAACTTGCCGGTGCCGCCGGAGGCGTAGATCACGGCCTTCGCCTGGAAGACGTGGATCTCGCCGGTGGCCAGCTCGTACGCGACCACGCCCGCCGACCGCTTGATGCCGTCGACCTCGGTGATCAGCTGGTCCAGGACGTAGAACTCGTTGAAGAACTCCACCCCCTCCTTCACGCAGTTCTGGTACAGCGTCTGGAGGATCATGTGGCCGGTGCGGTCCGCCGCGTAGCAGGACCGGCGGACCGGGGCCTCGCCGTGGTTGCGGGAGTGGCCGCCGAAGCGGCGCTGGTCGATGGTGCCGCCCGGGGTCCGGTTGAACGGCAGGCCCATCTTCTCCAGGTCGAGGACGGCGTCGATGGCCTCCTTCGCCAGGATCTCGGCGGCGTCCTGGTCGACCAGGTAGTCACCGCCCTTGACCGTGTCGAAGGTGTGCCACTCCCAGTTGTCCTCCTCCACGTTCGCCAGCGCGGCGGCCATACCGCCCTGCGCGGCGCCCGTGTGGGAGCGGGTCGGGTAGAGCTTGGTCAGCACCGCGGTCCGGCTGCGCTTCGTCGACTCGATGGCGGCGCGCATGCCGGCGCCACCCGCGCCGACGATGACGGTGTCGTACTTGTGGATCTTCATGAGTCTCGTAGCCCCGGATCTAGCGGATGTTCGGGTCGAAGGTGAAGATCACCAGCGTGCCCAGCAGGATGGTGAACACCGTGGCGGTGTAGAGCAGGCCCTTGAGCCACAGCCGGGTGTTCGGCCGCTCCGCGTAGTCGTTGATGATCGTGCGCAGGCCGTTGGCGCCGTGCAGCATCGCCAGCCACAGCATGGCGAGGTCCCAGGTCTGCCACCAGGGGGAGGCCCAGCGGCCGGCCACGAAGGCGAAGCCGATCTTGGAGACGCCGCCGTCGAGGACGAGCTGGATCAGCAGGTGGCCGATGACCAGGACGACCAGGACGATGCCGGACAGCCGCATGAACAGCCATGCGGCCATCTCGAAGTTGCCACGGGTCGACTTCGGGGTCTTCTTGGTGCGTTGCCGCGGCGCCTCGATGTAGGGCGCCGGGTTGTCGACGCTGTACGCCAGCTCGCCCGCGCCCTCGATGGGGCCGATGCCGGAGGCGGCGGACTTCTCAGTAGTGGACATCAGGCTCAGCTCCCGAAGACTTCGCGGACGGCGTGGCCGAGAACCGGGTACAGCGCCCCGATCATCAGCACGACCCAGATACCCACGACCGTCCAGAGCATCTGCTTCTGGTAGCGCGGGCCCTTGGACCAGAAGTCGACGGCGATGACCCGCAGACCGTTGAGCGCGTGAAAGAGGATCGCGGCGACGAGGCCGTACTCCAGCAGCGCGACGATCGGCGTCTTGTAGGTGGCTACGACGTTGTCGTAGTCCTCGGGGGAGACACGTACGAGAGCGGTGTCCAGCACGTGTACGAACAGGAAGAAGAAGATGAGGACGCCGGTGACTCGATGAGCCACCCAGGACCACATTCCTTCCCGGCCGCGGTACAGCGTTCCAGCCGGCACGGAAGTTCCTCCGGGAGCGGGGATTGGGGCCGCGCCGGCTTGTGCTGTCGGTCGGGCCCGGCCGGGTACGGTCCACCGGCCCTGGCCATCGTAGCGACGTGCTGTCGGGATGCTTACAGCGGGCCTACCCGATGTGATCAAAAAGGCAGCGGACGGCTACCCGCCGGGGGAGGGTGGCTTACGGGGCGGGGCGACTGGTTCGTTGCCGGGTGCGGGTTGGTTGTGGGCTGCTCGCGCCCGCGGCGGAGCCGCTGATGTCACTGCCCCGCGCCCCTAAAGGGGCGCTCCTGTGCGGGCCATACGTGTCAAGCGGCCCTTTGCCAGACGGCGGAGCTCATCCGCCGTGAGGCAACGTTCCTCCTCGGGATCGTTTGCCAAACGTGACCGGATGGCGTCGAGTGCCTGGTCGAGGGTCTCCTCGGGAGGCATGTCGTCCAGGCAGATGACGAACAGGTGGCCGAAGCGGGCCTCGTACGCGGCGTGGGCTGCCCTCAGGGCTGTGTGGGCCGCGGAGTGGGCGTCGGCGGGGATGTGGGGGAGGGGCTCGCGGGCCAGGGCCTCGGAGAGGTCGGCCGGGGTCAGGTCGTACGCCGCCTCGTCGGCCGCGGCGAGCAGGGAGGCCAGGTCCGGGTAGGGGCGGTGGGCGGCGAGGCGGCGGGCCCAGCGGTGGCTGCCGCAGCAGGCGATCAGGGCCCGTTCGGCCGTGTCCGCGGGTGCGGCGTTGAACCGCTCCAGGCCTGTGGGGCTCGGTCTGGAGCGGGTCTGCCCGGGCAGGGCGACGACCTGCCCCGGGTGGCGAGAAGGACGGTGCGCAGGCAGCGTGGGTTCCTCGGCGGTTCGGTGAAGCTCCCGTGGGGGCGTCACGCTGATTCGGGAGTGGATCAAGTGTGAGATGTGACATTCACGCTATCGAGGTGCGACCGAAGCTGTCCGAGGGATGCCCGAATTTCACCCGGACGGCAGAGTTTCGGATCGTGTGGTGGACGGTGGCGTGATGAGCTGAGGGCCTAGGTTCGCGGGGGGACAGGCAGGGCAATTGATTGGGTGATCTGTGGTGAACGGGCGTGGGCGCCGGGCGACGAGGGGCCGGAGGCCCCAGCTGGTCAGGAGCCGGAGGCCGCTGATGGTCGTGACCGGAGTGGCCGTGGCGGGAGCCACGGCCCTGACGGTCTCCCTGTGGCCGAGCGGGGGCAACGGCGCGCCGATGACACAGCAGCCCACCGACCCGCCCGCGGCCTCGCCATCGCCCAGTCGTACGTATCCGATGTCGACGACGCCTCGTACGATCCCGGCCGTACGCGAGCACACCCCCGCCCGCGGACCCGGCTGGCGTCCGGCCGACACGGGCCGCGTGGTCGTGAACGACGCCGGCCTCGCGGACGAGGGGCGGCTGCTCGCCGGGGAGCTGAAGCTCACGTACGCGGGGACGGGCGACGCCCGCGCCGGGGATGTACAGCTGGCCCTCACCGACGAGGACGCCGGAGCCGAGTCGTACACGATGGCCGTCAACGACGGGCGGGTGCGGGTCAGCGGGCCGGCGGAAGCGGGCGTGTTCTACGGGACGCGCACCCTGAAGCAGGCGGTGCGTGCGGACGGTGCCGCGCCCGAGGGGGTCGTACGCGACAGTCCGGCCAAGCCGCAGCGCGGGTTCATGCTGGACATCGCGCGCAAGCACTTCACGGCCGGGTGGATCGAGGACCGGATCCGTGAGCTGGGGGATCTGAAGTACAACCAGCTCGGGCTGCACTTCTCCGACGACCAGGGCTTCCGGATCGAGTCCGACAAGCACCCCGAGGTCGTGTCGGAGCAGCATCTGACCAAGGCCGAGGTGCGCCGCATCCTCGATCTCGCCGAGAGCCGGCACATCACCGTCGTCCCCGAGATCGACTCGCCGGGCCACCTCGGCGCGGTGCTCGACGCGCACCCCGATCTCCAGCTGCGCAACGTGAACGGCGTGGCCACGCAGGGAGCCGTCGACATCTCCAAGCCCGCGGCGGCGGACCTCGTGGACGAGCTGCTGAACGAGTACGCGGAGTTGTTCCCCGGGCGTTACTGGCACCTCGGCGCCGACGAGTACCGGGCGCTGATGGTCTCGAACCCCGAGGCGACGTATCCGCAGCTGGCCGCGGCCGCGCAGAAGAAGTACGGGGCGAACGCGGGCGTCGCGGACCTGGCGACCGGATGGCTCAACGACCGCGCCGGGCTGATGCGCGGGCACGACCGGACGACGCGGGCCTGGAACGACGGCTTCTTCCCCGGGGGTGCCGTCCAGGCCGCCGACGACATCCAGGTCGCGTACTGGACGGGCAAGGAGATCGGCGCCCGCCAGCCCACCGAGTACCTGCGGGCGGGCCGCGAGGTGATCAACTACAACGACGAGTTCCTCTACTACGTCCTCGGTCAGCCCAACCAGTTCGTCTACCCCACCGGGCAGCGCATCTACGAGCAGTGGACGCCCCTCGTCCTGCGCGGCACGACTCCGGTCTCCCAGGAGTACGACGACCAGATCCTCGGTGGCTCCTTCGCGGTCTGGTGCGATCTGGCGAACTCCCAGACCCAGGACCAGGTGGCCGCGGGGATCCGTATGCCGCTGCTGGCGCTGGGACAGAAGCTGTGGGATCCGCGGAAGCCGGGGGCGTCGTGGGGCGAGTTCACCGGACTGGCGCAGAAGCTGGGCTGACGTCGAGTCGGTGCGGTTGGGATGAGTTGACCGTTTCGGTAGCGAACGGCCGTACGACTGTGATGACGTTGGGGCCGAGTTGAACTGCAACGCCGGGGGGAGCCGGAATGGGTTACTGGGGGTACTACGTCGTCGGCAGGAGCGAGTCGCCGCTCGCCGAGCTGGACGCGTTGTCGGAGGCCAAGGGCCTGACGCTGCACGAGAGGGTCGACGACGGCTGGCAGGTGTGGGAGTACCCGATCGAGGACGGCACCGGTGATGTCGGGAACATGAGCCACCTCGCCGAGGAGACGGGCGCGCCCGCGCTCTTCGGGTACGTCATGGACAGCCAGTGTGTGGTCGTCGAGGCCGCCGCTCCGGAAAGCGGGGCGTGGACGAGTTGCCTGGCGCGGGACGCCATGGCCGGGTATCTGGGGGGCGCCGAGAACGGGCTGACGGTCGAGGACTACTTCCTGGAGCCGCGCGACGCCGCGGAGCGGGCCGTGGCCTGGGCCGCCGAGTCGGGCCGTACGGCGGAGGAGGAGCAGCTTCTCGAGGTGTTCACCGCGGACGCGGAACCGTCCGCCGAGATGCTCTTCTTCCAGTTCCTGGACCGGCTCGGGGTGATGCGCAGCTGAGACCCGGCGAGATTCGGCCACTCCGCACTGTGACGTTCCGGCCACGGAGGACGCAGTAAGGGGAAGTGCGGGCTCCGCAACAAGAGGCGCCCCACCGTAGGGAGGCGTGGATGAGCCTGGTGGAACTGATCGCTCAGGCCGACGAGCGCGGTCTTGCCGCCAGCGGTCTGGCATGTCTGGACCGCTGCATACCCTTGCTGGGTGGTGACGACGAGGTGCTGCGCCCGTTGTGGGCGAGCCTCGCCGAGGGCGCGGAGGCCGAGGACTGGGGCGAGCGCGTGGCGCGGGCCCGGGCGGAGCTGGAAGCCTCCCAGACTCCTGAGGGCGACGTCTCCGCCGAGGGCGAAGCCGCCACGCTCGCCCGTCGCATGCTCGACGCCGCGCCCGTGGAGCGTTCCGCCGAAAACCTGCGCGCATGGGCCGACGCCTGCTCCGTAGCCGCCCTCCAGGTCCACCGCCTGCTGGACGCGGCGGACGACGGCGCGTCCTCGGTGTCGGCCCGCCGCGAGGGCCGTACGCAGCACATGTCGCCCCTCGTCGCCGCCGAACTGCGCCGCCAGGTCGCCATCCTGGAACTGCTGTCGGGCGGCGGCGCCGCGAATCTGCGGCAGGCTCTGGACCTGTCGACGGAGGGGCGGCGCGTCTTGCGCGCGGTCGTGTCGCGGCGGGCCCGCGGGCGGGTCTGAGAGGGGACCGAGAGGCTGCCTCACGTTCGTGCCGCTGTGACATTTCTGGACGTCCCGGCGCTGATCGCCTTGGAGGGCACGCCCTCGAGGCGATCCATGGCGCGTGGCGCGGATCTCGGTGCGAACTCGGTGCGAACGAGGACAGTGTTGGGCCAGGGAGGCAAACCCCGCCGCGGGCAGGCGGCCGACGGGGAACTGGGCATGGCCGTCGCGCGGGCGCAGGAGGGGGACGAGGATGCCTTCTCGGTCGCGTACCGGCTGGTGCAGCCCGGACTGCTCGGCTATCTGCGCGGCATTGTCGGCGACGACGCGGAAGACGTGGCCTCGGACGCCTGGCTGGAGATCGCCCGGGATCTGGGGCGGTTCCGCGGGGACGGGGCCGGATTCCGCGGCTGGACCGCGACCATCGCCCGGCACCGGGCGCTCGACCATCTGCGGCGGCAGAAGACCCGGCCGCGGCCATCCGTACTGGAACAGGACGTCCTGGAACTCCCGGGCGTACACAACACGCACGACCAGGCACTGGAGTCCATCTCCACGGAGTACGCCCTGGAGCTGGTGTCGCGACTGCCGCGCGACCAGGCAGAGGCCGTACTGCTGCGGGTCGTGGTGGGCCTGGACGGTCCCGCCGCGGCGCGCGTGCTGGGCAAACGCCCCGGAGCGGTACGTACCGCCTCATACCGGGGTTTGAAGACCCTCTCTCGTCAGTTGGGTGCAGAAGGTGTGACGGATGACGGCCCCAGGACGCTGGGGGAGTCGGGATGAACGGCATGCGATCTTTGGGTAAGGGTGGACTCGGACATGGGTGAACGACGCGACGCCCCCACCCTTGAGGACCTCCTCGCCGCCGCCGTACGCGCCGACTCGCTCGACCCGGGCGCCGAGGACCGCGCCCGCGCCGCCTACCGCACCGCACGCCAGACGGGAGCCCACGGTGCGCGCACCCGGCGGCGGGACGACTGGCGGCCACGGGCCCACCGGAGGCTCGGGCGTTCGCTGCGGGCGACGCTGGCCGCGCTGGTGACGAGCGTGACCCTCGGCGGGGTGGCCCTCGCGTCGATCGGCTCGGTCGGCACGTCGGACGACGACGGCGGCGTACCGCGGCCCTCGAGGAGCGCGCCGGACCGGACTGCGGAGGATCCCGCCGCCACGCCCGGCCAGCGGGACGGCTTCTCCGCCACACCCTCCGACCGTCCGCCGTCAGCCCGGGACGAAGAGACCGGGCCCTCCGGCCGGCCGGTCAAGAAGCCGGGCTCCCCGTACCCCCGTACGGGTGAAAGGCCGGCCGCTTCGAACAAGCCGGCCGAGCCGAGCAAGTCCGGCAAGGCGGCCATACCCCCGAAGAACCCCGGCGGCGGCCCCACCCAAGGCCCGAAGAACTGATCCGACACTGATCTGATGTGGCGATATGCCCGGCGAACTGCGGCGATGCGCCCAGAGATGCCCGGAGAACAACATGGCCCGGCGTCTGCGACGGCAACGTGACCATGGCCGATGGCAACGGCCGGGGCCGCCACCCCCCACAGGAGAGGCCCCGACCGTCGCGCGGCACGGGCCGCGCGGCGACCCGTACTCTCTACAGCGCCGAGGGTGCGTTTTCTGTCACACCTCGGCGCGGCAAGGCTTGCTAGTACGTTGTACGCGCATGGACGACAGACGCTTTCTGGCCGTACCGTGCATTTCGCGCCGGATGCGGGGCAGGACCGCATCCAACAACTTGAGGAACCACGACGGCGAGAACCCGGTCCGCGAGAGCGGCGCCGGCTTAGGCGCAAAAAGGGGCGCGCGTGCTGGGGGACGACGCGGAGCTGACCGCCGCGGTGCTTGCGGCACAGGACGGAGACGAGACCGCGTTCCGGACTGTGTACCGGGCCGTGCATCCACGGCTGCTGGGGTACGTACGGACGCTGGTCGGCGACCTGGACGCCGAGGACGTCACATCAGAGGCCTGGCTGCAGATCGCGCGCGACCTCGAACGCTTCAGCGGAGACGCGGACCGCTTCCGCGGCTGGGCGGCCCGGATCGCCCGCAACCGCGCCCTGGACCACATACGGATGCGCGGCCGGCGCCCCGCGATCGGCGGCGACGAGACCGAGCTCACCGGGCGGGCGGCCGAGTCCGACACCGCCGGTGAGGCCATCGAGGCGCTCGCCACCGGCAACACCCTGTCCCTCATAGCCCAGCTCCCGCAGGATCAGGCGGAGGCCGTCGTACTACGCGTTGTCGTAGGCCTCGACGCGAAGACCGCCGCCGAGACGCTGGGCAAGCGCCCGGGAGCCGTCCGCACGGCGGCGCACCGCGGTCTGAAGCGGCTCGCGGAGCTGCTCGGCGCGGATCCGGAATCCACCGGCGCACTGAGTGCCGTACCCCCACAAAGAGAGCCGCGCAGCGACGCGGTGTCGTCCGCAGGTGTGACGCATATGCGTTCGCGGACGCAGAAGGACATGTGATGGCCGACGAGCAGTACAAGTGGTTGGACCGCACTACCGCGGAACGACTCCTGCGCGGAGAGCCACTCGAAACCGTCGACGCCGACAAGCGCGACCAGGCCGACCGGCTCGTCCGCGCGCTGGGCGCGCTGACCGCCGAACCCCCGCTGAGCAGCGCGGAACTCCCGGGCGAGGCCAATGCCATGGCCGCCTTCCGCAAGGCGCAGGCCGCCCGGGACGGCGAACACGCGAGCCTCGGGCACCGCGGCCATTCGCACACGGCCACCTCCGCCGACGCGGGACTCGTCCGACTCGGCCGCGCCTCGGCGGGTCGTCGCGGTCCGTCCCGCGTGGCCCGTCCGGTGCGTTACGGGCTCGCCGCCACGCTGGCCGCCGGGATGCTCGGCGGGGCAGCGATGGTCGCCACGGCCGGAGTGCTGCCGTTCACCGACGACGATCCGGAACCCGGAGCGACGGTGACCGCGCCCGCTACCCCGAAGCGTCCGCTGATCACTCCGTCCCCCGGCGAGACGCGGGGCGGCGCCCCTGACGTCCCGGATCGGGACGGCGACACAGGCGGTTCAACCGGCGACGGCTCTCCCTCGGCTCCGGACACCGGCGGCGACGCACGCAAGGAAGCGCCGGGGAGCACGCCCTCGCGGCCCGGAGCGGGCGACGCCGGCAATGAGGCGCGCTCCGCGGAGTGGTGGCAGAAGATCACCGCCGCCTGTCGGGACGTCCGTGACGGCAAGAAACTCAGCCCCGACCGCAGGCGCAGCCTGGAGGAAGCGGCGAACGGGCCCGAGCGCGTACGGCAGTACTGCACGAACGTCCTCGCGCAGTCCCAGGACCGGGACAACGCGGCGCCCGAGGGGAACGGCCAGGGCAACGGCGACTCCGACGACGCCGACGACTCCGACGACGGGGCCCACAACGGCGGCGGGAAGAACGGCAAGAACGGGAAAAACGGGAAGGGAGGGAAGGGCGGCAAGCACGGGAAGGGCAAGGACGAAGAGCCGGGCGAAATAACCCAGGCCACCGACGCCCCGACCAGCGACGTCCAGCGCGCCGCCCCCGCCCTCACCACCACCTCCGCCTAGGGGACCACCCCCGGCGAGGAGACGTCGACCCTGGCCTCAGGGGACGGCGCGACTCCGCTGTGCTCGACTCCATCGCGGCTCTGACCTGCGTTTTCGTACGCCTTCAGAGGTCTGGCCCGCAGGGTGTGACACTTTCGGCCGCGGCAGCGCAGTATTAAGTGAGCCGACTGGTCATCGGCTGGCGCACGAGCCGGGGTTCCCCCCGTACCCATGGCTCAGTGCACACTGGCGCGGGGGGGGGCCCGGCCCCCCCCCCCCCCCCCCCCCCCCCCCCCCCCCCGCCGCCCCCCCCCCCCCCCCCCCCCCCCCGGCCCCCCCCCCAC